>NZ_JAOWCH010000066.1:0-401832 GCF_030337065.1 Citrobacter sp. Cb004 | reverse complement strand
GGTAATGACTCCAACTTATTGATAGTGTTTTATGTTCAGATAATGCCCGATGACTTTGTCATGCAGCTCCACCGATTTTGAGAACGACAGCGACTTCCGTCCCAGCCGTGCCAGGTGCTGCCTCAGATTCAGGTTATGCCGCTCAATTCGCTGCGTATATCGCTTGCTGATTACGTGCAGCTTTCCCTTCAGGCGGGATTCATACAGCGGCCAGCCATCCGTCATCCATATCACCACGTCAAAGGGTGACAGCAGGCTCATAAGACGCCCCAGCGTCGCCATAGTGCGTTCACCGAATACGTGCGCAACAACCGTCTTCCGGAGCCTGTCATACGCGTAAAACAGCCAGCGCTGGCGCGATTTAGCCCCGACGTATCCCCACTGTTCGTCCATTTCCGCGCAGACGATGACGTCACTGCCCGGCTGTATGCGCGAGGTTACCGACTGCGGCCTGAGTTTTTTAAATGGCGGAAAATCGTGTTGAGGCCAACGCCCATAATGCGGGCGGTTGCCCGGCATCCAACGCCATTCATGGCCATATCAATGATTTTCTGGTGCGTACCGGGTTGAGAAGCGGTGTAAGTGAACTGCAGTTGCCATGTTTTACGGCAGTGAGAGCAGAGATAGCGCTGATGTCCGGCAGTGCTTTTGCCGTTACGCACCACCCCGTCAGTAGCTGAACAGGAGGGACAGCTGATAGAAACAGAAGCCACTGGAGCACCTCAAAAACACCATCATACACTAAATCAGTAAGTTGGCAGCATCACCCTCTCTTGTGAGACTCTTTTCGCAACGCTCAACACCTAACTTCATTATTTTCAATAAATTACCCGTTTTTAATCTGAATCGATGATGTGCTTATTTGTGATAATCATCATGTGAATGTGAAAGGCCCTCCTGAATAATATGTTCAATTAGCAAACAATCTGAACGGAGTTGATCCATGGCCGTCACCACAGGCGTTATCGCCGACGATTTTACCGGCGCAACGGACATTGCAAGCTTTATGGCGCAGCAGGGGTGGCGCGTCGCGCTTCTGCCCGGTATGCCCGATACCGCGCAATGCTGGAATGAAGAGGTTGACGCTATCGTCATCTCGCTGAAAAGCCGCTCATTACCCGCAGAACAGGCCGTCGCCCAATCCCTGTCCTGTGCCCGCTGGCTGAAACAAAATGCAGGTGTCCGCCAGATTTATTTTAAATATTGTTCGACGTTTGACTCCACGCCAACAGGCAATATTGGCCCGGTCAGCGATGCATTGATGAACGACCTGCAGGTTCCGCTGATCGTCCACTGCCCCGCTCTGCCGCAAAACGGACGCACGGTGGTGCATGGTCATCTTTTTGTACACGGTGTACTGCTTAACGAATCCGGGATGGAAAAGCATCCGCTCAATCCAATGATTGATGCCAGCCTGCCGCGCCTGCTGAGCGCGCAAACGCCAGGCGCGGTTGGTTGCATCAACCTCACGACCCTGCGTCAAGGTGTGGAAGCGGTCACTTACGCCCTGGCCCAACTTCAGGCTGAAGGTACGCGTCACGTTATCGTCGATACGCTGGATGAAGCAGATCTCAACACGCTGGCGCAAGCTCTCCATGCCAGCCCTCTGTTAGCCGGTGGCTCCGGGCTCGGCGGCGCGCTGGCCGCCTGCAGCGGAGGCCAGCAATCCATGCCGCCGGACTCTTTTCCACTGCCTGCCAAAACGGTGGTGTTCTCCGGTAGCTGTTCGGCAATGAGCAATCGTCAGGTTAATCGCTATAAGGCCGCGGCAGCGTCTCGTTTGCTTGATGTGTCCCGCTGCCTGTCTGATGCCGAACGCTACACCGATGAACTGAGCGCCTGGGCGATGACGCATATCAGCGACCCATTAGCGCCATTGATATACGCCACCCAGCCGCCAGACGTACTCAAACGTATTCAACAGGAGCACGGCGAACAGGCCGCCAGCCAGGCAATCGAACACGCTTTTGCCCGGCTGAGTTCAAAGCTACGAACTGCGGGTGTAAACACCTTTATCGTCGCGGGCGGAGAAACCTCCGGCACCGTTGTGGAAGCCTTGCAGGTGAAGCGTCTGTCCGTCGGCAAAGCCATTGCGCCAGGCGTACCGTGGGTATTTTCCTCCGGTCTGGCGCTGGCGCTGAAGTCAGGCAACTTTGGTGACGACGATTTCTTTTTTACTGCCCAGGAGTACGCATTATGAATTCGGTGAGTGAACACCAACTGCGCGAACTACTCGTCCACTATGGCCGTTCCCTGTTTATGCGCGGTTACAGCAGCGGCGGTTCCGGCAATCTTAGCGTCAAAATGCCGGATGGCGGCTATCTGGTGACCCCGACCAACTCTTGTCTGGGCGAGCTTGATCCTGCCACGCTAAGTCGGCTGGATGCCAACGGCGTTCATCTTAGCGGCGACAAACCCTCAAAAGAGGTGCCCATGCATCTGGCGTGGTATCGACATCGGCCATCCTGCGGCGCGGTCGTGCACCTGCATTCTCCATGGCTGACCGCGCTCTCCTGCCTGCCGTGCACCACGCCGAAAAACTGCCTGCCGCCGTTAACACCGTACTATGTGATGCGCGTCGGGCAATTACCGCTGCTGCCCTATTTCAAGCCTGGCCATGAAGGCATTGCCAGCGCACTGAGTGAAATCGCGGCAGACCATACGGCCGCGCTGCTGGCTAATCACGGGCCGGTAGTAAGCGGTCGCTCGCTGCGTGAGGCGGTGTTTAACGCCGAAGAACTGGAAGACAGCGCCCGCATCTGGCTGACGTTAAAACCGCTTGGCTATGTTCCGCTCTCAGAAGAAGCGGTGGCCGAACTTGAACATTCCCGGCAAGCGTGAGGTGACATAATGATCCCCGAGCAACGACGTGATTTTATCTACCGCTACGTGCACGAAAAAAATGCCGCCTCATTTAATGAACTGGCAGATTTGATGAGCGTGTCGCATATGACCGTGCGTCGCGACATCCAGTTGCTGGAAGAAGAAGGCAAAGTTATTGCCATTAACGGCGGAGTGAAGCTCAATAACCTGCTGAAATCCGAGCTGCCATGGCGGGAAAAAGCCGAGTTGAATCATGACGTGAAACGTAAAATGGGCCAGCTCGCCGCCATGCTCATTGAGCCCGGACAAACGCTGTATCTGGATGCCGGAACGTCGTTGTTTGAAGTGGCGAAAGCGGTCGCCGCCAGCCACTGTTTCAATCTGACGGTAGTAACCAACGATTTTTCCATCAGCCACTATCTGATGGATATGCCGCACATAACGCTCTATCACACCGGTGGTCTGGTGGATCAGCGTAACCGCTCATGCCTTGGAAAAAGCGCCGCCAGTTTTCTGCGCACCATTAATATTGACGTGGCGTTTCTGAGCTCCTCATCGTGGGATACCGAACGCGGCATGTCGACGCCGAGCGAAGGGAAAGCCTCGGTTAAAGAAGCGGTACTCACCGTTTCCCGGCGTCGGGTGCTGGTCTGCGACAGCAGTAAGTTTGGCAAATACGGCATGTTCCATATCTGTGGGCTGGAACAGTTAACCGACATTATTTCTGATAACCGGTTACCGGAAAACGCCCAGCAAACTCTTGCCAGCCAGGGCGTTAAGCTGCATCTGGTTGATAACCGGGAGGGTGCGCGCCATGCTGAAGTTAGCGGCTAACCTCGACTGGTTGTTTACAGATTTACCGATAGCGGCGCGATTTGCGGCGGCGCAGGCGGCTGGTTTTCGCGGCGTTGAAGGGCTATTTCTCTGGCAGCACCCGCTGGCGCATTTGCACGCTGCACAGCGGGAAACATCCCTGCCGGTGGTGCTGATGAACGCACCGGCGGGTAACTGGGCACAAGGTGAGCGGGGACTAGCCGCACAGCCCGGTCGAGACCAGGAATTTCACCATAGCCTCAACGTGGCGCGTGATTACGCCACGGCGCTGGGCTGTCGTCGGGTTCACGTTATGGCCGGTTCGCGCTGCGACGATCTGACGCTTCACGCTCAGCGCACTCTCCTGGCCAACCGGCTGCGTATCGCCTGCGATATGATGGCTGAAGCGGAAATCGATGTGCTGATTGAACCGTTAAATTCGCAGGATATGCCCGGTTATTTTATTGACAGCTTTCCGTTGGCCGAATCTATTATTCAAGAGGTTGGCAAGAAAAATATCGGTTTACAGTTTGATATTTACCACTGTCAGAAAATTCATGGCAATGTGGCAAAAAATATTGAACGCTACTTCACCTTAATTAAACATTTTCAAATTGCTTCTGTCCCCTATCGCCATGAACCGGGAACAGGTGAATTAAATGAAACATGGCTATTCGATTTTATTAGAAAAATGAATTACCAGGGCTGGATTGGCTGTGAATATCAACCATCAACATCAGGGCCCGACTCATTAAACTGGATAAAGCCTTACCTATAATTTAAATATCTCTGTACCGGAGGAAAATATGTCGGATACTGTTATTATTTCGCTGGCACCCGTTGCCGCGGATTGCCCCAGAGTTATACCCGCAGAACTGGCGCAGGAAATACTCGCCAGCGTAGAGCATGGCGCGTCCATCGTGCATTTACACGTTCGCGATAAACAGGGTCGCCTGACGCCGGATACCACCGATTTTCAGGCGACCATTGATAGCGTCATGCGCCATTCAGACCTGATTATTCAGGCATCTACCGGCGGCGTCTCTTCAATGTCCATCACCGAACGCTGCGCGCCACTCTCCTGTCCCGGCGTAGAGATGGCTTCGCTGAACGTCGGTTCCGTCAACCTCGGAGATGCGGTGTACTTTAATCCCGGTCCGGACGTGGAATATTGCTCCCGGCAAATTGTCGAGCACAATATTATTCCCGAGTTTGAAGTTTTTGAAATTGGCATGATTAATAACATCCTGAACCTTGAAGATAAAATAAAATTCCAAAAACCCATGCTCTTTAATATCGTCCTCGGCCATCGCGGCAGTACGCCAGCAACCATTGACGCTTTAATTGCTCTGCGTAGCATGATCCCGCGCGATGCCTTATGGGGTATTACTCATTTTGGCAGAAAGAATTTCGATATTATTGCCGCCGCCGTCGGCATGGGGGCCAGTGAAGTACGAATCGGCTTTGAGGATAGCTATTATTTAAGCGCTGAAGAAAAAGCACAGCATAATTACCAGCAGGTTGCCAAACTCGCCACGCTCATTCGCAGCATGGATAAAAAAGTCGCCACGCCAGAAATTGCGCGGCACATGTTATCTATTCCATCCCGGCAGCAATAACAACAGCAAGGACATTTCAACATGACTATGACCACTGTTATTCACAAAACCGGACTCGGCGTCAGCGTTGCGGGCGCGGCGCTGGCGATTATCGGTGCGCTAATCCAGTCCGCGGCGCTCTGGCAGCCCGGGCTGGTGATGTTCACCGCCGGATTCGCCGCCGGTGCAGGCTACTGGCCGGGTCTACGCAGCTATCAATTTACGCTATGGATCATCGCCGGATTTGTCGCCGCCATGACCTGGTCTACGGATCTGATCGTCTGGGGCGGTTTCAATATCACCCATAAATGGATCGTATTCCTCGTCATTCAGGCCACCATGTTTAGCATGGGCACTAAGCTAACGATCCAGGATTTTATTGACGTCGCCAAAATGCCGTGGGCGGTGTTTATTGGCACCTTCTGTCACTTCGTTATCATGCCTCTGCTCGGCCTGAGCATTACGCTTATCTTTAACTTTCCGCCTGAGGTGGCGGTCGGGATTCTGCTGATTGGCGCCTGCCCAAGCGGACTCTCCTCTACCGTCATGGTCTATATCGCGAACGCCAACCTGGCGCTGGCGGTCTCGATCGCCGCAGTCTCAACGCTGGCGGCGACGGTGATGACGCCGCTGTGGGTTAATCTGCTGGCGGGGTCGATGATCGATATCCAGCTCACCGCAATGGTAATGGATGTGGTGAAAATCGTATTGATCCCCATCGGCGCGGCAATTCTGCATGACTATCTGAAAACCTATGCGGGCGTGCGCGGACGCCGTGTCGTCCAGATGCTGGCCGGGATCGGCGCTCTTTGGTTGCTGTATATGATTGCTGGCGGCTGGGACGCGCTGTTTGGTCACGCCAGCGCCGACGCGCAAATGTACGCGGTGGTGCTCAACTTCGTGGCAGGCGGTCTCGTCTGGGCATTGTTCTACAACTGGCTGTATGGCCGCGTGGCGGGCGTGAAGAAAATCATGCCGACCATCTCAATGATGGGGATCATTTTCTTTACGACCACCGCAGCCGCAGCCGGGCGCGAGAACCTGGTGCAGGTCGGCTTCCTGCTCTGCTTCGCCATGTTGATGCATAACCTCGGCGGCTTCCTGATTGGCTATCTGATGAGCCGCTGGATCTTCCGCATGGACGTACAGTCTGCCCGCACCGTAGCCTTTGAAGTCGGCCTGCAAAACGGCGGCATGGCGTCCGGGCTTGCCGCAGCGATGGGCAAACTGGCAACGGTTGGCCTGGCCTCGGCGGTGATGACTCCACTTGGCAACGTCAGCGGCTCGCTGCTCGCGAACTACTGGCGCAAGAAAGACGCCAGACAGGCGCAGGCCGCCGCAGCCAAAGATCCCGTTCAACCCGCTTGCGAAAATCTGTCAAAAGGATAATCACGATGACAACTCTCACTCTGGGGCATGCCCTGCGCGCCGTGGCCTCTGCGCTCGACCTCGCCGAAACATGTTACGCAAAACGTCCGTTAAGCGTAGCCGTATGCGACGCCAATGGAGAACTAATCAGCTTTGCGCGGATGGATAACGCCAAACTGTTAACCATCGAGTTAACCCAGCGCAAAGCACGCACCAGTAGCCGCCTGGGCTGTACCACGCAGGCATTTTTACAGCGCCTGCAGAAAGAGCAACTGGATATTGGTTATTTTGCCGACCCGCTGTTTACGGCGCTGCCGGGCGGGATCCCGATTCTGCACCAAGGAAAATGCCTTGGGGCCGTCGCGGTAGGCGGTTTATCCGCGCAGGAAGATCATGATGCGGCGCTGGCCGTCGCGGAAACGTTACTTAAGGAGATTGCCCAATGAAAAAGGTCGCCATGCTGCATACCAGTGCCGCCACGCTTACGATGATGCAACAGCTGATTGCCGACATCATGCCGGATGTGGAAGTCATGCACCTGGTAGAAGAATCCATGATCAAGCAGGTAATGAAGGCCCAGGGCGTGACGCCCAATATTGCCGCCCGCATCGCCGACTATGTGCATATTGCCGAAAAAGCGGACTGCGATATCTTTATTACCGCCTGCTCCTCAATTGGTACTGCGGTGGAGCAATGCCAGTTTATGACCCCACTGCAGCTCGCGCGCATTGACTGCGCAATGGTGGAAGAGGCGATTGAAAAAGGTGAGCGGATCGCCGTACTGGCGACCGTGGCAACCACGCTGAAGCCAACGCTGGATTACGTACAGCGCAAAGTGCAGCAGAGCGGTAAATCGCGAACCATCACGCCTATATTAATGGAGGAGGCATTCCACGCGCTGCTGGCGGGAGACATGGATACTCATGACCGTATCGTCAGTGAAGGGTTACAGAGCGCCTTTACCCAGGCAGATGTTGTGATGCTGGCGCAAGCCTCGATGGCGCGCGTTTTACAGCAGCTCCCTTCCCCGCCGGTGCCGGTAATGACCTCGCCGGAAAGCGGAATTCGCTGGTTGAAAACACTGGCATCATCCTGATAGCGGCCGGTCAGCGCCAGCATAAGATTGCTGGCGCTGACTCATCACTTCTTTCAGGCCAGTTTCAGACTAAACGTCCGCGACTGCCCTGGCCGAAACTCGCCGTTAATCCCCTTCGCATCGCTCTGCTCGCCAGCGGGTATTTCATCCATACCGGTTTCGCGGCAATGCATTACGCTTTGGCTAAACGACACGGCGGCATCGCAGGTGACGCTGTCAGAGGGATTAAATAAACGCAGGATGATTTCATCTCTGTCCTCTGCTTTTTTTAACGCGCTAAGCTGACAGCCGACCGGTGACATACTCAACAGGCTGTAGCTATCGGGAACAGTAAACGCTGCTTTGTTGAGCTTCATCGCATCCCACGGGATTTTGTTATAACACTGGACGGGCGTCAGCCAGGCACGCGCCTGCTGAGCCAGGCCAACGTTAAGCGGCGTCCCGCTATAACTAAACAGGCAAAAGCGCCCGTGCAGCACGCCCCGCATCTGGGAATCCGGTACCGCCATTTTTATGCCTGACGGCCTGCCGGGACGTAATAAGAGATCCTCTTTTCCGAGTAAGCCGACGCCACGGAGCAGCGTCAGAGCAAACGTTTTTTTCTCCTCACCCACTACCTCAAATTCGCGCAATCCTTCGCTAAACACCGCGAGTCCATGACGCCCCTCCTGCAGCGCGGCGTAGTTGAGCAGATTCCAGACCGGCACCGGCGCTTCTTTCCATCCCTCAGCCTGCCAGTTGGCCATCGCTTCATCGTGAACAGGCCGCAGCAGCGAACCAAACTGGGTATCAGCCAACACGTCATTAGTGTGAAATGGCGTGGGGATAAGCACCCGAACTCGGTGATCGTCAGCCTGATTGTTAATGCGAATATCAACCTCAATCCGCCGGCTGTTATGGCTCAGCGTAACACCTATTTCGATGCTAACTTCACCATTGCGCTGACGTGACGCGCGCGCCTCCAGATCCGCCGGAACCGCCATCCGATAGCGAATGATTGCCCGGTCTTGCCATCCCTCGCGGATAATTTCATGCTCAAACGCAACGCCCGCAGACGTGAGGCGCCAATCCTCGCGCGAGGGGGAGTAATCGTACTCATCCCCGTCGTCGGCGCTTTCTTCAATCTCCAGTACGCGTTGATAAACAATCCCTGAATCCTTATCGCGTAGCTGTAGCGTTCCATCGTTATTGAGATCGATCAGCCAGAACGCGTTCTCCAACAGTGCCTGGGTCGCCGGAGCGGGTATCGCCTGACGGCCAGCAACATGCGGTTCGATATACAGCGTGCAGTACCCCATCGAAGGTAGAATCTGGTTGAGCTGAATATCAAACTCCATAAACGGCTCGTAGTTGCCGTAATGGACGATTTGCCGGTCGATAAGACCAGGATCAAGCTCGCGCACGCCACGAATAAAATAAGGGATTTCATTTCCTCTGCCATCAAGCAGGCGGAACTGGCTGGCGCGAAGACGTACGGTCGTATTGATCACCGCCTCACGCGGCCAGGGCATCAGGTTGAACATCACCAGCTTGTCTTCTTCACTGTGCGCCATGTTGTCAGTGATTTTACGCAGGTAAAAACGAATCAAATTGTCGGCCATATCTTCGGCCAGCACGAAGCGTGAAACGATTTCACGATGCACTTTATCGCTACAGCAACAGCCGATGCTGTCGTGGGCATGATTCTTTAAAATCTCTTTCCACATTTTCTCCAGCAGACCGTGGTGATATTCAAAACCTAAACTCCAGGCCAGCGTGGCGAGCGGTTCCAGCAGGTTAACGATTTTATTCTCAATACGCGCATGGATAATTTTGATATCCATTCGTGTGGAGCCAATCGTACGATGCACGCGCATATATTTACCGTCGATAAACTCGCCGTGCAGGGTAGCCAACGTCTCCCGATGCGCTTCGATATGAGCAAAAACCTCCTCGAAGCGGCTCATGACAAATTTTCGCTGCGGGTAGATTTCACGCAGTTTATCCATCACCGCAAAGATGTTTTGCTGTAACGGCATCTGGTCATGCCCGTTGGGTAATAGGATTTCTTTAGTCACCGAGGCGTTCTCCAGCACCTCGAAGTAGCCGTCAAGTCGCTTACGCAGCCCGGCCTCATCCTCGGGTAAGTACTTACCAATCGCATAGCCCAGCGGCAACACCTGTGTCGTGACCTGGCTACCGTCAGCGCTTTGCCATAAAAATTCGGTTTTATCGGTGCCATGACGTTCAGAGCACCCACGCCAGAACAGAGCCCGGTTGATACCAAAACCATTATAAATATGCGGCATCTGCCCGGACATCCCAAATGAATCAGGTAGATAACCTATCTTCATCGGTTCGCCAAAGGCCATACAACCGCGGATGCCGTACATCAGATTGCGGACAATTGACTCACCGGAAACGAGGGTCGTATCCGTTTGCGTGTACCAGGGGCCGATAATAAGCTTCCCGGCCTGCACCAGCGCTTTAACCCGCTGCCGGTTTTCAGGTTTCACCGCAAAATAGTCTTCCAGCACCGCCGTTTGACCATCCAGCACGTAATATTTGTACTCTGCATCCTGCTCAAGGCGAGTCAGGATCTCTTCCATATTGTTAACCAGCAAAATACGCGACTCTTCGGTGGTGAAGTACCACTCACGGTCCCAGTGCATATGCGGCGTAATGTGAACGCGAGATACTGCTTTCATCGTCATTTCCTGTTGAGTAAGTGCTTACGGCATCACGCTATCGGTGACGAATTTCCCCTGTTTAACCGCTTGACGACGCCAGAGCAGTAAAATCGCCGTGGAGATAATCGTCCCAATCAGCGCGGCGCCAAACCAGCCCGCGGCGGCCATCACCGCGCTTAGGTCTGCGGGGATAAGTAAAAAGAGCGAGAAAATCCCGGCACCTGGGGTCGAAAGCCCAATCCCCATGGCCCCAACGATGGCTCCGGTCGCCATCGACCCCATCACTAAAGAGCCAATCACCCGAATCGGGTCCTCAATCGCCAGCGGAATCGCGCCTTCGGTAATCCCGGCAAGGCCGAGCAGCCAGGTGGATTTACCGGTCTCAATCTCAAACTGTTTGAACAGGCGTGGCGCCAGCATGGTTGAAGCGGTGACGGTGAAAGCAGAAACCATTTTTACCGAAGCGAAAATGGCGTAGGGACCGAATACGCCGTTGGCCATCGCGCCCAAACAAAAGGCATACGCCGCCTTATTGACCGGACCACCAAGATCAAACGAACACATAAAGCCCAGGATCATACCGAGCAGTAGCGCGTTGGTGCCTGATAACCCATTTAGCCAGGCCGTCAGCGAGGTATTGATCCAGGCGACAGGCTCGCCAATCACAAACAACATCAGGCTACCCGCGCCCAACGTGCCAATCACCGGATAGAGGTAGAACGTTAAAAAGCCATTGAATTTGCTGCTTAATCGCAGATGCTGTTTCACCCAACGCATGAGATAACCGGCAATCAGGCCACCGGCAACACCGCCAAGAAAACCCGAGCCGATTAAGTTCGCCGCCAGACCCGCCGCAAAGCCTGGAGCCAGCGCTGGTTTATCCGCCAGTGAATAAGCGGTATAGGCCGACAGTACCGGAACCATCAGCGTGCCCAGCATCCCGCCGCCGAGTTGGCGATACATCCACAGCCAGGACTTCTCTAAGCTGTACACATCCTGTAGGCCGAAAATCTGTGCAATCAATACCGCCACCGCCAGTACCGTCCCTCCGGCGACGATTAACGGCACGGCAAACGAAATTCCGCTCAGCAGTGCTTGTTTCAGGTCGGTTTTCAGCCCCTTTTTCACCTCTGTCTGTGGCTGAGAAACACGCTGGCTTTGCAGAGGCTCCAGCGCTAACGCCTGTTCAATCAGCGCTTTTGCGTGGCGCAACGGTTCGGCAACCGGAACGGAGATCGCCGGGATACCGTTGAAACGTTCACTTTCTTTAATAGCGACCTCTGCGGCGAAAATGCAGGCGCGCGCATCATTCAGTTGTTGAGCCGTTAAGCGGTCTTCAATGCCATTGGCACCCTGTTTTTCCACCACCACGTTAACGCCCATTTGTCGGCCGGCTTTCTCCAGATACTCAGCCGCCATATAGGTATGCGCAATGCCCGCCGGACATGCGGTAACGCAAACAATCGTTGGCGCATCCGCCGTCGCCACTGCGGCCTGCGGCGGTGTTTCGACCACTAACGCCGCCAGCACCGCTTCGGCGCTGGTCGCCGCCATCACGCGAGCACGCAGACCCTCATCCGCAAGGCAGGTGGTCAGTTCGGTCAGGATTTGGATATGAGTTGAACCGGCTTCATCTGGCGGGATCGCCAGCAAAAAAATAAGTTCAACAGACTCCGGGCCATCAATACCTTCCCAGTCCATCGGTTCACTCAGCGTCGCCACCGCGAAAGCCGCCTCTTTCACGGCCGACGATTTACCGTGCGGTACCGCCAATCCTTCGCCAAGCGCCGTAGGTCCCAGCGATTCGCGGTGAAAAACTTCCGCCAGATAAGCGTCGGCATCGGTGATTTTGCCTAATTCGGTCAGCCGCTGCGTAAGTTGGCGAATGGCATCGTCACGATCGGTAAATCTCGCCTGCACACAGACTGCGCGAGGGTGGGACAGTATTGTCAAATTCATCATGGTCCTCAGAGGATTGTCATTATTATGTGCCGCGATTGTCGCAGACAAAACAATACCTTTGCGTGATCAATTTCACTAACGAGACAATATTTGTATTTAATTTGTATTATTTACTATTGATAAAATGTACGCATAATTTGTCTTGAATATCTGACTTTATTGCCGACAAAAGCGAAAAGAGATGAGCAAAAAACCGATGTACCGCCAGATAGCCGACGTTCTGCGCGAACAAGTTGCAAAAGGTGAATTAAAACCAGGTGATGCACTTCCCACAGAATCTACGCTACAGAGCCGTTTCGAGGTCAGCCGCGTGACCATCAGGCAAGCACTCAAGCTGCTGACGGAACAGAATATTATCGAGAGCATTCAGGGCAGCGGTTGGTATGTGAAAGAGGAGCGCGTCAATTACGACATTTATCAGCTCACCAGTTTTTATGAGAAGCTTGCCGACCGTCAGGTTGAAACGCACAGCGAAGTGAAGGTCTTTGAGGTCATTCCAGCAGGAGAGATGCTGGCCGAGTGGCTACAGCTGGCGGCTGAAGATAAAGTCTGGCATGTAAAACGGGTTCGTTTTATTAAGCAGAAAGCCGTTACCCTCGAAGAGACATGGATGCCGCTCGCCCTCTTTCCCGATCTCACCTGGGAGGTGATGGAAAATTCTAAATATCACTATATAGAACAGATCAAAAAGATGGTTATCGATCGCAGCGAGCAGGAACTGATCCCGATTATTCCGGATGAGGATACTGTAGAAATGCTGGGCATGCCGCAGGGGAAACCGGTGCTGGAGAAAATCTCTCGCGGGTTTCTGCTCGATGGACGCATTTTTGAATACAGCCGCAACACCTTCAAAAGCGACGATTATAAATTTACGCTGGTGGCAAAACGACGCCATTAAAAAAGGCCATCATCAGATGGCCAACCATGTCGAAACGGGAGCAGCCCTTGACTATGCAGAGAGTCAGGGCTGTTTTTTTTCTTACTTAATCACTGTTTTCAGCGCTTCGCCGATATCGGCCAGGCTACGAACGGTTTTCACGCCAGCGGCTTCCAGCGCAGCGAATTTCTCATCTGCCGTACCTTTACCACCTGCGATGATCGCACCAGCATGACCCATACGTTTACCTTTCGGCGCAGTCACACCCGCGATGTAACCCACAACCGGCTTGGTCACATGATCTTTAATGTACGCCGCCGCTTCTTCTTCCGCGCTACCGCCGATCTCACCGATCATGACGATCGCTTCGGTCTGCGGATCTTCCTGGAACAGCTTCAGGATATCGATGAAGTTAGAGCCTGGGATCGGGTCGCCGCCGATACCCACACAGGTAGACTGACCAAAACCGTAGTCGGTGGTCTGCTTAACCGCTTCATAGGTCAGCGTACCGGAACGAGAAACGATACCGACTTTACCAGGCTTGTGAATATGGCCCGGCATGATGCCGATTTTACATTCGCCAGGGGTGATAACACCTGGGCAGTTCGGGCCAATCATGCGTACGCCAGCTTCATCCAGCTTCACTTTCACAGTCAGCATATCCAGCGTTGGGATACCTTCGGTGATGGTGATGATAAGCTTGATGCCAGCATCAATAGCTTCCAGGATGGAGTCTTTGCAGAACGGAGCCGGAACGTAGATAACGGTGGCGGTTGCGCCGGTCGCTTCTACTGCTTCACGTACGGTGTTGAACACCGGCAGACCCAGATGCGTGGTGCCGCCTTTGCCCGGCGTAACACCGCCGACCATTTGCGTACCGTAAGCAATCGCTTGTTCAGAGTGGAATGTCCCCTGGCTACCGGTGAAGCCCTGGCAGATAACCTTGGTATCTTTATTAATTAAAACTGACATTATTTCCCCTCCACTGCGGCAACAACCTGCTGAGCTGCATCCGTCAGACTTTTCGCTGCAATAATATTCAGGCCGCTATCAGCCAATTTTTTCGCGCCGAGTTCAGCGTTGTTACCTTCAAGACGTACCACGACCGGAACGTTAACGCCCACTTCTGCTACCGCGCCGATGATACCGTCCGCGATCAGGTCGCAGCGTACGATACCGCCGAAGATGTTAACCAGTACGGCTTTAACATTGTCGTCAGAGAGGATAATTTTGAACGCTTCAGTTACACGCTCTTTGGTCGCACCGCCGCCGACGTCGAGGAAGTTAGCCGGTTCGCCGCCGTGCAGTTTAACGATGTCCATGGTGCCCATTGCCAGGCCCGCGCCGTTAACCATACAACCGATGTTGCCGTCCAGAGCGACGTAGTTCAGTTCCCACTGTGCAGCCTGTGCTTCACGCGGATCTTCCTGAGACTGATCGCGCATTTCACGCAGGTCAGCCTGGCGGAACAGCGCGTTGCCGTCAGCGCCCAGTTTGCCGTCGAGGCAGATCAGATCCCCCTGCTTGGTCACCACCAGCGGGTTGATTTCGATCAGCGCCAGATCGCGCTCAAGGAAGATAGTCGCCAGACCCATGAAGATCTTGGTGAACTGCTGAACCTGTTTACCTTCCAGACCCAGTTTGAACGCCAGTTCACGACCCTGATAAGGCATCGGACCGGCCAGCGGATCGAGCGCTACTTTGTGGATCAGGTGCGGCGTTTCTTCCGCCACTTTTTCAATTTCCACGCCGCCTTCGGTAGAGGCCATGAAGACCACACGACGGGAACTACGGTCAACAACTGCACCGAGGTAAAGTTCTTTACCAATGTCGGTCGCTGCTTCAACCAGAATCTGATTTACCGGTTGACCATGGGCGTCTGTCTGGTAAGTGACCAGACGTTTACCCAGCCAGTGTTCAGCAAAAGCGCGAATGTCTTCTTTGCTGTTCACAACCTTCACACCGCCCGCTTTACCACGGCCACCAGCGTGAACCTGACATTTCACTACCCACGGGCCTGCGCCGATTTTAGATGCAGCTTCTTCAGCTTCACGCGGAGTAGTACAGGCATATCCCACCGGTGCCGGTAAGCCATAGCGGGCAAAAAGTTGTTTTGCCTGATATTCATGTAAGTTCATGTGTTCTGTCCATCCTTCAGGTAATCGTTATCTTTTACCCGTAGGCCTGATAAGCCTCCAGACCTACGGGGCAGGTGATACTCTTATTTACTACACGTCCAGCAGCAGACGCGTCGGATCTTCCAGCAACTCTTTAATGGTTACCAGGAAGCCTACTGACTCACGACCATCGATCAAACGGTGGTCATAAGACAGCGCCAGATACATCATCGGCAGGATTTCAACCTTACCGTCTACGGCCATCGGACGATCTTTGATGGCATGCATACCCAGGATGGCGCTCTGCGGTGGGTTGATGATCGGGGTAGACATCAGGGAACCGAACACGCCACCGTTAGTGATGGTGAAGTTACCGCCCGTCAGATCGTCGACCGTCAGCTTGCCGTCGCGACCTTTAACTGCCAACTCTTTAATATTTTTCTCGATGTCAGCCATACCCAGCAGATCCACATCACGCAGGACCGGCGTGACCAGGCCACGCGGCGTGGAGACCGCCATGCTGACATCAAAGTAGTTGTGGTAAACCACGTCATCACCGTCGATGGACGCGTTCACTTCCGGATAGCGTTTCAGCGCTTCAACAACCGCTTTCACGTAGAAAGACATAAAGCCCAGACGGATACCGTGACGTTTCTCGAACGCATCACCGTACTGCTTACGCAGATCCATGATTGGCTTCATGTTGACTTCGTTGAACGTGGTCAGCATGGCGGTGGAGTTTTTCGCTTCCAACAGACGCTCAGCTACGCGTTTGCGTAGACGGGTCATCGGAACACGTTTTTCGCCACGAGCGCCCAGTTGAGCCTGTGGTGCAGGCGCGGCGGCCGGCGCTTTGGCTTCTGCTTTCGCAGCCGGTGCTTTGGCCAGATGCTTTTCAACATCTTCACGCGTGATACGACCACCGACGCCGGTGCCATTGATGGCGCTGGCTTCGAGGTTATGCTCACCCAGCAGGCGACGGATCGCCGGGCTCAGGGCATCGTTGTTCTGTTCAGCAAGAGACGCCTGCTGGCGTTGTGCCGGAGTAGAATCTTTCTCTTCAGACTTGGCGCTGGTCTCTTTGCCAGAGCTGTTGCCTTCACGCAGGCGACCGAGGATCTGGCGAGAAGTGACGGTTGTCCCTTCATCTTCCAGAACCGCATCAAGAATACCGTCCGCTGATGCCGGTACTTCCAGTACCACTTTGTCAGTTTCGATTTCTACCAGTACTTCATCACGACGTACTGCATCGCCCGGTTTTTTGTGCCAGGTTGCAACCGTTGCATCCGCTACGGATTCAGGCAGGTCGGGAACAAGAATATCTACGCTACTCATTATTTATCCTTTATTTAATCGACGTTCAGCGCGTCATTAACCAGATCTTGTTGCTGCTTCTGGTGAACGGACATATATCCTACTGCCGGAGAGGCAGAGGCCGGGCGACCTGCATAACGCAGAGCTGACCCAAATGGAATTACTTCACGGAAATGATGCTGGCTGCAGTACCATGCGCCCTGGTTGAGCGGCTCTTCCTGGCACCAGACAAAATCATGTACATGAGCAAACGGTTTCAGCGCTTCCTGCACCGCTTTATGCGGGAACGGATAGAGCTGTTCGATACGCACAATGGCGACATCTTTTTGGTCGTTCTTGCGGCGTTGCTCCAACAGGTCGTAATAAACCTTACCAGAACACATCACGACACGCTTCACGCCTTTAGGATCAAGTTCATCTACTTCGCCAATGGCTGGCAGGAAGGTGCCATTTGCCAGTTCGTCCAGCGTGGACACCGCCAGCGGATGACGCAGCAGCGACTTCGGTGACATCACTACCAGCGGACGACGCATTCCGCGCAGCGCCTGACGACGCAGCATGTGGTAAACCTGTGCCGGGGTAGACGGGACGCAAACCTGCATGTTTTGCTCAGCGCAAAGTTGCAGATAACGTTCCAGACGCGCGGAGGAGTGCTCCGGGCCCTGACCTTCATAGCCGTGTGGCAGCAGCATAACCAGACCGCACATACGGCCCCATTTCTGCTCGCCGGAAGAGATGAACTGGTCGATAACCACCTGCGCACCGTTGGCGAAGTCACCAAACTGCGCTTCCCAGATAGTCAGGGTGCGCGGTTCTGCCGTGGCATAACCGTACTCGAATGCCAGCACCGCTTCTTCAGACAGCACGGAGTCCCATACGCGGAACGTGCCCTGCCCGTTATGCACATGCTGCAGCGGAGTGTACGTTGAACCATTCGCCTGGTTATGAATCACCGCATGACGGTGGAAGAAGGTTCCGCGGCCAGAGTCTTCACCCGACAGACGTACCGGAATGCCTTCATCAACCAGCGTGGCGTAAGCCAGATTCTCTGCGCCACCCCAGTCGAACAGCTTCTCGCCTGCGGCCATGGCCTGACGGTCGCCGTAAATTTTGGCAACACGCGACTGCATTTCCACCGCTTCAGGCACGGTGCTGATGCGTTTTGCCAGCTCCTGCAGACGCTTCATCTCAACTTTGTTCGGGTAGTTTTCATCCCATTCGTGGTTGAGGTACGGCGACCAGGTGAAGGAGTGCATATTCATTGGACGCCACTCTTTCACCACGCATTCGCCTGCGTCCAGCGCGTCACGATACAGATTGACCATTTCGGTCGCATCTTCCAGCGTAGCGACGTTGTCCGCTTCCAGCTTGTCAGCGTAGATTTTGCGCGGGGTCGGATGCTTTTTGATTTTCTGATACATCAGCGGCTGGGTTGCGCTTGGCTCGTCGGCTTCGTTGTGGCCGTGACGGCGGTAGCACACCAGATCGATGAAGACATCGCGTTTAAAGGTATTACGGAAATCCAGTGCCAGGCGCGTTACGAAAGCGACCGCTTCCGGGTCATCCGCGTTCACGTGGAAAATCGGCGCCTGAACCATCTTACCGATGTCGGTGCAGTACGGTGTAGAACGTGCATCTAGCGGGTTAGAGGTGGTGAAGCCCACTTGGTTGTTGATAACGATGCGAACGGTACCGCCCACTTCGTAACCACGCGCTTTCGACATGTTCAGGGTTTCCTGAACCACGCCTTGCCCGGTTACTGCCGCATCACCATGAATAGTGATTGGCAGCACTTTATTGCTGCTCGGCTCGTCCAGACGATCCAAGCGTGCACGTACGGAACCGATAACCACCGGGCTAACGATTTCCAGGTGCGACGGGTTAAACGCCAGCGCCAGATGCACCAGACCGCCTTCGGTTTCAATATCCGATGAGAAGCCCATGTGGTACTTCACGTCACCGGTGCCGAGGTGTTCTTTATGTTTGCCCGCAAATTCGTCGAATAGATCCTGCGGCTTTTTACCCAGCACGTTAACCAGGACGTTCAGACGACCACGGTGCGCCATACCCAGTACCACTTCACGGGTACCGCTGTTACCGGCGTGGCGGATCATCTCTTTGAGCATTGGGATTAACGCATCACCGCCTTCCAGCGAGAAGCGTTTCGCGCCCGGGAATTTCGCGCCCAGGTAGCGTTCCAGACCTTCCGCTGCGGTCAGTTCGCTGAGGAAGCGTTTCTTCTCTTCACTACTGAACGCAGTACGGCCAGACTCGATACGCTGCTGAAGCCAGCGTTTTTCTTCGGTGCTGGTGATGTGCATATACTCGGCGCCAATCGGGCCGCAGTAGGTTTGTTTCAGCGCGACAACCAGGTCGCTCAGCTTCATCGTGTCTTTGCCACCGGCAAAAGAACCCACGTTAAAGCTTTCCTGGAAATCCGCATCGGTCAGATCGTGGAAGGAGGGATCCAGATCGGCCACATTTTCTTGCTGCCACAGTCCCAGCGGATCGAGATTCGCATGCTGATGACCGCGGAAACGATAGGCGTTAATGAGCTGCAGGACTTTAACCTGCTTCACATTGGCATCAGGGTCGGAAATAGAAGAAGAGTAACGTGGGGTAATCAACGCCTGTCGACGGAAATAATCACGTGTTTTTGAGTGGAGTTGATCCGGTTTGACTCCGGTACCAGGTAACTGCTGGAACGTCGAACGCCAGTTAGCATCTACCGAGTCAGGGTCGGTTAAGAAGTCTTCATAGAGCTGTTCTATCCAGCTCTGGTTAGAACCAGAGAGGTAAGAAGAGTCCAACCAGGCTTTCAAAGCGCTGTTCTGCATCGTGATCCCTTAAGCATTTGTATGCTTATTTCGCCGTGGATACTACCACGCACACCGATGTGCGTGCCGGGGTTCACTTGTTGCGGACTGTCGTGTCATCTGCGTCCGCTAAGGAACCTTTAAAAACTGTCTAATAATCGTCGTCGTTCAGGCTGCGATTATTGCTATCAATGTGGCAGTTTTTAGAGGTTTCCCTGCACGGCCGGGGAATCTCTTCCCCGGCAACTACAACTACTTATGCACTACGTTTGAGCAGCATCGACTTAATATGACCGATGGCGCGCGTCGGGTTCAGCCCTTTAGGACATACGCTGACGCAGTTCATGATGCTATGACAGCGGAATACGCTGAAAGCGTCACTTAAACCTTCCAGACGGCTGTCGGTCTCGGTATCGCGGCTATCAATTAAGAAGCGATACGCGGCCAACAGGCCTGCCGGGCCAATAAACTTGTCCGGGTTCCACCAGAATGATGGGCAGGACGTTGAGCAGCATGCACACAAAATACATTCATACAGCCCATCGAGCTTCTCACGCTGCTCTGGCATTTGTAAATGCTCACGAGCCGGAGGATTTTTCCCATTATTCAACAAGTAAGGCTTAATCTTCTCATACTGTGCGTAGAATTGTCCCATGTCTACCACCAAATCGCGCACAACCGGTAAACCTGGCAGCGGGCGAATGACAATTTTCTTGCCCGGCTGATTCAGTGCAGAAATAGGTGTGATACAGGCCAGTCCATTTTTGCCGTTCATGTTCAGACCGTCGGAGCCGCAGACCCCTTCACGGCAGGAGCGACGAAACGACAGCGACGGATCTTTTTCTTTCAGCTGCATCAACGCATCCAGCAGCATCATGTCGCGCCCTTCTTCCGCCTCCAGGGTGTAATCCTGCATGCGCGGAGCGTCATCAACATCCGGGTTATAGCGATAAACTGAAAACTCGAGTTTCATTGTCCTGTCTCCGCATTAATAAGTACGAATCTTCGGCGGGAATGCCGGGCGCAGCTTCGGTTCCATATTGACTTGACGTCGCGTCATGGATTCCGACTCTGGCAGGTACAGGGAATGGCACAGCCAGTTTTCGTCATCACGTTCCGGGAAGTCGAAGCGGCTATGCGCGCCACGGCTTTCGGTACGGAAGTTTGCAGATACTGCAGTGGCGTACGCGGTCTCCATCAGGTTATCCAGCTCCAGACACTCAACGCGCTGGGTGTTGAACTCGCTGGAGGTATCGTCCAGACGGGCATTTTTCAGGCGTTCGCGAATCGCTTTCAGCTCTTCCAGGCCCTTCGCCATCGCATCGCCTTCGCGGAATACCGAGAAGTTATGCTGCATACATTCTTGCAGCGCTTTACGAATTGCCACCGGATCTTCACCGTTACGGTTACCGTTCCAGCGATTCAGACGCGCCAGAGAAGCGTCGATTTCATCTTCGGTTGCATCCAGCTGGTCACCCTGCTCTGCGATAGATTCCTGCAGATGCAGACCCACGGCACGACCAAATACCACCAGGTCAAGCAGAGAGTTGCCGCCCAAACGGTTAGCACCGTGAACCGATACGCAGGCGATTTCACCGACGGCAAACAGCCCTGGGATCACCACATCTTCGCCCTGCTCATTCACGGTCAGCGCCTGGCCGGTGACTTTGGTCGGAATACCGCCCATCATATAGTGGCAGGTTGGGATAACCGGGATCGGCTCTTTCACCGGGTCAACGTGAGCAAAGGTACGGGACAGTTCGAGAATACCCGGCAGACGGGACTCCAGCACTTCTTTACCCAGGTGGTCGAGTTTCAGTTTGGCGTGCGGCCCCCACGGACCGTCGCAGCCGCGACCTTCGCGGATTTCGATCATGATGGAACGCGCCACCACGTCACGACCCGCCAGGTCTTTCGCATTCGGGGCATAACGCTCCATGAAGCGCTCACCGTGTTTGTTCAGCAGGTAGCCACCTTCACCACGACAGCCTTCTGTTACCAGAACACCCGCGCCAGCGATACCGGTTGGGTGGAACTGCCACATCTCCATATCCTGCACCGGCACACCAGCGCGGATAGCCATACCGACGCCGTCACCGGTGTTGATGTGGGCGTTGGTGGTGGACTGATAAATACGGCCAGCACCGCCGGTCGCCAGCACGGTTGCGCGAGCTTTGAAGTAAACTACTTCACCGGTTTCGATACACAGCGCGGTACAACCAACAATCGCGCCATCGGCATTTTTCACCAGATCCAGCGCATACCATTCGGAGAAGATGGTGGTATGGTTTTTCAGGTTCTGCTGATACAGCGTGTGCAACAGCGCATGGCCGGTACGGTCTGCCGCTGCCGCGGTACGTGCCGCCTGCTCACCGCCGAAATTCTTCGACTGGCCGCCAAACGGACGTTGATAAATTGTGCCATTATCGAGGCGAGAGAACGGCAGCCCCATGTGGTCCAGCTCCAGAATCGCTTCCGGACCGGTTTTACACATATATTCAATAGCGTCCTGGTCACCAATGTAGTCCGACCCTTTCACGGTGTCGTACATGTGCCATTCCCAGTTATCTTCATGGGTATTACCGAGCGCAACGGTGATGCCACCTTGCGCAGATACGGTATGGGAACGGGTTGGGAACACTTTGGAGAGCAGCGCACAGGTCTGACCGCTCTGGGAAATTTGCAGCGCCGCGCGCATACCTGCGCCGCCGGCACCAATCACAACAGCATCAAATTCTCTGACTGGCAGTTTCATTACACACCCCACACCACAACAAATCCATAAATGACGTAAACCACCAGCGCAACGACGATAGCCAGTTGCAGAATCAGGCGCACGGCCAGCGGTTTAACGTAGTCGGTCAACACCTGCCACATGCCGATCCAGGCATGAATCAAGATGGAGAAAAGAGCCAGCAGGGTGAAGACTTTGGTGAATGCCGATGAAAAGAAACCGGTCCAGACTTCAAACGTCAGTTCGCCGCTGGTGGCGAAGAAGCCGACCATATAGATGATGTATAACGTCAGAACGATAGCGGTAGCACGGACCAGAATGAAGTCATGTACGCCGTTGCGTCCTAATGCGGAGGCGTTGCTTACCATACGAGGACTCCTGCGAGAAGTGAAAGCACGACAATGATAACGAAACAAATTTTGGCGGAACGTGTCCCTGCTTCGAGGGTTTCTTCGATATAGCCAAAATCCATCAACAGATGGCGAATGCCCATTACGGCGTGATATGCCAGCGCAATCAGGATCCCCCACAGAATTAACTCCACAAAGAAGTTATTCATAATGGATGACGCCGCGAGGAAACCTTCAGGGGAGGAAAGGCTGGTACCCAATAACCACAACAGAATCCCGACCGCCACGAAGGTGATCACTCCGGATACGCGATGGAGAATGGACGCTATCGCCGTGATTGGGAACCGGATCGTTTGTAGATCCAGATTGACAGGTCTTTGTTTTTTCACATTTCTTATCATGAATAACGCCCACATGCTGTTCTTATTATTCCCTTTGGACTTCGGGTACAGAAGATGAAGACACCTGTAGCCTGAAAGACGACGGGATTTCCTTCCTCCGGTCTGCGTGCGGGTCAGACAGCGTCCTTACTATAACTACGCGTCATATAAAACACTGCTTCCAGATGCTAAAACGACACGTTACAACGCTGGTTGGCTCGGGATTGCAGGGTATTCCGGAGACCTGGCGGCAGTATAGGACGTTCACAAAATCATTACAATTAACCTACATATAGTTTGTCGGGTTTTATCCCGAACAGTGACATAGGTCACGATAACAACATTATTTTAATTTTTAACCATCTAATTTGACAATCATTAAACAAAGTTGTTACAAACGACACCAGAAAAAGCATATAATGCGTAAAAGTTATGGGGTCACTCTTTCACCGGACATTTAGTTATGTAACAGTGTGGAAGTATTGACCAATACAGTCAGGACAGTTATTAGTGATAGACAGGTTTAATAATTCGGATTGCTAAGTTCTTGATTTGCAGTTTATTCGCCATGAAAAGACCGTTTTACCTGCAAGCGCCCATAGCTCTGTACCCAGGTTATCCCCTCTTTCGCAGAGCGGCGAGCCAAATAACAAACTGGTAACGGTTCATTGATGTACGAAGGCAAATGTGAGTTCCAGCAGTCTTAAGCAATAAGGCGCTAAGGAGACCGTAAATGGCTGATACTAAAGCAAAAATCACTCTAAATGGTGACTCTGCTATTGAACTGGATGTGCTGAAAGGTACGCTCGGTCAAGATGTTATTGATATTCGTAGTCTTGGCTCAAAAGGGATGTTTACTTTTGACCCAGGTTTCACCTCTACCGCATCCTGCGAATCCAAAATTACTTTCATCGACGGTGACGAAGGTATTTTGCTGCATCGCGGCTTCCCGATTGATCAGTTGGCGACCGAGTCGAACTATCTGGAAGTGTGTTATATCCTGCTGTACGGCGAAAAACCGACGCAGGAGGAGTACGACGAGTTCAAAACCACAGTCACTCGCCATACCATGATCCACGAACAGATCACCCGCCTGTTCCACGGTTTCCGCCGCGACTCTCACCCGATGGCCGTTATGTGTGGTGTTACCGGGGCGCTGGCTGCGTTCTACCACGACTCGCTGGATGTGAATAATCCGCGTCACCGTGAAATCGCCGCCTTCCGTCTGCTGTCCAAAATGCCGACCATGGCAGCGATGTGCTACAAATATTCCATCGGACAGCCGTTCGTGTACCCGCGTAATGACCTCTCCTACGCCGGTAACTTCCTGAACATGATGTTCTCCACGCCGTGCGAAAAATACGAAGTGAATCCGATTCTGGAACGCGCAATGGACCGTATCTTGATCCTGCACGCTGACCACGAACAGAACGCCTCAACCTCTACCGTTCGTACCGCCGGTTCTTCTGGCGCTAACCCGTTTGCCTGCATCGCGGCCGGTATTGCTTCCCTGTGGGGACCCGCACACGGCGGCGCAAACGAAGCTGCGCTGAAAATGCTGGAAGAAATCAGCTCTGTTAAACACATTCCGGAATTTGTTCGCCGCGCGAAAGACAAGAATGATTCCTTCCGCCTGATGGGCTTTGGTCACCGTGTTTATAAAAACTATGACCCGCGCGCCACCGTCATGCGTGAAACCTGCCATGAAGTACTGAAAGAACTGGGCACCAAAGATGATCTGCTGGAAGTGGCGATGGAACTTGAACACATTGCGCTCAACGACCCGTACTTCATCGAGAAGAAACTCTACCCGAACGTAGATTTCTACTCCGGCATTATCCTGAAGGCGATGGGTATTCCGTCTTCCATGTTCACCGTTATCTTCGCCATGGCGCGTACCGTGGGCTGGATTGCACACTGGAACGAAATGCACACCGACGGCATGAAAATCGCTCGTCCGCGTCAGCTGTACACCGGCTACGACAAGCGCGATTTTAAGTCTGATATTAAGCGTTAATTGTCTGCCGGATGGCGCCAGCGCCTGTCCGGCTTACAGCCATTAATTCTCCCGGGTCGGACAAGGCATTGAAGCCACAATCCGACCTTTTTTTTGATGCATATTATTTTATTCTCATCATGCTTTCTCTATGATTTACTGAGATTTCCGTCATTTCACTCAGGAGCATGGGATGCCTGTTTTGCAGTGGAGCCTGTTGTTTCTGCTATCGCTCCTTCTTTCCCTGTTCTTTTTGTTTATACACCTTCCAGGACCGCTGCTGCTCGGTTCGATGATCGTCGGCATCATATTCAGTATGCGCGGCATCTCACTACACCCTCCCCGCTGCACATTTCTTGGCGCGCAGGCGATTCTTGGCTGCATGATTGCCCAAAACCTGACGGGCTCAATCTTGACGACCCTTACGGCCCACTGGCCGATGGTGATTATCATCCTGCTGGCGACCCTTATCAGCAGCGCGGTAATCGGCTGGCTGCTGGTTCGCTATAGTAACCTACCGGGAAACACCGGTGCATGGGGCTCGTCACCTGGCGGTGCGGCGGCAATGGTGGCGATGGCGCAGGAATATGGTGCCGACATCCGGCTGGTGGCGTTTATGCAGTATCTGCGCGTACTGTTGGTGGTTGGCGCGGCAGCACTGGTCACCCGAGTGATGATGGGCGACCAGGCCCAAACGGTCAGTGAGCAAATTCTCTGGTTTCCGCCGCTGAGCAGCAATCTGTTCAGTACCCTGGCGCTGGCCGCCGTTGCCGGTACGGCCGGGCGTCTATTGCGTATTCCCTCTGGCGTCATGTTGCTACCGATGTTGGCAGGCGCATTGCTGAATGCCGGTGGCGTGATGGTGATCGAACTGCCGGAATGGCTGCTGGCGATTGCCTATATGGCCATCGGCTGGCAAATCGGCCTGGGTTTTGACAAGCAGATCTTTTTAATGGCGTTGCGCCCCTTACCGCAAATCCTCTTGTCCATTTTTTCACTGATGGCGATCTGCGCCGCTATGGCCTGGGGACTGGCGCATTACATGCAGATAGATTTTCTTACCGCCTATCTGGCGACCAGTCCAGGCGGCGTAGATTCTGTTGCGGTGATTGCCGCAGGGAGTCACGCCGATATGGCGCTGATCATGGCGATGCAAACCCTGCGGCTATTCAGTATTTTATTGACTGGCCCGGCGGTGGCGCGGTTTATTTCGCTACACGCGCCAAAGCATCCCGCTTAGTGCTGACATCCCGGACACCAGTAAAAGGGTCGTGAAGAGAGCGTCGTTTTTTCGATGGTTCCGCCACAGCGCTCACAGGCTTCACCATCCCGGTGAAAGACCTTAAAGCGAAACAGCGCGCCGTGATGTTTGTTCTCATCCACCAGCCCGCGGGTGTTATAGGACAAACGAGGAATATCAAGCAGCGCATGCGCCAGCGCATCCAACTGCTCATCTCCGAGCATCGACGCTTTATGCTGCCCGGTCAGCCCTACCTGCCAGAGAATCTCTACCCGCAGGTAGTTACCTAATCCCGCCAGAAACGCCTGGTCCAACAGCAGGCCAGAAAACTGGCGATTGCGAAAACGCGGGGATAACAGACGCGCTTTCACGTCATCGGGCGTTAAACGTAAATCCAGGACGTCCGGCCCAACCCGTTGCAGGAACGGATGGGTAGCGAGCTGTTCCGGCGTCAGCATGTCGATATCAGAGGCGCTATAGAGCAGAATAGTTTTGTCATGTGTTTGCAACCTGACACGCAGTACCCGCGAAGTCTGCGGTATTTTTCCGGTATCCACCACTCGCCACACGCCATAGAGCTGATTGTGGCTGTACAGCGTCAATCCATTAGAAAAATGGGTCAGCAATGCTTTACCCCGCGTTTCAAGCTGGGTAACACTCTGCCCAATCAGTTGAGATTGATACGGTTTTAGCTGCTCAAAGGCAAACCAGACATCGGTCAGGGGTTTGCCTTTGACTGCCGCCTCCAGGTTATCCGCCGCGCGGCGGATCTCCGGGCCTTCAGGCATAATACTGTCCTTTTTTAATGTGTTGCACCGCCCGTCACTGCGATATCACTCGCCACCTGCAACGCGGTGGCAATCGCAACTTCCAGCGCCCGGCGCACCGTGTCCGCTGCCATACTTGGCGCCCCGGGGTGCTGTGCAGCCTGTTGCGGCAAATAAGGGATATGAATAAATCCTCCCTTCACCGCCGGAACGTCACGTAGTTTATGCAGTAGGCCATACATCACGTGGTTACAAACGAAAGTGCCCGCGGTTTGGGAAACCGAAGCCGGAATTCCCGCGTTGCGCATGGCAACAACCATCGCTTTGATCGGCAACGAACTAAACCATGCCGCCGGACCATCGGCCACAATCGGCACATCTACCGGCTGTTGACCCTGATTATCCGCAATACGCGCATCGTCAACGTTGATCGCCACGCGCTCCACGGTGACATCCGTGCGCCCCCCCGCCTGCCCCACCGCCAGCACCAGTGATGGCGACAGCGCGTCAATCGCACCATTGAGTACGGCAAGAGACTCGCCAAAGACGCACGGCAGTTGGCGGGCAACGACGCGGCATCCGCCGATGATAGCATTGTCGAGGCCCGAGACCACTTCCCAGGAAGGGTTAACTGACTCGCCGCCAAAGGGTTCAAATCCCGTGATGAGTACTGTTTTCATCCTGTCACCTTACAAGAACATCAGGAAATACATCAGGAACACGTTGACCAGCAACAGCAGTATGCCGGTTGGCACCTGCGCTTTAATCACCGCGTTTTTATCCGGCAGCTCCAGCAGCGCTGCAGGAACAATGTTAAAGTTTGCCGCCATCGGCGTCATTAACGTCCCGCAATAGCCAGAGAACATACCAATTGCCGCCATTACTGCCGGATTGCCGCCGTGCTGCAGCACGAGGATCGGAATACCAATTCCAGCGGTCACGATCGGGAAAGCGGCAAACGCATTGCCCATGACCATCGTCAGCAATGCCATGCCGATGGTGTACACCGCCACTGCGATAAAGCGGCTATCCACCGCCAGGTATTCTTGCGTTAGCCAGGAAATACCGCTGCCTACGCCCGCTGCCGTAAACAACAGCCCGAGCGTGGCCAAAATCTGCGGCAGGATGAACGCCCAGCCAATGGAGTCCAGCAGACGACGCGCCTCCTGAATCGGTTGATGAACCCGCTCATGGGTCATTTTTATCGCCATCGCCAGACCAATCAACGAGCCTGCGGTCATGGAAAAGAGCGTCACCAGCGTGGCGTGATTACCCGGCCCAAACAGCGCATCCTGTAAGCCCGGAATATGGTTGAACATCAGCACGCCAATAACCGTTACCACCGGAATTGCCAGCGCCGGGAAAAACAGGCGATTACCCAGACGACTGGCGCTTTCTTCGCGCTGTTGCTGCGTTCGTTGATGGTAGCTTCCAAGCTTCACGCCGCCAAAACCGGCGATCAGGGCCAGCACGACCACCGCGACGCCAACGGCAATATGCACCGTGCGTTTGTCGCCAAACAGCGAGTATGTCCAGTCGCCAAGCAGAAACAGTACGCCGTATATGCCCCAAAACAGGCCGGTGGTAAAGCGACGCGGGTTCGCTTTGTCCTGCCAGGACATCAGCGCCACAATCAGTAATACCGCTCCCGCCAGCCAATAGAGATAGCTTTGTTGAAAATTCATTTCGCTTCCCCTTTCGCTGCGGCATTCGCTTTCGCCACCTCACGTTGCAAATAGCTATCCAGACGCCACAGACGCGTACCGTGGATCAGGAATGCACAAATTGCCGTTGGGATCCCCCACAAGGCAATATGCAGCGGTTCGGTCTGGATCCCACCAGACTCCAGCATAAAGTTGTGCATAAAAATGATGGCGCCGAAGGCAACAAAGATATCTTCACCGAAGAACAGTCCGACGTTATCGGTCGCAGCTGACATGGCGCGCAGACGATAGCGTACCGCCCCAGGTATCTCGCCGTGATTTTTCTCTGCGGCCCCTTCCGCCATCGGCGCCAGCAGCGGACGCACCATCTGCGGATGCCCCCCCAGACTGGTCAACCCTAACGCAGCGGTCGCTTCGCGAATGAACAGATAGACAATAAGCAGACGGCCACTGGTGGCGCTGCGGATTTTTGCAATCCACGCCTGAGCACGCTCTTTGAGTCCGTGGCGTTCCAGCAGGCCAATCACCGCCAGCGGGATCAGCAGGATAAATGGCAGGTTGCGGGTGTTAAGAAAACCTTCACCCAGCTTCTCAAGGATAGTGGCGATCGGCATATGCGCCGCCAGCCCCGTGACGATCCCGGCAATAATGACCACCAAGACCGGGTTAAAACGTAAAAGAAATCCGACCACGATGACGGCGATCCCCGTCAATGGCCAGAGAGAAATTACCTCTCCCATAATTCAGTCCTGTATATGTTGTTGTGTAATATATTATTGTTTTATATGAATAAATTTATGCGCTAATTTGAATATTGCATGCATTGAATGCGGCTCGCAAGCGACGGGCAAAAGCGAGTGCGTGCTCACCATCCCCGTGAATGCATACCGTCTGGGCTGTCACGCTCGCCCACGTTCCACTCTGGCTTTTTACTCTGCCGGATTGCACCATTTCTAGCGTTTGCGCCAGCGCCTGCTCTTCATCCTCAATCAATGCGCCCGGTTGGCTGCGCGGCACCAGACTGCCATCCGCCTGATAACCCCGATCGGCAAAAACCTCCTGACGTGTTACCAGACCATAGCGTTCTCCGGCACGAATCAGTTCGCTTCCCGCCAGCCCTACCAGAACCAGCGACGGATCGCAGGCATACACCGCTTGAGCAATAGCATCCGCCAACTGAGGATCTTTCGCCGCCTGGTTATAAAGCATACCGTGCGGTTTAACATGACGCATTACGCCGCCCTGCGCACGCGTGATGCCAGCCAGCGCACCAATTTGATACAGCGTCTGCGCATACACCGTTTCCACAGGCAGGGTCATGGCGCTACGGCCAAAATTTTCCCGATCCGGAAAACTCGGATGCGCACCTATCGCTACGCCATTTTTTAGCGCTTCGCGCACGCTTAAAAGCATCGTCTGCGCATCACCGGCGTGAAACCCACAGGCGATGTTGGCTGATGACACCAGTTGCAGCAGCGCTGCATCGTTAGGGCATCCCTCACCGAGGTCTGCGTTGAGATCAATTTTCATTGTTAAGTCGCCATGTTAACTGTTCCAGATAACGCTGCCGATCCTGGCGCGCCTTAAGCGCTTCCTCCAGCGAACACTGCACAAAATGAATCGGCTGGCCGAGCGGGATCTGCGCCAGATGATACATATCTGCTTCGATGATACAGGCGATACGCGGATAGCCGCCCGTCGTCTGAGCATCGTTCATCAGCACGATGGGCTGACCATTATGCGGAACCTGCACTACGCCAGGGAGCAAACCATGCGACAATAGCTCGCGATCGGTCGTGCGCGTCAGCGACTGCCCCTGCAAGCGATACCCCATACGGTTGCTTTGCGGACTCAGCTGCCACGGGGAGCGCCAGAAAGAAGCCTGCGATACTTCGTCAAACTCCTGGTATTCAGGCCCGGGGAGCGCACGAATGTGGTTGCCCCACATCAGCTGTTTTACGCCCTGCGGCCCGCTGAATTGCCGGGTCGATGCGCCAATTGGCAGCCGATCGCCATCGCGCAGCAGACGCCCTTCCAGCCCGCCAATTCCGACTTTGAGATCGGTACTGCGCGACCCCATTACTTCGGGCACATCAAAACCGCCCGCTACCGCCAGATAGCTGCGCATGCCGTGATGTGGACGTTTTAGCGTCAGACGTTGCCCGGCTTTCACCGGTAGCCGCCATCCGCTCCATACGGGAGTACGATCCAGGTGCGCTTCACATCCCGCTCCGGTCAGGGCAAACCAGCCATCGGTTTCAAATTCCACCACCAGTTGCCCCAGTGTGATTTCCAGCGCAGCGGCATTCGCATCATTACCCACCAGCAGATTAGCAACGTTCAGCGCCGGTTTATCCAGCGCGCCACAGTGACTGATTCCGGATTGACGAAAACTATGGCGTCCCCCGTCCTGTACTGAGGTGTACATGCCAGCGCGAATGATGTTTAACATATCCCCTCCTTCTGCGGGACAAAACGCACGGTATCGCCAGCCCGTAACAGAATCGGCTCCTGCCGTTTTGGATCAAATAACGCAACGGAGGTACGGCCAATCAATTGCCATCCACCTGGCGTGGAAAGCGGATAGACCCCCGTTTGGGATCCGCCAATACCGACAGAACCTGCCGGAACAAGCAGACGCGGTTCCGCACGCCTCGGAGTATGGAGTGGTTCAGGTAAGCTCCCGAGATAGGGAAATCCCGGCTGAAAACCGATAAACCACACCACATAATCAACCGACGCATGAAGTTCGACGACCTGCTTGTCGCTTAATCCACTGTGCCGGGCGACCTCTGCCAGATCGGGGCCGAACTCACCGCCATAGGTCACGGGAATTTCAATAAAGCGCGAGTCCGGCTCCAGCGCCTCACTCTCTTCCCACCAGCGCTGCAGGCGTTCAATCGCATCCAGCGCCAGCGTTTTCGGGTCGCGCAGGGTAACCGTGATATTGTTCATTCCCGGAATAGCTTCCAGCACATTCGGGGCATCAACCAGACGCTGGGCCAGACGCCAGATGCGTTTCTGAGTCGCCAGCGTAATGGGAGGTTCCAGCTCAAGAACCACCGCACTTTCACCTAACAGATAACAACGCGCTCGCTGCACTTTCGTCCCTCTTTATTACGCTGGATTAGGAATATCGATAAAGGTTACGTCCAGATCGGTATTTTCATTCAGCCATTCGCTCAATGCGCGAATGCCGCCGCGTTCGGTCGCATGGTGACCAGCAGCATAAAAATGCAACCCCTGCTCGCGGGCTGAGTGAATGGTTTGCTCTGAGACTTCACCGGTGATAAAGGCATCGACACCAAACCGGGCTGCGCTATCAATGAAACTCTGACCGCCCCCTGTACACCAGGCGACGCGCTGAACTTTTTCCGGCCCGGTATCACCGCACCATAACGGTTTACGGCCTAAACGCGCTTCAATCCACGATGCCAGCTCCAGCCCCGGAACCGGCATGGAGAGTTCTCCCCATGGCACCAGTGGCTCGATTTCACCCATGACGGTGATCCCCAACAGCGCTGCCAGCTGCGCGTTATTACCCAGTTCCGGGTGAGCATCCAGCGGCAGGTGCCAGCCATACAGGTTGATATCATTTTCCAACAGCGTTTTCAGACGATGGCGCTTCATACCGCGAATAACCGGAGATTCGCCTTTCCAGAAATAACCGTGATGAACGATGACCGCATCCGCCTGCAGGCGTACCGCCTCGTCCAGCAACGCTTGACTTGCAGTCACGCCGGTCACGATTTTATGCACCGTCTCTTTGCCCTCAACCTGCAAACCATTCGGCGCATAGTCGCTAATGGCGGCGCTGTTCAGTTTGTCGTTGATCAGTTGTTCCAGTTCGGTGTTTTTCATCATCGTCCTCGTAGTCATAAATTCTGCCTGCCCAATCAGCAACACAGCTTAGGTTAAAATAGCGTCCCCGCTTGCGTTCGTCGATAGACATTTCACTGACACATCAAGAAACAATCACACCCGATTTGAACGCAATTTGCTTACCCCCACGCGATCTAATTCATGTATATTTATGCAATCAGACAGCATATTGCAAAAATAATCAGATCTGTATCAAAGTTAAAACTTTAAGGAAACACACTCGCACAGCACGTTCAGCCTGTCGCGAGGCATTTACTTCGAGAAAATAATGAATAAACAAGCATCTCAACCACGGGCGATTTATTACGTCGTTGCGCTACAAATTTGGGAATACTTCAGTTTTTACGGCATGCGTGCATTGCTGATCCTGTATCTCACTAACCAGCTTAAGTACGACGATAATCACGCATATGAACTTTTCAGCGCCTACTGCTCGCTGGTCTACGTCACGCCCATTCTTGGGGGATACCTGGCCGATAAAGTGCTCGGCAATCGAATGGCGGTGATGATCGGCGCATTTTTAATGGCGGTGGGGCATCTGGTATTGGGCGCCAGCGAAATGGCCCCGGCGTTCCTTTATTTATCGCTGGCGATTATTGTCTGTGGCTACGGTCTGTTTAAATCCAACATCAGTTGCCTGTTAGGCGAGTTGTATCAGCCTGAAGACCCTCGCCGTGACGGTGGATTCTCTCTGCTCTACGCTGCCGGTAATATTGGTTCAATCATCGCGCCCATTGCCTGCGGCTACGTGCAGGAAGAGTACAGTTGGGCGATGGGCTTTGCGCTGGCGGCGATTGGCATGCTGGCGGGGCTGGTGATTTTCGTATGCGGTAATCGCCATTTCGCCCATACCACCGGCGTCAACAAGGCCGTCTTGTGTGCGAAAAAATATATGCTGCCAAACTGGGCCTGGTTATTAGTTCTGCTGGTTGCAGCACCGCTGCTGATTACCGTTCTGTTCTGGAAAGAGTGGTCCGTTTACGCACTGATCGTTGCTACTGTTATTGGTCTGGCGGTTCTGGCGAAGATTTACCGCCAGGCGCAGACCCAGAAACAGCGCAAAGAGCTGGGGCTTATCGTTACGCTGACCTTCTTCAGTCTATTGTTCTGGGCCTTTGCTCAACAGGGCGGCAGTTCGATTAGCCTGTATATCGACCGCTTCGTTAACCGCGATATTCTGGGATATTCCGTCCCTACCGCGATGTTCCAGTCGGTTAACGCCTTTGCCGTTATGCTGTGCGGTATCGTGCTGGCCTGGGTGGTCAAAGAAAGCGTTAGCGGTAATCGTACCGTACGTATCTGGGGTAAATTTGCCCTTGGCCTCGGTTTAATGAGCGCCGGATTCTGTATTCTGACCTTGAGCGCCCGCTGGTCTGCGGCTTACGGTCACTCTTCCATGCCGCTGATGGTATTGGGGCTGGCGGTCATGGGCTTTGCCGAGCTGTTTATCGATCCGGTGGCTATGTCTCAGATTACACGTATCGAGATCCCAGGAGTGACCGGCGTATTAACGGGTATTTACATGCTGCTTTCCGGGGCCATCGCCAACTACCTGGCCGGCGTTATCGCCGATCAGACCTCACAAGGTTCGTTTGACTCAGCGGGCGCTATCAACTATTCCATCAATGCATATATTGATGTCTTTAGCGAAATAACCTGGGGCGCGCTGGCCTGTGTGGTGCTGGTACTGCTGATTTGGCTGTACCAGTCGCTGAAGTTCAGAAATCGTCCGCTGGCGGTAGAGTCCTGAGTTTACAGGCCCGATGATGTAATAAGATTCGGGCCTGTTTTTCTGGAAATTATGCATGGTTTACAGCCAAATCCGCTTCTGAAACACCGGTCACCAGTTTTACCATTTCGCGTTCGATTCCCTGTTCCAACATGGTTTGTGCTATACGTAATGCCGCTTCTTGTTTTCCTTGTTGTAGTCCTTGTTGTAGACCTTGTTGTAGACCTTCCTGTAATCCATCTAACCGTAACCGCTCTGCAATAGTCATCAGCCTCTCCTTGTGTTGGGGGATCCGTTGTGTCATCTCTTGCATAAACTCATTAAAGCGAGATTCATCGCCAGATTGTAGAATGTAATTAAACATCGCTTGTAATTGCGTGTCATTAGCGCATCCAGTAAGTAGCAGCGTGGTCAGTTGCTCTACCAGCCTCATCAAATCCCGCCGACGGATATGTTTTTGCATTAATTCCAGCAGCGCCATTCGCCTGTGAGCCATGATCTCATCATCGGGTACCACCGTTATGTCCACCAACGGAAATGCGCTGGAATAAAGTTGTCTTGCCGCCACGGAGTCGGCAAAGGCATCCAGCCAGCACAACGAGTACGGATAGGGGCTTCGGCAGCCATGATAAAACAGCATCGGTATCACCAACGGCAGTTCCTTATGCCCTGCGTCCAGATGGCGCTGCATCGCCGCCATCGCATAACGCAACAGACGAAAAGCCATATGCAGCTCGGCTGAACTTTGATGCTCTAAAACCACATAGACATAACCGTCGCCGTCGCGTGTGTGCAAAGACCAGAGCACGTCGGAGTAGCGCGAACGTAAATCCGCTTCAATAAAGCTTTCTGACTCCAGCTTCAGCGAATTCAAATCGCAAAGCGTCCGCAGTTCAGCTGGTAGGTGAATGTCGAGAAAATCCCGCGCAGTTTCGGGATGATGTAAAAACGTTTTAAACACCGCATCGTGCGGTGTGGATGTCGTTGGCGTTGGCGTTGTCATTAATTTCCGTCATCTGAATGAAGATGACAGAAATTTACTGCTGAGGGAAAACTTATGCAGCAGGGTATTCACGGTACTGAGAGCACGTTTCAGCGCTAAAAGCTCCCGGCTGCAACATGTTCATTCTGCTGGAAGGCATTACGCAAAAATCGGTCACATACTTATCCCTTGCGCGCCGCCTCATAGGCCGCCAGCGTCGCCAGTCTTGCCTGTTTATGATCGACAATCGGACGAGGATAGTTAAGCGTAACCTGCGCTTTTTCAGCCCACGTCCACGGATCATGAATGGCTTTACCCGGCACATCGCGCAGTTCCGGCAGCCACTGGCGGATAAACTCGCCGTCGCGATCAAATTTTTCGCCCTGAGTCGTGGGGTTAAAGATACGGAAATACGGTGCGGCGTCGGTCCCGGTTGAGGCCGCCCACTGCCAGCCGCCGTTATTGGCCGCCAGATCGCCATCGATCAGTTGCGACATAAAATATTGCTCGCCTTTACGCCAGTCGATCAGTAGATCTTTCACTAAAAAACTGGCCGTAATCATGCGTAATCGATTATGCATCCAGCCCGTGGCGTTGAGCTGACGCATCGCCGCATCAACAATCGGGTATCCCGTGTTCCCTGTTTGCCAGGCTTGCAAATGTGCAGGATTATTCTGCCATTGCACGCGATCGGTCCAACGGATAAACGGTTGATGCCGACACAGCGCCGGATGGTAAGTCATCAGATGACGATAAAATTCACGCCAGATAAGTTCGTTCAGCCAGACGCAGCCTTCCCCTCCTTCAAGCGCCTGCGGCTGCTCCGCGAGCAGTCGATTCAGGCACTGGCGCGGCGACAATCCCCCTGTCGCCAGGCTCGCGGATAATCGACTGGTACCGTCAACCGCGGGGAAATCACGCCGTTGCTCATATTCTCTCGCGGCCTGCTGGCAAAACTGGCGTAATTGCGCGATAGCCAGTTTTTCTTCTGCCACAAACCGCTGCGCATCAAAATCTTGCTGCGGATAGCTCAGCGTTATTGATGTTAACGGAGCGTCAAGAGCGCCGCTTTCTCTCACCTTCGGCGCGCTAACGCATTCTGGAACACCCTCTTTAATCCGCTTCAGCCAGGCATTTTTAAACGGTGTAAAGACTTTATACATTTCGAGATTGCCGGTCATGACCGCCCCCGGAGGCAAGATCACGCTGTCGTCAAACCCTTCACACACCACATGGGGTAGTACCTTCTCAACGGCGACATCACGCTGACGTTCGTTTATTTCGTATTGATAGTTATAAAACAATCGGCTGACGCTATGCTGTGCGCAGACGTTTTTGACGGTTTCCACGCTGGCCGCAAAATCTGCAACTTCATCAAACAGAAGCGGGATGCCTTTTTCCGCCAGCGCCGTCTGCAACGCATTCAACTGCGCACTCACAAATGCCGCCTGACGTGGGGCCATTTCGTGCGCCTTCCACTGCTCAGGAGTAGAGATATATAGCGCGATGACCTGCGCAGTACGATCCCGACAAGCCGCCGCCAGCGCGAGGTTGTCATGCAGACGTAAATCACGTCGAAACCAGACCAGATGGGTGGTCATAATACTCCCGGATATAAATTAATCATTGCCACTCGTTATCTATTACACCGACAAGTGTAGACGTCGGCGCATAAAAAAAACCGCCACATTACTGTGAGCGGTTTTCTTGAGCAAGAACGATAACTTAGTAGAAATCGCAGGTGGCTTTTTCAGCCTGCTCCATCCACACCGGTTTATCACTGGTTTTAGACCAGACGCGGTGCAGATAGCTGTAAAAACGAGCGCGGTCTTTCCAGAACAGCATGACCGGTAGCGCCAGCACGCCCGCCACTACGGCAAAGGTACGGCGCAAGAAAACAATGTGTGCTGGATATTCTTTATAAAAGTCCATAATCCTCTCCCATATATCTGTTCGGTGAATAGCACCGGAAAAATAAACTTGGTTAACTGATGAAAATAATACCGCCTTGTGTGTAATTTTGCTACTCATCCGACCACTTATTTTTATCTATTGATGCTCCGTTTAGCATAAAACCGTAATTAAGTTACATAAAGGTTAAATTAATACTAACCATTAGTTAAATAATGGTTTTTGCCATTTTTATACTTTTTTTACACCCCAGCCGCTGATTTTTGCGAAATCTTTGCAAGCAAAAACCTACGCTCTGGTTATCACATTTATGCCACTGGAGGTGCACTGTGAGTGCAGGCGTGATAACCGGCATTGTGCTGGTCTTTTTATTATTAGGTTACCTGGTCTATGCCCTGATCAATGCGGAGGCGTTCTGATGGCAGCCCAAGGATTTTTACTCATTGCCAGTTTCTTGCTGGTGCTATTTGTCATCGCCAGACCGTTGGGATTTGGGCTGGCTCGACTGATCAACAATACGCCCCTGCCGGGTCTGGTTGGCGCGGAGCATTTACTCTGGCGCGGTCTGGGCATCTCGCAGCAGGAGATGAACTGGCGGCAGTATCTGCTGGCTATCCTCGCTCTCAATGCGCTGGGCCTGCTGGTCCTGTTTTCGATGCTGATGGCGCAAAACCTGCTGCCGTTAAATCCCCAGCAACTGCCAGGGCTTTCGTGGGATCTGGCGCTCAACACGGCGGTGAGTTTTGTCACTAATACCAACTGGCAATCCTATGCTGGCGAAACCACCTTAAGCTATTTCAGCCAGATGGCTGGGTTGACTGTGCAGAATTTCCTGTCTGCGGCGACCGGAATTGCGGTGATTTTTGCCCTGACCCGCGCTTTCACACGCCAGAGTATGAACACGCTGGGCAACGCCTGGGTCGATCTGGTTCGCATTACGCTGTGGATCCTCGTCCCTATTGCGTTGCTCATTGCCCTGTTCTTCATTCAGCAAGGTACGTTGCAAAACATATTGCCTTATCAGCCCATCACCACCCTTGAAGGGGTGAAACAGCTGCTGCCAATGGGGCCAGTCGCCTCACAGGAAGCGATTAAGATGCTCGGCACTAACGGAGGGGGATTCTTTAACGCTAACTCATCGCATCCGTTTGAAAACCCAACCGCACTGACCAATCTGGTACAGATGCTGGCTATTTTCTTAATTCCCACTGCGCTGTGTTTTGCCTTTGGTGATGTAGTGGGCGATCGTCGTCAGGGGCGGACCTTACTGTGGGCCATGTCATTGATTTTTGCGGTCTGCGTTGCCGTCGTGATGTGGGCCGAAGTTCAGGGCAACCCGCACCTGATGGCATTCGGTGCCGACAGCAATATCAACATGGAGGGCAAGGAGAGCCGCTTTGGCGTGCTGGCCACGAGTCTCTTTTCCGTCGTCACCACAGCAGCATCCTGCGGGGCTGTCGATGCGATGCATGACTCCTTTACCGCACTGGGCGGCATGGTACCTATGTGGCTGATGCAGATTGGTGAAGTGGTCTTCGGCGGTGTGGGTTCAGGTCTGTACGGCATGCTGCTGTTCGTGCTGCTGGCGGTATTTATCGCCGGGTTAATGATTGGCCGTACGCCGGAGTATCTGGGTAAGAAAATCGACGTGCGCGAAATGAAAATGACCGCGCTGGCGATTCTGGTCACCCCTACGCTGGTCCTGCTCGGTACAGCGATCGCCATGATGAGCGATGCCGGGCGCAGCGCCATGCTTAATCCAGGTCCTCACGGCTTTAGTGAAGTCCTGTATGCCGTGTCGTCTGCCTCGAACAACAACGGTAGCGCCTTTGCCGGATTAAGCGCCAATAGCCCGTTCTGGAACTGCCTGCTGGCCCTGTGCATGTTCTTCGGTCGCTTCGGCGTGATCATCCCCGTGATGGCTATTGCCGGGTCGCTGGTTAGTAAAAAGATCCAGCCAGCAAGCCCAGGCACGCTACCTACCCACGGCGCGCTGTTTGTCGGGTTGTTAATCGGTACGGTGTTACTGGTTGGCGCTCTCACCTTTGTTCCTGCCCTGGCGCTTGGCCCGGTCGCAGAATACCTGTCATTACACTGAGTGATGCGGAGCACATTACTATGAGTCGCAAGCAACTGGCGCTGTTCGAACCCTCTCTGGTCGCACAGGCGCTGATGGACGCCGTGAAAAAATTAAGCCCACATACCCAGTGGCGTAACCCGGTGATGTTTATCGTCTGGCTGGGCAGTTTGTTAACGACCCTGTTAACGGTGGCGATGGCAACAGGTCATATGCAGGGCAGCCCGTGGTTTACCGGCGCGATAAGCCTGTGGCTGTGGATTACCGTTCTGTTCGCCAACTTCGCTGAGGCGCTGGCGGAAGGTCGCAGTAAAGCTCAGGCTAATAGCCTAAAGGGAGTCAAAAAAACCGCCTTCGCCCGCAAACTTCGCGAACCCAAATACGGCGCGGCAATGGATCACGTTCCTGCCGATGATTTACGGAAAGGGGATATCGTGCTGGTGGAAGCTGGCGATATTATCCCGTGTGACGGCGAGGTCATTGAAGGTGGCGCATCAGTAGATGAAAGTGCCATTACCGGTGAATCCGCGCCTGTGATTCGTGAATCCGGTGGCGATTTCGCCTCCGTCACCGGCGGGACCCGCATCCTCTCCGACTGGCTGGTTATCGAATGCAGCGTAAACCCCGGTGAAACGTTCCTCGACCGGATGATCGCCATGGTTGAAGGCGCGCAGCGGCGTAAAACGCCCAATGAAATCGCCCTGACGATCCTGCTGATTGCCCTGACCATTATCTTTTTGCTGGCGACCGCCACGCTATGGCCGTTTTCCGCCTGGGGTGGTAGTGCGGTCAGCATCACGGTGCTGGTTGCCTTGCTTGTGTGTTTGATCCCTACAACGATAGGCGGACTGCTCTCAGCGATTGGCGTCGCCGGGATGAGCCGCATGCTGGGCGCGAATGTCATCGCTACCAGCGGACGTGCAGTAGAGGCGGCAGGTGACGTAGACGTACTGCTGCTGGATAAAACCGGCACCATTACGCTGGGTAACCGTCAGGCTTCGGATTTTCTGCCCGCCCACGGCGTGGACGAAAAAACGTTGGCCGACGCCGCACAGCTTTCATCGCTGGCCGATGAAACGCCGGAAGGCCGCAGCATCGTGATCCTGGCAAAACAGCGCTTTAATCTGCGTATTCGCGACGTGCAATCTCTGCACGCTACCTTTGTGCCGTTTACCGCCCAAAGCCGGATGAGCGGCATCAACATCGACAACCGAATGATCCGCAAAGGGTCGGTCGATGCCATTCGTCGGCACGTTGAAGCCAACGGCGGCCACTTTCCCGCCGATGTGGAGCAGAAGGTCGAAAGCGTCGCTCGCCTTGGCGCAACGCCGCTGGTGGTTGCCGAAGGCTCCCACGTACTGGGCGTGATTGCGCTGAAAGATATTGTGAAAGGCGGGATCAAAGAACGTTTTGCTCAACTGCGCAAAATGGGGATTAAAACGGTGATGATCACCGGCGATAACCGCCTGACCGCCGCCGCGATCGCCGCTGAGGCCGGAGTGGATGACTTCTTAGCTGAAGCCACGCCGGAAGCCAAGCTGGCGCTGATTCGTCAGTATCAAGCGGAAGGTCGTCTGGTGGCAATGACCGGCGACGGAACCAATGACGCACCTGCCCTGGCGCAGGCCGACGTTGCGGTCGCCATGAACTCTGGAACCCAGGCAGCGAAAGAAGCAGGTAACATGGTGGATCTCGACTCCAACCCCACCAAACTGATTGAAGTAGTGCACATTGGTAAACAAATGCTGATGACGCGCGGTTCGCTGACCACTTTCAGTATTGCCAACGACGTCGCGAAGTATTTCGCTATTATCCCGGCCGCCTTCGCCGCCACCTATCCGCAGCTCAATGCGCTGAACGTGATGGGACTGCATTCGCCAGACTCGGCGATCCTCAGCGCGGTTATCTTTAACGCGCTGGTTATCGTCTTTCTGATCCCACTGGCGCTAAAAGGCGTGAGCTACAAACCTTTGTCCGCATCCGCGATGTTGCGCCGCAATTTGTGGATCTATGGTTTGGGCGGTTTGGTTGTGCCGTTTATCGGTATCAAAGCGATTGATTTACTGCTGACCCTGCTGGGTCTGGTGTGAGGTTTCAGATGAGTGGATTACGTCCTGCATTATCAACATTGATTTTCCTGATGCTTATCACTGGCGGGGCTTACCCGTTGCTGACGACCGCGCTGGGGCAGTGGTGGTTTCCCCACCAGGCTAACGGTTCGCTTCTTAGCGAAGGTCAGGTTGTTCGCGGCTCTGAGCTCATCGGGCAACATTTTACCGCTGCCGGTTATTTTCAGGGGCGTCCGTCTGCCACAGCTGAAATGCCCTATAATCCAATGGCTTCAGGCGGCAGTAATATGGCAGCCAGCAACCCGGAACTGGATAAACAGCTGCAAAGCCGGATTGCCGCACTGCGTGCCGCCAACCCGCAGGCCAGTCCTGCCGTCCCGGTAGAGCTGGTAACGGCTTCTTCCAGCGGGCTGGATAACAACCTGACGCCAGCCGCGGTGGCCTGGCAAATTCCCCGCGTGGTGCAGGCTCGCAACCTCAGCGTTGAAGAGGTTACGCGGTTGGTTGCACAATATACGCACAAGCCGTTGGTCAGTTTTATCGGTCAGCCGGTGGTGAACCTGGTGGAACTTAATTTAGCGCTGGATAAGCACTGAGAAAAAGGACATGCATAACGAACCCTTACGCCCCGACCCCGATCGCCTGCTGGAGCAGACCACGGCCCCGCATCGGGGAAAACTGAAAATTTTCTTCGGTGCCTGTGCTGGCGTCGGCAAAACCTGGGCCATGCTGGCAGAGGCCCAGCGACTGCGGGCGCAAGGGTTAGATGTGCTGATTGGCGTGGTGGAAACCCATGGACGCAAAGAGACCGCCGCGCTGTTGGACGGCCTCAGCATCTTGCCGCTAAAGCGACAAGCGCGCCATGGCCGCCACATCAATGAGTTCGATCTCGACGCTGCGCTGGCCCGCCGTCCAGCGCTCATTTTGATGGATGAACTGGCGCACAGTAATGCGCCAGGCTCACGGCATCCTAAGCGCTGGCAGGACATTGAAGAGCTGCTGGAAGCCGGGATTGATGTCTTTACTACCGTTAACGTGCAGCATCTGGAAAGTCTCAATGACGTGGTCAGCGGCGTTACCGGCATTCAGGTTCGTGAAACCGTACCCGACCCTTTTTTCGATGCCGCCGACGATGTGGTGCTGGTCGATCTCCCCCCCGACGATTTGCGCCAGCGCCTGAACGAAGGCAAGGTTTATATCGCCGGTCAGGCAGAAAGAGCAATTGAGCATTTCTTTCGCAAAGGTAATCTGATCGCGCTACGTGAACTTGCCCTGCGCCGCACGGCTGATCGGGTAGACGATCAGATGCGCGCCTGGCGAGGACGTCCGGGAGAGGAGAAAGTCTGGCATACCCGCGACGCTATTTTACTGTGCATTGGGCACAATACCGGCAGCGAAAAACTGGTACGCGCCGCCGCACGTCTGGCGGCGCGTCTCGGCAGCGTCTGGCATGCGGTGTATGTCGAAACGCCAGCGCTGCACCGACTGCCCGAAAAACAACGCCGCGCAATTTTAAGCGCTCTGCGGCTGGCTCAGGAGTTAGGCGCAGAAACAGCCACCCTTTCCGACCCCGCCGAAGACAAAGCGGTCATCCACTATGCCCGTGAGCATAATCTGGGAAAAATTGTGCTCGGGCGTCCGACTACGCGTCGCTGGTGGCGTAGCGATTCCTTTGCCGACAAACTCGCTCATCGCGCACCGGATCTCGACCTGATGATTGTTGCGCTCGATGAGCCCCCTTCACGCCCTGTGCTGCAAACGGCTGATAGCCGCACCTTTAAGGATAAATGGCGGGTACAAATTCAGGGTTGTGTGGTTGCCGTTGCGCTGTGCGCCATCATTACGCTAATCGCCATGCAGTGGCTAATGGCCTTTGACGCCGCCAACCTGGTGATGATCTATTTATTGGGTGTGGTGGTTATCGCACTCTTTTACGGACGCTGGCCGTCAGTGCTGGCAACCTTTATTAACGTCGCCAGCTTCGATCTCTTCTTTATTGCCCCACGCGGGACGCTGGCCGTTTCAGACGTTCAGTACCTGCTCACCTTTGCCGTAATGCTAACGGTAGGGCTGGTTATTGGTAATCTGACCGCCGGGGTGCGTTATCAGGCGCGGGTAGCGCGTTATCGTGAACAGCGTACGCGTCATTTGTATGAGATGTCGAAAGCGCTGGCCGTCGGTCGGAGTCAGACGGATATCGCCGCCACCAGTGAACAGTTTATCGCTTCAACGTTTCAGGCCCGCAGCCAGGTTTTACTGCCCGGTGAGAACGGCAAGCTGGCCCCGCTCACCCATCAACAGGGCATGACGCCGTGGGATGACGCCATTGCCCAATGGAGCTTTGACAAAGGGCAACCGGCCGGTGCAGGCACCGACACGTTACCGGGCGTGCCATATCAGATTTTACCGTTAAAAAGCGCCGATAAAACGCATGGGCTGCTGGTGGTCGAACCGGGAAATTTACGCCAGCTTATGATCCCCGAACAGCAACGCCTGCTGGAAACCTTCACTCTACTGGTAGCCAGTGCGCTGGAGCGCCTGACGCTGACCGCCAGCGAAGAGCAGGCGCGGTTTGCCAGCGAGCGCGAAAGCATTCGCAACGCCCTGCTCGCTGCTCTGTCCCACGATTTGCGCACGCCGTTGACGGTGTTGTTCGGTCAGGCGGAAATCTTAACACTGGATCTGGCCAGCGAGGGATCGCCGCACGCGCGCCAGGCCAGTGAGATTCGCCAGCACGTTCTGAATACTACCCGACTGGTTAATAACCTGCTGGATATGGCGCGAATTCAGTCTGGCGGCTTTAATCTTAAGAAGGAGTGGTTAACGCTGGAAGAGGTGGTCGGCAGCGCCCTGCAGATGCTGGAGCCCGGTCTCTCTGCCCCAATAAATCTGTCGTTACCTGAACCGTTAACACTGATTCACGTCGATGGTCCGCTCTTTGAACGGGTGCTGATTAATCTGCTGGAAAACGCCGTCAAATACGCGGGGCCACAGGCGCAAATCGGTATTGATGCCAGCGTCGATGGCGCACATCTGCAACTGGACGTCTGGGATAATGGGCCGGGTATTCCGTCGGGTATGGAACAGCGCGTTTTTGACAAATTTTCCCGGGGGAATAAAGAGTCATCGGTGCCCGGCGTTGGGCTGGGGCTGGCAATTTGTCAGGCTATTGTGGACGTGCACGGCGGTACTATTTCGGTCCACAATCGCGCGCAGGGAGGAGCCTGTTTTCGTGTTACACTGCCCCAAGAAATCCCCCCTGAACTTGAAGATTTTCATGAGGATATGTGACGAACGTACTGATTGTTGAAGATGAACATGCCATTCGCCGCTTTCTGCGCACTGCGCTGGAAGCCGATGGCCTGCGTGTATATGAAGCGGAAACGCTGCAACGTGGTCTGTTGGAAGCCGCCACGCGAAAACCCGATCTCATCATTCTCGATCTCGGCCTGCCGGACGGCGACGGCATTGATTTTATTCGCGACCTGCGACAATGGAGCGCGATTCCGGTGATTGTGCTTTCAGCCCGCAGTGAGGAAAGCGATAAAATTGCTGCGCTGGATGCCGGTGCCGATGACTATCTCAGTAAACCCTTTGGTATTGGCGAGCTACAGGCGAGATTGCGCGTGGCATTGCGTCGCCACGCCAGCGGTGCGTCTCCCGAACCGGTGGTACATTTTTCCAACGTCAAAGTGGATATTGCCGCACGCCTCGTTCACCGAGGTGACGAGGAAATTCATTTGACGCCGATTGAGTTTCGCCTGTTAGCGGTTCTGCTAAATAATGCCGGGAAGGTACTGACGCAACGCCAGTTGTTAAATCAGGTTTGGGGACCAAACGCCGTCGAACACAGTCATTATCTACGTATTTATATGGGACACCTGCGCCAGAAGCTGGAACTGGACCCGGCCCGTCCGCGTCATTTTCTGACCGAAACCGGAATTGGCTATCGGTTTATGCCGTGAATTCTTATTCATTTTTTCTGATTAATTAATAAATATATTTTTCATTACTCATTTCACTGCATAATACTTATTATGCAGCCAGTAGAATATTGTAAAAAAAAATAATAAAATACAAATAAATAACATATAAACAACAAAACAGCATCTTGTCTCGTACTATGCATAAATGGCGACTAAATATTTTATAAACGATCGTTTTTTATTGATCTTCTTCACAGTTCATAGCCATTTCCTGGATAAAATACCCGCACCTTCCACTTATCCAGTAAAGGTAACTAAAATGGAAAATAATAGCCGTACAATGCCACATATAAGGCGAACAACGCATATTATGATGTTTGCCCACCGCAACAGTTTCGACTTTCATTTCTTTAATGCCCGTTAGTCTTCCGACTAAGGGCACTCAAGTATACAGGTCTTCCTGACTCTCTGTATCGCAGGCTAACGCCTGTATCCGCAGTGCTCTCCCTGCATAACCCTGTATTACCTGTGACCGGACCGGTTAGGGTTTATTGCATCTTCAAAAAAGCAATTTACTGATTTATTTATCAGCGGTATGACTTTGCTTTTTTTTTCCGGAGTTATCAATTTCTCATTTGAGAAATTGAGGACCTGCTATTACCTAAAAATAAAGAGATGAAAATGTCAGAATTAAAAATTGCCGTAAGCCGTTCCTGTCCTGATTTTTTTTCTACGCAGCGTTCTTGCGTAAATATCGATGAAAGTAATTTTATTGATGTTGCTGCTATCGTATTATCCATCAATGATATTGAACGTGGAAAACTCGATGAAATTGACGCCACCGGCTATGGGATTCCTGTTTTTATCGCCACCGAAAATGAAGAACGTGTTCCATCTGAACATCTGCCGCGCATCTCAGGTGTATTCGAATGTAATGAAGCCCGTACCGCCTTTTATGGCCGGCAGTTAGAAACCGCCGCCAGCCATTATGAAACGCAGTTACGTCCGCCGTTCTTCCGTGCGCTTGTCGACTATGTCAATCAGGGCAACAGCGCCTTTGATTGTCCTGGTCATCAGGGAGGCGAGTTTTTCCGTCGCCATCCTGCGGGTAATCAGTTTGTCGAATATTTCGGCGAAACACTTTTCCGCTCCGATTTGTGTAATGCCGATGTCGCAATGGGTGATCTGCTGATTCACGAAGGCGCTCCCTGCATCGCACAACAGCACGCAGCTAAAGTTTTCAACGCGGATAAGACCTACTTTGTACTGAACGGGACCTCCTCATCGAACAAAGTGGTGCTTAACGCATTGCTCACCCCAGGCGATCTGGTGTTATTCGACCGCAACAACCACAAGTCAAACCACCACGGCGCGTTATTGCAGGCCGGGGCAACGCCGGTATATCTGGAAACCGCGCGTAACCCGTACGGCTTTATCGGCGGGATCGACGCGCACTGCTTTGAAGAAGGCTATCTACGTGAACAGGTGAGTGAAGTTGCGCCACAACGTTCGAAAGATGAGCGTCCATTCCGTCTGGCCGTGATTCAGTTAGGTACCTACGACGGCACAATCTATAACGCCCGTCAGGTGGTGGATAAGATCGGTCATCTGTGCGACTACATCCTGTTTGACTCCGCGTGGGTTGGCTATGAGCAGTTTATTCCGATGATGGCCGATTGCTCTCCGCTGTTGCTGGATCTTAACGAAAATGACCCCGGCATTCTGGTCACCCAGTCAGTGCACAAACAACAGGCAGGCTTCTCTCAGACTTCGCAGATCCACAAAAAAGACAGCCATATTAAAGGCCAGTCTCGCTACGTGCCTCATAAACGAATGAATAACGCGTTCATGATGCACGCCTCCACCAGCCCGTTCTATCCGCTCTTTGCCGCACTGGACATCAACGCCAAAATGCATGAAGGCGTCAGCGGGCGCAACATGTGGATGGACTGCGTCGTCAACGGAATTGATACTCGTAAGTTGATCCTGGAAAACTGCCACCATATCCGCCCGTTCGTGCCGGAGATAGTAGAAGGTAAACCGTGGCAGGCTTATCCCACCGCTGAAATCGCCAGCGACCTGCGTTTCTTCCATTTTGTCCCCGGTGAACACTGGCATGCCTTTGAAGGGTATGCCGAACACCAGTACTTTGTGGATCCATGCAAATTGCTGCTCACCACTCCGGGTATTAATGCGCGTAACGGCGAATACGATACCTTCGGCGTTCCGGCTACCATTCTGGCTAACTTCCTGCGCGAAAATGGTGTGGTGCCCGAAAAATGCGACCTCAACTCCATCCTGTTCCTGCTGACCCCCGCAGAAGATATGGCGAAGTTGCAGCAGCTTGTCGCCCTGCTGGTACGTTTCGAAAAACTGCTGGAAGCCGATGCCCCGCTAGCCGAGGTTCTGCCTTCGATCTACAAGCAGCATGAAGCCCGTTACGCCGGTTACACCCTGCGCCAGCTGTGCCAGGAGATGCACGATTTGTATGCGCGTCACAACGTGAAGCAGCTCCAGAAAGAGATGTTCCGTAAGGCACATTTCCCGCGCGTTAGCATGAATCCGCAGGATGCCAATTATGCATATCTGCGTGGTGAAGTTGAACTGGTGCGTCTGCCGGACGCTGAAGGTCGCATCGCGGCAGAAGGCGCGCTGCCTTATCCTCCGGGCGTACTGTGTGTGGTTCCGGGTGAAATCTGGGGCGGTTCAGTATTACGTTACTTCAGCGCACTGGAAGAAGGAATCAATTTGCTACCGGGTTTTGCGCCTGAACTCCAGGGTGTCTACATCGAAGAACACGACGGTCGTAAACAGGTGTGGTGCTACGTGATTAAGCAACAAAGCGCGCAACACGCTCTGTTGAAAGGGGAAATGTTATGAGCAAAGCCAAATCCAACAAAATGGGCGTCGTCCAGCTCACTATCCTGACCATGGTTAATATGATGGGATCCGGAATCATCATGTTGCCCACCAAGCTTGCGGAAGTCGGTACTATCTCGATCATCTCGTGGCTGGTGACTGCTGTCGGTTCAATGGCGCTGGCCTGGGCCTTCGCAAAATGCGGTATGTTCAGCCGTAAATCCGGTGGTATGGGGGGTTACGCTGAATACGCCTTTGGCAAATCCGGTAACTTTATGGCGAACTACACTTATGGCGTTTCGCTGTTAATCGCCAACGTGGCTATCGCCATCTCCGCCGTTGGCTACGGTACCGAGCTGTTTGGCGCCACACTGACACCGGTGCAGATTGGCCTGGCAACCATTGGTGTACTGTGGATCTGTACCGTGGCTAACTTTGGCGGGGCGCGCATTACCGGGCAGATCAGCAGCATCACCGTTTGGGGCGTCATTATTCCGGTTGTCGGTCTGTGTATCATCGGCTGGTTCTGGTTCAGTCCGACGCTGTACGCTAACTCCTGGAATCCACACCACGTCCCGTTCTTCACGGCTGTCGGTTCTTCCATTGCGATGACCTTGTGGGCTTTTCTGGGTCTGGAATCGGCCTGCGCCAACGCTGAAGTGGTAGACAATCCGGAACGCAACGTGCCCATCGCCGTATTGGGCGGTACGCTGGGCGCTGCGGTGATTTACATCATCTCCACCAACGTGATAGCCGGGATTGTGCCGAATATGGATCTGGCTAACTCTACAGCACCGTTCGGTTTAGCCTTCGCACAAATGTTCACCCCAGAAGTCGGTAAGGTGATCATGGCGCTGATGGTGATGTCCTGCTGCGGTTCACTGCTGGGCTGGCAATTCACTATCGCTCAGGTATTCAAATCGTCGGCTGATGGGGGTTACTTCCCTAAAATCTTCTCCCGCGTGACTAAAGTAGACGCGCCGGTTCAGGGGATGCTGGCTATCGTGATTATCCAGAGTGGTTTATCACTGATGACTATCAGCCCGTCACTGAACAGTCAGTTCAACGTGCTGGTCAACCTGGCGGTGGTGACGAACATCATTCCGTATATTCTGTCGATGGCCGCGCTGGTAATTATTCAAAAAATGGCGAATGTTCCGTCGTCGAAAGCGAAACCGGCAAACTTCGTGGTGTTTGTTGGCGCATTGTACAGCTTCTATGCGCTCTACTCCTCTGGCGAAGAAGCAATGCTTTATGGTTCTATCGTGACCTTCCTCGGCTGGACGCTGTATGGCCTGGTATCACCGCGTTTTGAACTGAAAAATAAGCATAGTTAAATCCTGGCATAAAAAAGCCCGGTAGCGCTAACGCTTACCGGGCCTACAAAACGCGTCAGTACAAACAAGACTTACGCGTTTTTCAGCACTTCGCTGACAATCTCAACGGCTTCTTTTTCGATCTGCTTGCGATGTTCTTCACCAAGGAAGCTCTCGCAGTAGATTTTATAGGCGTCTTCAGTACCTGACGGACGCGCAGCAAACCAGCCGTTGTCAGTCATCACCTTCAGACCGCCGATAGAAGCACCGTTACCCGGTGCCGCCGTCAGACGTGCCGTGATCGGGTCGCCCGCCAGCGTGCTGGCACTCACCATTTCCGGAGACAGCTTAGACAGCGCCGCTTTCTGCGCGGAGGTCGCGCTTGCCTGCAGGCGGTTGTAGCTTGGCGCGCCGAAGCGGGCTGCCAGTTCGTTGTAGTGCTCTTGCGGATTCTTACCGGTCACTGCGGTAATTTCTGCCGCCAGCAGGCACATGATGATGCCGTCTTTGTCGGTTGACCACGGTGTACCGTCAAAGCGCAGGAAAGAAGCGCCCGCGCTCTCTTCACCACCAAAGCCAAAGCTGCCGTCAAACAGACCGTCAACGAACCATTTAAAGCCAACCGGAACTTCGACCAGTTTACGCCCTAAATCATTCACTACGCGGTCAATCATCGCCGAAGAGACCAGCGTCTTACCAACGGCAACGTCTTTGCCCCACTGCGGACGATGCTGGAACAGGTAGTTAATCGCCACAGCCAGGTAGTGGTTCGGGTTCATCAGACCCGCCGGGGTGACGATACCGTGACGGTCATAGTCAGGATCGTTGGCAAAGGCCAGATCGAACTTGTCACGCAGCGCCAACAGTCCCGCCATCGCGCACTCGGAGGAGCAGTCCATACGGATTGCGCCATCTTTGTCGAGATGCATAAAGCGGAAAGTCTGATCAACGTGATCGTTAACGATAGTCAGGTTCAGGTTGTAGTGCTTGGCAATACGCTTCCAGTATTCGATACCGGAACCGCCAAGCGGATCGACGCCCAGCGTCAGGCCCGCTTTCTGGATCGCCGCCATGTCGACGATGTCGGCCAGTCCTTCAACAAACGGCTGAACCAGGTCCTGCTCTTTTACATGACCAGATGCCAGCGCAGCATCCAGCGACATACGCTTCACGCCTTGCAGACCATCAGCCAGCAGAGCGTTAGCCCTGTCTTCCACCACTTTGGTGACGTTAGTATCTGCCGGACCACCGTTTGGCGGGTTGTATTTAATACCACCATCTTCCGGCGGGTTGTGGGATGGCGTGATCACAATGCCGTCAGCCAGCGGGCCGCCTTTTTTGTTGTGGACCAGGATAGCATTCGACACGGCAGGGGTTGGCGTAAAGCCGTTATTTTCCTGCACGATGACGTCCACGCCGTTCGCTGCCAGCACTTCCAGGACAGAGATAAAAGCCGGTTCAGACAGCGCGTGGGTATCCTTGCCCACGTAGCACGGGCCAGTGATCCCGTTTTTCGCACGTTCTTCAGCAATCGCCTGAGCGATAGCCAGAATATGCGGCTCGTTAAAACTATGACGACCTGCACTGCCGCGATGTCCGGACGTACCGAACTTGACGGCGTGCTCAGCGTTCCCTGCCGTTGGTTTCAGTACATAGTACTGTGCCGTCAGTTGGGCGACGTTAATCAAATCACTCTGTTGCGCAGGTTGACCTGCACGGTTGTGGATTGCCATTGCCTGGTCCTTCTAATGCAAGGATTAAATTGTTCCGCAAACCTTTTCAATCAATTCCGCAGGGAATTGCATTGACTGCATGATGTGCTCAACCATGCTGCATTTACGGCCGGTATTGGTATTGGTGATTACCCAGTACGGCGTGCCTGGCACGTGTTTTGGTTTAGTTTGATTACCATTTTTCAGCAGCGTCTGTTCATCTGCTGCAAAATAAACGCGCGTACGACCATGCAACGATTCCGTTGCTTCGGCGAACGCGTTTTGATCCAGTGAATAGAGTGTAGACAGCACCAGCATAAAGCGATTTACTGCTTTCTTCTGCTCTGCATATTCGTCGGACAGCAGCAGTTCACGCATCGCGCGCACTTTATCTTTTACGGGGTTAACCGGCTTCGCTTCCACGACAGCTTGCACAGCGCGGACTTCTTTTACTACCGGAGTGACAGGCTGTGATGCGGCGGAAAACTTCAACATACGCCGTAAAATGTCGGATGCGCTCTCGCCGATATGCTTGGTGTGGCTGGCAATATAGCTATAGAGTTCATCATCAACTTCAATCGTTTTCATCTTAATCCAGTGCAGTGTTTAGCTGAATACAAGTTGTTGGGGTCAACACGCGTAGTGTAAAGGCAAATCCCAACAGCGGATAGCGTCAAGCCTGGTGGCTGGCAAAACTCAGAGTAACCGTAGTTGTTGCAGCCATGTGGCAGAATGGTCAACATGATACCCTAACCCGTGAGTGTGAAAAAAAGAACTTTGCCATGAAATTGAATATCCGAGCGCAATCTGCGCAAAACCTGCACAATAATTCTCCCATCGTCCTGGTGCACGGCCTGTTTGGCAGTCTGGATAACCTGGGGATCCTGGCGCGCGATCTGGTGGCCGATCACGATATCATCCAGGTTGATATGCGAAATCATGGCCTCTCCCCGCGTTCACCTGTGATGAATTATCCGGCCATGGCGCAAGATCTGCTGGATACGCTGGACGATCAACAGATCGAAAAAGCGATCTTTATTGGTCACTCAATGGGGGGCAAAGCCGTCATGGCGTTAACCGCGTTGGCCCCGGAACGTGTCGAACGGTTGGTAGCCATCGACATTGCTCCCGTTGACTATCATGTTCGCCGTCACGATGAGATTTTTGCTGCCATTAACGCAGTAACTGACGCGCAGTCCTCTTCGCGTCAGCAGGCGGCGAGCGTCATGCGCCAGCATCTGCAAGAGGAAGGCGTGATCCAGTTTCTGCTCAAATCCTTCGTGGACGGCGAATGGCGCTTTAATGTTCCCGTGCTGTGGGAGCAATATCCTCATATTGTCGGCTGGGAGACCATCCCGGCGTGGGAACACCCGGCGCTGTTTATCCCCGGTGGCAACTCACCTTATGTTACCGAAGCGTATCGCGAACAATTGCTGGCGCAATTCCCGCAGGCTCGGGCGCACGTTATTGCAGGCGCGGGCCATTGGGTGCATGCGGAAAAACCGGAGGCGGTACTGCGCGCCATCCGTCGTTATCTGAGCGAACAGGCTAACTGATTAAAAACTCAGCGTCTGCGCGTGATTACGCGCGTGGGCGTTGGCGTGTCTCCCCTGCTGATGTATTATGGCGAGCTATCCATCCGGGCAGACGCCTGGCTGATTGTTTCCCCGAAGTCACCAAGATCATGGCCAAAGAACAAACGGACCGTACGACATTAGATCTGTTCGCGCAGGAGCGTCGCCCGGGACGACCCAAAACTAATCCGCTCTCGCGTGATGAACAGTTACGTATTAACAAACGTAATCAGCTTAAACGCGATAAAGTTCGCGGGCTTAAGCGTGTCGAACTGAAACTGAACGCTGATGCTGTTGACGCTCTGAACGAGCTGGCCGAGGCGCGCAACATGAGTCGCAGTGAACTCATCGAAGAGATGCTGATGAACCAACTCAGCGCATTGCGCGGTCAGGCTTAGTCTGAATTTCTGCTCTAAATCATAAATCGTGTAGCACAGAGTGCAGTCCTGCGTGTTTGCTGTTTCCGCATGCCTGACTGTTCTGCTATGATTGCCCTTATCCGTGGGCAATGCGCCACCACCATTTCAATAAGTTTCAAGAGGTTATTTTACTCATGGCAATCACTGGCATCTTTTTCGGCAGCGACACCGGTAACACCGAAAACATCGCAAAAATGATTCAAAAACAGCTTGGTAAAGACGTTGCCGATGTACATGACATTGCAAAAAGCAGCAAAGAAGACCTCGAAGGGTATGACATTTTGCTGCTCGGCATTCCAACCTGGTACTACGGTGAAGCGCAGTGTGACTGGGACGATTTCTTCCCTACCCTCGAAGATATTGATTTTAACGGCAAACTGGTTGCATTGTTCGGCTGCGGCGACCAGGAAGATTACGCAGAATATTTCTGCGATGCGTTGGGTACAATTCGCGACATCATCGAACCACGCGGCGCAACCATCGTTGGTCACTGGCCAACGGCGGGTTATCACTTTGAAGCGTCCAAAGGCCTGGCGGACGACGACCACTTTGTGGGTCTGGCCATTGATGAAGATCGCCAGCCTGAATTGACCGCCGAACGCGTAGAAAAATGGGTTAAGCAGATCTCTGAGGAGCTGCACCTCGACGAAATCATCAATGCCTGATTTTGTGTGGCGCAGATTTCCATCTGCGCCACATCAATAGATAAAACCAATCAAAATAATTGCTACAAATTTGTAACTTTTTCGTCTGACCCTGTACAATGGCCGGATGCCAATCGGGTATTGCACAGTGTGTTTGTCGGCGATACCACGTTTTGATTAACAATATATGCCAGAGACTTGCAGTTTTCATTTAGCCATGGCAGTTCTATAATGAATCGCATTATCTCAAGTGCAATTTCTGTCACTTCTGTTAATGAAGTGAATCGTTTAGCTACAGGACAGATTCCGCATGACTGACAACAATACCGCATTAAAGAAGGCTGGCCTGAAAGTAACGCTTCCTCGTTTAAAAATTCTGGAAGTTCTTCAGGAACCGGATAACCATCACGTCAGTGCGGAAGACTTATACAAACGTCTGATCGATATGGGTGAAGAAATTGGTCTGGCGACCGTGTATCGCGTGCTGAACCAGTTTGATGATGCCGGTATCGTGACCCGCCATAATTTTGAAGGTGGTAAATCCGTCTTCGAACTGACTCAACAGCATCATCACGATCACCTCATCTGCCTCGACTGCGGCAAAGTGGTCGAGTTCAGCGATGATTCCATCGAGGCGCGCCAGCGTGAGATTGCGGCTAAACATGGTATTCGTTTAACCAACCATAGCCTCTATCTTTACGGTCACTGCGCCGAAGGCGATTGCCGCGAAGATGAGCATGCTCACGACGGTAAATAATGTGATGCTTTCTGAAAAGCCAACCATTCGGTTGGCTTTTTTTATGGGCGTTATCACCCCTTTTCCCCTTCCCTCCACTCCTGTGTTGCTTTAATGTAAAATCAATAGTCCCTTCCCGGAGAGTCGAAATGGAACTTCGCCAGCTACGCTATTTTGTTCGCATTGTAGAAACCGGCAGCATGGGTATCGCGGCGCTCGATCTCAATATTGGGGTTTCGGCACTCAGCCAGCAAATGTCCCGCCTGGAAAACGAACTCGCTATTCGCCTGCTGCAGCGCACCTCGCGTGGCGTTACGCCCACCAGCGCCGGACTGGCTTTTTACTCCCAGGCGCAGCTGGCGCTCCGCCACGCAGACGATGCAATCCTCGCCGCGCGAGAGTCCCGGCTTTCCGGGCACGTCAGCGTCGGTATGGCCCCCAGTACCGCTTCCGTTCTCGGCATGCCTTTTATTAACGCCATGCGGGAAAGCTATAGTGATGTCCGCCTGCATGTGGTGGAAAGCCTCTCTGGCAACCTGGAACGGATGATTAATACCCGCCAGATTGATCTGGCCGTGGTATTTCAAAAAGAAAAGCTCCTGCGCTGGAGCGCCAGACCGATTCTCGAAGAGCGCCTGTTTTTGATTGGGACTCATGCCTTACTGGCCGATATTGCCGATGACAATATTGCGCCAGCCCAGTTGGCAAGTATCCCATTGATAATGCCCAGCCCAGGCCACGGTCTGCGCGGCAGGCTGGAAGCAATTTGTCAGGAACACGCACTGCGCATTGAGATCGCCACAGAAATTGATGGTCTGGCGCTGCTAATGCGCGCCGTTCGCAGTGGAATCGGCGCTACTCTCCAGCCCGGCGCGGCGATTTCCCATCTCGATAAAGAGACGCTAAGAGTGATCGGCGTCCATAATCCAATACTGAGTCGCCCCAACTTTCTGGTCAGCCTTTCTGATGATGAGCTCACCCCCGCGGGCCTCGCCGCCCGCGTGGTGCTAACGAAAGTGATGCATCAACTGGTGGAAGCAGGAAGCTGGCCAGGCGCCATCCTTTACAATAACTAAAGCCCTCTTTAGCACTTCGTCATAGCGCCCGCACAAGCTGTACGTATACATTTCAATTACAAATTTAACAATTAGTTAAATGGTAATGGAGTATACGATGGTTGATGTTCTGGTGATTGGCGGTGGCAATGCCGCGTTATGTGCTGCCCTAACCGCCCGGGAGCAAGGAGCTTCGGTACTCCTGCTCGAAGCGGCTCCACGGGAATGGCGCGGGGGAAATTCTCAACACACACGTAATCTGCGCTGTATGCATGACGCGCCGCAGGATGTGCTGGTGGAAAGCTATCCTGAAGAGGAGTTCTGGCAGGATTTGCGGCGCGTCACCGAGGGAAATACTAACGAAGCCCTGGCGCGTCTGGTGATCCGCACCTCTTCACAATGCCGCGACTGGATGCGCCAACACGGCGTTAATTTTCAACCTCCTCTCTCCGGTGCTTTACACGTAGCGCGAACCAACGCCTTTTTTATGGGGGGCGGGAAAGCCCTCGTGAATGCCTATTATCGCAGCGCAGAAAAGTTAGGCGTGCAAATCCGCTATAACACACCAGTGCAGGCGCTTGAACTGCATAATGGTGAGTTTGTGGCAGCGCTGGCAGGCGAAGAGCGCATAACCGCTAAGTCCTGCGTGCTTGCCGCTGGCGGATTTGAGTCAAACCGCGAATGGCTGCGCGAAGCCTGGGGAGAGAACGCCCGCGGCGAGTGGCCTGCGGATAACTTCCTGATTCGCGGCACGCGCTTTAATCAGGGCGTACTGCTTAAATTTATGATGGATGCCGGGGCGGACATCATCGGCGAACCCTCCCAGTCACACTGCGTAGCCATTGATGCCAGAGCGCCATTATATGACGGCGGGATTTGCACCCGCGTGGACTGCGTTTCACTCGGCATAGTAGTCAACCGTGACGCAGAACGTTTTTATGATGAAGGCGAAGATTTCTGGCCCAAACGCTACGCCATCTGGGGACGCCTGGTCGCCCAACAGCCAGGGCAGATTGGCTATTCCATTATCGACAGTAAAGCCATCGGCCACTTTATGCCACCGGTATTCCCCGGCGCACAGGCGAATACGCTGGCGGAGTTGGCGCATCAGTTGGGGCTGGATACCGAACGCTTTACCCACACCGTGACGGCGTACAACAACGCCTGCCAGCCAGGTCAGTTCGACCATACCATCCTGGACAACTGCGCGACGAAGAAGTTAACCCCCGCGAAAACACACTGGGCGCGACCGCTGGACCAGCCACCTTACTACGGCTATGCCCTGCGGCCAGGAATCACCTTCACCTATCTTGGGTTAAAAGTGAACGACCGCGCTGCCGTACACTTTGCCGGGCAGCCAAGCCGCAACCTGTTCGTCGCCGGAGAGATGATGGCGGGCAACGTGTTGGGCAAGGGTTACACCGCTGGCGTGGGCATGTCGATCGGGACAACCTTTGGCCGCATTGCCGGAAAAGAAGCCGCGCTGGCAGCACGTAAGGAGGCACGTCATGAAGCAGCTTGAGAAACTGATCATCGAAGCACAAATTATCACCGAGCCGGAAGCGGAAGTTGAACGAGTGATGCAGGTCTGTAACGCCTGCCGCTATTGTGAAGGTTTTTGCGCCGTGTTCCCGGCAATGACTCAGCGCCTGGAATTCGGTAAAGCGGATATCAATTATCTGGCTAACTTGTGCCATAACTGCGGCGCCTGCCTGCACGCGTGTCAGTATGCCCCACCTCATGAATTTGCCATTAACGTACCGAAGGCGATGGCGGAAGTGCGGCTCGAAACCTATCAGCACTACGCGCAACCCGCCGCCTTTGGCGCGCTTTATCGTCGCGCAGGCATCACTGTGACGCTGGCGCTGGTTTTCGGTCTGATCCTGTTTTTACTCCTCGCCATGAGTTTAAAGGGCTCGTTATTCCATCCTCCGCTGGCCGGGGATTTTTATCAGATTTTCCCGCATAACCTGCTCGCATGGATGTTTGGTTCGGTATTTATTCTGGCGATAGGTCTGCTGATGGCGGGTGTTCTCCGCTTCTGGCGCGAAATCTCTCCGGGTGTACCGCGTTCCGCTGAAATTGCTGAAGCCTCGCACAATGCGCTGACGCTGAAGTATCTCGATGGTGGGCATGGCAAAGGTTGTAACGAAGCAGATGATGCCTTCACCCTGATGCGCCGCCGTTTCCATCACTTCACCTTCTACGGTTTTATGCTCTGCTTTGCCGCCACCGTGGTGGCAACGGGCTATCACTACTTTGCAGGTATAGAAGCGCCCTATCCGTTCTTCAGCGTTCCGGTAATGTTGGGCACGTTGGGCGGCATTGGCCTGACTGTCGGCCCGGCTGGCTTGCTATGGCTCAATTTTAAGCGCTCACCGCTGCATGGCGACGCTCGGCAAAAACCGATGGATCGCGGTTTTATTTTGCTGCTGCTCCTGACCAGTCTGACCGGTTTAGCGCTGCTGGCGGGAAGAGACACCTCCTGGATGGCTATTTTGCTCGCCATTCACCTCGGCGTGGTCATGGCGCTCTTTCTGACCATTCCTTATGGAAAATTTGCCCACGGATTTTACCGCTGCGCAGCCTTACTCAAGTGGGCGATTGAGAAACGGCGCGGCAAACAGGCGGGGGTCGCAGGCGACTAACCCGCAAACTCTTACCTCTATGAATATTATGATAAGACAGTGGAGCAAACCCAATGACACAACAACCATCGCGCGCCGGAACTTTCGGCGCAATACTGCGGGTAACCAGCGGTAATTTCCTCGAACAGTTTGACTTTTTTCTGTTCGGTTTTTACGCCACCTATATCGCAAAGACCTTCTTTCCTGCAGAGAGTGAATTTGCCGGGCTAATGTTAACTTTCGCCGTGTTTGGTTCAGGTTTCTTAATGCGGCCTGTTGGCGCAATTGTGCTGGGTGCTTACATCGACAGAATTGGTCGCCGTAAAGGACTGATGGTGACGCTGGCGATTATGGGCTGCGGTACCCTGCTGATTGCCCTGGTACCTGGTTATCACAGTATTGGTCTGCTGGCCCCTGTCCTGGTATTACTCGGCCGATTATTACAGGGCTTTTCTGCAGGGGTGGAGCTGGGCGGCGTCTCGGTTTATCTTTCTGAAATCGCCACCCCTGGCAATAAAGGCTTCTACACCAGTTGGCAGTCCGCCAGTCAACAGGTCGCCATTGTGGTGGCAGCTCTGATTGGTTACGGCCTGAACGCCACCCTGGGACACGATGAGATTTCTGAATGGGGCTGGCGTATTCCATTCTTTATTGGTTGCATGATTATTCCTTTGATCTTCGTGCTCCGCCGCTCGCTTCAGGAAACAGACGCCTTTTTACAACGTACGCACCGTCCCGACACCAGGGAAATTTTTACTACCATCATCAAAAACTGGCGTCTCATCGCTGCGGGTACGCTGCTGGTGGCGATGACCACAACGACGTTCTACTTTATTACCGTCTACACACCGACCTACGGTAGGGCTGTACTTCACCTGAGCGCTCGCGACAGCCTGATCGTCACCATGCTGGTCGGTATTTCTAATTTTATCTGGCTGCCGATTGGCGGGGCGATTTCTGACCGAATTGGTCGTCGTCCGGTGTTGATGGGGATTACCATCCTTGCACTGATCACCACCTGGCCGGTTATGCACTGGCTCACCGCCGCGCCAGATTTCACGCGCATGACGATGGTCCTGCTTTGGTTCTCGTTCTTTTTTGGTATGTACAACGGGGCAATGGTCGCCGCACTCACCGAGGTGATGCCTGTCTATGTGCGTACGGTGGGCTTTTCACTGGCATTCAGTCTTGCCACGGCGATTTTTGGCGGCCTTACGCCAGTCATCTCCACAGCGCTGGTCCAGCTAACCGGGGATAAAAGCTCACCAGGGTGGTGGCTGATGTGTGCGGCACTTTGCGGGCTCGCCGCCACGGCAATGCTGTTTGTCCGGCTGAGTCGTAATTATCAACCGGTGGAATATAAACCCTGAAATGCAAACGGGCGGAAAACTCTCCGCCCGTTGTCTGTTTCATTTTTCGATTTACTGCGCAGTATTCTTGCTACGAATTTCCTGCCAGACCTTGTCGCAATCAGCATTAACGGACTGACCATTACCCGTGCGCGTGGCCTGGATGCATTGCTGATAATCCAGTACGCGTACGCTTTCTTCATTGGCAAACTGCTGATGCTGCTTTTCTTTCTTCAGCACATTCAACACGCTTTGGCAGGCTTCGATTTTCTCCGGCGATCCTTGCGCGGTAGTAATACAGGCGCTGTAGGCTTCTTTCAGACGACTGTCTTCTTTTGGTGCCGGGGATTGCGCGCAAGCCACCAGCCCGGATGCCATAACAGCGATGAGTATCAGTTTTTTCATAGCACTTTCCTCAACGATGCGGCAGGCGCCCGGCCTGCCGCTGTTGGCATTAGAAGATGGTGAACGGAGCAATAACGATGAATTTCACGTCGCGCTCATCCTGGAAGATGTTGCCGTAACCACCGCCCCAGCTCGGAATGTCTGAATGGTTGTCGTACTGGGTGAAGTGCAGTTTAAACATGGTGCCCTTCGCACGCCCCTCTTGCAGGGTATAGACCGCATCCAGGCTGTAAGAAGATTCTTCGATAGTCCGGTTTTTATCGTAATACGCATCAGGATTGATCTGCCAGGTTGATGGCTTGGCATCCCATGCGTAAACGTAGGACGCGCCCACTGCCCAGCCCGGCAAATTCCAGTTCTTCAGGTCATACATTGCGCCGAAGAAGACAGCCTTTTCGCCGTTGGCGTTGAAGTCGGAACGGTTATCCCACCAGATATCCAGGCGACCGTTTGATGAGGCGTAGGTCGGGGTCATACGCTGCAGGAAGTACCCCTGCTGCCCGTCCGCTTTAACCCAGGTCCCTTCCAGACGCAGGTCAACCACTTCCGCCACTTTGTAGCCAAAGGTCAGCGCCTGCAGCCAGGCCGTACCGTCATAAATATCGTTCACGGTGCGATCATCAACTTTGTCGCGCGCGCCGTAGAACTGGTAGCTGGTGGTAAACGGGTTACCGCCTAAATCGAATTTATAGCTGGCTTTTGCGAAGTACTGATCGACGTAGCCTTCAGACTGACCAAATGCGGCTTCCAGCAACAGGTTATTTTTGAAGTCATATTTCGCGCCGATTGAGTGCAGATAATCTACGCTGGTCTTTTTATCAGCCTGATAGAATTTATCGACTTCAGTGTGCCATGGTGCTTTATATTCGTTGGCCCACATATAGGAGAAGCTCAGTGCACCAGCATCACCATAGTCGAAGTTGGCTCCGGCTTCAGCACCCTGATAGGTACCTGGCATAAAGCTCCAGTGCGGAGCCAACAGAGTCTGTCCGGTTGGTTGAATGTAACCAGCGCGCGCCCAGGTTGGGCCGAATTTAAATTTGGCTGCTGCTTTATAAAGGCTAATTCCGCTCTTATCGCCGGAGTAATCTTCATCATAGCCTTTGTTTTTTGACGAGAATGCAATTTCGTTTGGATGACCGCTTTCGCTACTTTCGTTCATTTCAATAGCGGTAAATGCTGCGATATCAATCCCAAACATATCAGCCGCATAACCGGACTGGAAGTCGAGGTTAGCGTTCCAGGTGGAGTGAGAAAGGTTGGTTTTGTATTTGTCGTGATCGGTCACATCTTTACGGTCACGCTCACGCTGCCAGTAATAGATGCCGCCGGTTAAGGTTGAGTCATCAATAAACCCTTCGGCGTGTACCTGGGGAGCGACAACGAAACCCGACATTGCTGTGATACCGGCGATAGCCAGCGCCAGCGTACTACGTTTGCCACTAAACGTACGCATATGTTAATCCTCTTTGACGTATAACCCTTCGTTTTTCAAGCTGCATCGGTGTTGGCTTTACTCGGCCTTTGGCCTCGCCCCTTCGGGGACAGCGCACGCGCTGCGTCTCCGCCTTGATGCAACTCGAAATCCATTGGGTATAAAATGCTGCCGACAAAAGCGGACAGCGAAAAAACAAAAATTAAAAAAGTAGCGCTGAGAAAACCTCAGTGACTACAATGAATAGACTATTTTTCGCGACGCGAATTATCAATCTCTTTCTGTAACGAGTATGTAATAGTATGAGCAACCGCACATATTTTCTTGTTTTCTGTTACATTTTGCTTTGGGAGTAAAAAAAGTCACAAAAACAAGAAAAAACACTTTATATACATATAGATATCTTCAATTTTATTATTATATATATAATTCAACCCTTAATAATTGTCTTTGCATTCGCAAAACAAATTAATTCTCGAACGTCATTAATTCGCTCTGCAAACAGAACGTTCGAGCTCCTGAATTCACTCTCCGTCGTTGATGTGACCGTCCTCGGATTTTCCACACAAATACACTCACTTTATAAGGTTTTTATTGACAGCTACCGAGTGTCCCATTATTCAAAGATGCAGGTTATACGTATAAGTTGATAAATAAATGACAAAACGCATCACACAGAAAGACGTCGCGGCCCTGGCTGGCGTTTCACAGGCGGTGGTATCCGTGGTACTCACCAAAGGAAATCACACCTACCCACAGGAGACAGTGATCCGGGTTGAGCAAGCGGCTAATCAGCTGGGATATATACCGAACCGTTTTGCACAAGCGCTGAAAACCAATAAAACCATGTCGATCGCCTGCATCGTGCCGGATATCGCCAACCCTTTTTATGCCTCGCTCGTCCGTGGCGTTCAGTCGGTTACGGATAGGTATCACTACGATGCGATCGTGGCCAGCACCGATGGATTACGGGAAAGAGAGCTGCATTTTTTGCGCTGGTCAGCGCAGGGGCGGGTCGACGCCGTGGTGGGGATATTTTTTAACGTCGGGATGAAAGATTTTGCCCCGTATCTTCAGGCAGGGATCCCGATTGCACGTATTGAAGCCAGAATGAAAAAAAACGGCCCGCTACCGCTGCATAATGTTTATATCGACAACACCGCTGCCGCGCGCAGTGCCGTCGAATATCTGCTGGCACAGGGGCACCGAAATATCACGATGATCGCCAGCGCTGGCGGTCCTGAGCCTGCCAGAGTGGAAGGATATCGCCAGGCGATGACCCAGGCTGGCCGCCTTCCGCGCATCAAAATTCTGCCAGGTTTTAACGAACAGAGCGGCTATCAGATCGCGATGCAGCTGATTAATGACGGCACGCTCCCGGATGCGATTTTCGCCGCCAACGATTTAATGGCTATCGGCGTGATGCGTGCCGCAAGGGAGAAAGGCATCACTATCCCGGAGCAGCTTGCGGTGATGGGTTTCGATGATATTCCCGCCGCCGGGCTGGTGACCCCTTCCCTGACCACTATCGCCCAGTACCCGGAGCAGCTTGGGCAAAAAGCGGCCGCCCTCCTCCTGGCGCAAACTGATATCACCGCACCGCTCCAGGGCAGCACCACAGAAATGCCCTGGGGCCTGGTTAAAAGAGAATCCGCCTGAACGGCTGATAAAACACCACACAAGGATCAAACAGATGGATTTGCCTTCAGATTATGAGTCGCGCGTTTATGCAGGGGTGTTAGGGAAATTAATCGGCGTCTACCTTGGCCGCCCTTTCGAAGGGTGGACCTACGAAAAAATTATGCAGGAGCTGGGGCCGATCCAGTATTACGTCCACGAAAAATTTAACCGTCCGCTGGTTGTCACCGACGATGATGTCGCCGGAACCTTCACCTTTATCCGCGCACTGGAAGATTATGCCCTGCCGCCGGATCTGAGCGCGGAACAGATGGGTCACTGCTGGCTTAATTACATCATTGATAAGCGCACCATTCTCTGGTGGGGCGGCAACGGTAATTCGACGGAACACACCGCCTGGCTGAATCTCAAAAAAGGCATTCCGGCTCCGCTAAGCGGAGCCATTGCGACCAACGGGAAAACGATTGCCGAACAGATTGGCGCACAAATCTTTATTGATAGCTGGGCGCTTGTCGCACCGGGACAACCCCGTCTGGCGGCACAACTTGCCAAAAATGCCGCCAGCGTGAGCCATGACGGTGAAGCGGTGTATGCCGCCATGCTCTGGGCGGCGATGGAGTCACAGGCCTTTATTTGCCAGGAGATCGAACAGCTTATTGACGTTGGACTATCCGTGATCCCGGCAGAGTCGCAAATAGCCCAGCTGGTTGGCGATATCCGTCGCTGGCGACGGGAAGATAACGACTGGCAGACGACCCGCCAGCGAATCGACGACAACTATGGCTATCACAAATATCCCAGCAATTGTCACATCATCCCTAATCATGCGCTGATGATTATGGCGATCCTTTACGCGCCGGACGACTTCCAGCAGGCCCAGTGCATTGTCAATACGTCAGGATGGGACACTGACTGCAATGCGGGGAATGTCGGCTGTCTGTCCGGCATTATGCTGGGACTCCAGGGTATTGACGCAGGCCCGGACTGGCGCGGGCCGCTGGCGGACAGAATGCTGATCTCCTCAGCCGACGGGGGGTTCTCCATAAACAACGCCGTGCGGATCACCGATTACCTGGTCAGGCTGGGACACCAGATTGCCGGTCTGCCGCGCCCTGAAGCCAAAAAATCCGGCGCGCAGTACCATTTCTCACTACCGGGCAGCGTGCAGGGTTTCCGCTGGCTTAATGAAGAAAATGCGGCCGCGGTTGAGGTTAAGAATGAGGCGCACCTGGGGCGGCAGATGTTGAGTCTGCACTATCGCCATCTTGCGCCCGGACTTCATGCCAGCGTGACCACGCAAACCTTTACCCCGCCTGAAATCGTGGAAATGCGCAGCTACGATTTAATGGCTACCCCACTTATCTACCCAGGCCAGCGTCTTCAGGCCACCCTGATTGCGCCACCAGATAACACATCCGCGTTAAACGTGCGGCTCTGCTACCGGGTTTATGATGACAACAATCAGCTGACGCCCCAGTACGGCGACGCGCAGAGCATAGCCCCGGGTGAATCGCTAACGCTGGCGTTGGATCTCCCGGACTGCCAGGGCCAACCGATCGGCGAGATTGGCGTAACAATCAGCACCGATGCCCGCGTTGCCCGCGGTCGCCTGCTCATCGACAGTATGCGCTGGGACGGCGCACCTGAGCTGACCTTGCGTAAACCCACAGGGGAAAATAATTTCTGGTGGCGGGCCTGGGTAAACGGCGTGGATCTCTTTTCACGCCACTATCCCACCAGCTTTCGCATCTCCAAAGAGTACGACGAGGGATTGATTATTCACGGAACGCGGCAGTGGGATAACTACCGCGTTCAGAGTGACATTACGCTGCATTCAGGGGAGTACGGCGGTCTGGCTTTTCGGGTGCAGGGGATGAGGCGCTATTACGCCGCACGCATCCTGCGCGACGGAAAATTACAGATCGTCCGCGTGCGCGACACCAGCACCAAAGTTCTGGCAGAAGCGGCTTTGTCCGACGTGTACGAGCGCCCTGTGTCGTTCGATATCAGCGTCAACGGGCAGATTATTTCCGCGACCGTTGACGGTAAAACGCTGCGCGTGGAGGACGCTGAACGCGAAGCCTTGATGGATGGCGGGATCGGTTTACTGATTTGTGCGGGTGCGCTGTCGACGGACGCTATCCATATCAGCGCCAGTTGCTAATCAACGGAAATGGACGACAACAAAGGATTAAAAATGAACATACCAAAAACAATGCTGGCGCTGGTAACAGCCGTTTTGCTTTCAGGCTGTGAGGATAAACCGCAGCAGGTGACCATCGAATTTATGCACTCCGCCGTTGAGCAGGAGCGCCAGACCGTCATTGCCGGGATCATCAACCGCTTTCAGCAAGAGAATCCGGATATTATTGTGAAGCAGGTTCCCGTCGAAGAGGATGCCTATAATACCAAAATCATTACCCTTGCCCGCTCAGGATCACTGCCGGAGGTCGTCGAGGTCAGCCATGACTATGCCAAAGTCATGGATAAAGAGCAGCTTATCGACCACAAAGCGGTGAAAACGCTGATCGACAAGCAAGGTGAAAGCGCCTTCTACGGCGGCGTGCTGCGCATTGTTCGAACCGAAGACGGAACAGCCTATACCGGCGTGCCGATCAGCGCCTGGCTACAGGGAGTCTGGTATCGGAAATCGGTACTGGCTAAAGCGGGAATCGACGAACCCAAAAACTGGACACAGCTGCTGGAGGCGGCGCGCAGGCTGACCGACAGCGCCGGTAAAAAATATGGCATCGCGCTGCCGACGGCTGAAAGCGTCATGAGCGAACAAACCTTCTCCCAGTTCGCACTTTCAAACGGTGCCAATGTGTTCAACGCAAACGGCGACATCACGGTTAACTCAGCGGAAATGCAGGCCTCGCTGAACTATTATCGCGAACTGGCCCGCTACACCATGCCCGGCTCGAACAACGTAACAGAGATCAAAGACGCCTTTATGAACGGCACCGCGCCGATGGCGGTCTATTCGACCTACATCCTGCCAGCGATTTATCAGGATGGTTCACTGGCGGATTTAGGCTTTGTCGTGCCGAGCGAAAAATCACCTGCCGTATTTGGCGTTATCACATCATTAACGCTCACAGCCGGTCAGACTGAGGCAGAAACGAAAGCCGCCGAAAAATTTGTCAGCTTTATGGGACAGGCGCAGAACGCGGCTGACTGGGTATTGATGTCGCCGGGGGCGATGCTGCCGGTGACGAAGGCCGCCGCGCAAAACGTCAGTTGGAAGGACAACCCTGCCGTCAAAGTCTTTGGAACTCTCCCTGAACAGCTGATTGCCCAGTACCCGAATATGCAGGTCTTTGGATCGGTCGGCGAGAAGAACTTTACGCGGATGGGGGATATTACCGGCTCCATGATCCTCAGTGAAATGGTCAATCAGGCGACGGTGGGTAAGCAGGAGACATCAGTGGTGCTGGAACGCAGCCAGCAGCGGGTTCAGGCGTTAATGCAGCATAAGTAAAACAGAAAAATCCGCCTCAAACGTCGCGTTGGCGGCGTTTGAGGCAGTGTGGCAGGAATTACTCGCCGACTTTAGCCCACGTATCACGCAGACCTACAGTGCGGTTAAATACCAGCTTGTCAGCCGTTGCATAGCGGCTGTCCAGGCAGAAGTAGCCTTCACGCTCAAACTGGAACGCTTTACCTGCAATCGCAGCCTGCAGTGACGGCTCACCGTAGCCCTGCTTAATGACCAGCGATTCCGGGTTGATAACGGACAGGAAGTCTTCCGCCGCTCCTGGGTTTGGCACGCTAAACAGACGATCGTACAAACGGATTTCAATCGGCAGCGCATGGGACGCGCTCACCCAGTGAATAACACCTTTTACTTTACGACCATCAGCCGGATCTTTGCTCAGGGTGTCGGCATCGTAGGTGCAGAAAATGGTGGTGATATTCCCTTCTGCATCTTTCTCTACACGTTCAGCCTTGATCACGTAAGCATTACGCAGACGTACTTCTTTGCCCATCACCAGACGCTTGTACTGCTTGTTCGCTTCTTCGCGGAAGTCTGCGCGATCGATCCAAATTTCACCGCTAAACGGCACTTCACGGCTGCCCATTTCCGGTTTGTTCGGATGGTTAGGCATGGTAACCAGCTCGCTTTCGCCCTGCGGATAGTTTTCGATAACCAGTTTCACCGGATCGATAACTGCCATCGCGCGCGGGGCGTTTTCGTTCAGATCTTCGCGAATGCAGGACTCCAGAGAAGCGATCTCAATGGTGTTATCCTGCTTGGTCACGCCAATGCGTTTGCAGAACTCACGAATAGCGGCAGCGGTATAACCACGACGACGCAGGCCAGAAATCGTCGGCATACGCGGATCGTCCCAGCCTTCAACGTGCTTGTCGGTCACCAGCAGGTTCAGCTTGCGTTTGGACATCACGGTGTATTCCAGATTCAGGCGCGAGAATTCGTACTGGCGCGGGTGAACCGGAATGGTGATGTTGTCCAGCACCCAGTCGTACAAACGACGGTTATCCTGGAACTCCAGCGTACACAGTGAATGCGTAATGCCTTCCAGCGCATCGCTGATGCAGTGGGTAAAATCGTACATCGGGTAGATGCACCACTTGTTGCCGGTCTGGTGGTGTTCGGCGAACTTAATACGGTACAGCACCGGATCGCGCATCACGATAAACGGCGAAGCCATATCGATTTTCGCGCGCAGGCAGGCTTTACCTTCTTCAAAACCACCGGTACGCATTTTTTCGAACAGTGCCAGGTTCTCTTCGACGCTACGATCGCGGAACGGGCTGTTTTTACCTGGCTGCGTCAGAGTGCCGCGGTATTCGCGGATCTCCTCCGCTGACAGTTCATCAACGTACGCCAGGCCTTTATTAATAAGCTCTACCGCATAGGCGTGAAGCTGATCGAAGTAATCCGAAGAGTAGCGAATATCGCCAGTCCAGTGGAAACCTAACCATTCAACGTCGTTTTTAATCGACTCAACGTACTCGATATCTTCTTTAACCGGGTTCGTATCATCAAAACGCAGGTTGCACTGGCCCTGGTAATCTTGCGCAATGCCAAAGTTCAGACAAATGGATTTCGCGTGGCCAATGTGCAGATAGCCATTTGGCTCCGGCGGAAAACGTGTATGGATAGTGGTGTGCTTACCACTGGCCAGATCTTCATCGATGATCTGACGAATAAAGTTACTCGGGCGGGCTTCAGCCTCACTCATCGTGGATTCCTCAAAGCGTAAACAACGTATAACGGAACATGATCTTATAAGCGACGTCAGGAGACAACTATTTGTTGCACAAAAAAGGTGTTTCAACAGGATATATGTGGATATTTGCTGCAAAAAAAAGCGGCGGAGGAATATCCCCCGCCGCTTAAGGCACTTAACTCACTTTACTCAGGAGCAGTTATTTACCTTTAATCTCATACAGTGGTGTTTGACCAGCAACCACATGACCTTCGGCTTTAATGACCAGAGCACCGAAATCATCGCTGTTGCTGCACACAACCGGGCTAATCATGGAACGTGCGTTGGCGTTCAGGAACTCCAGATCCATTTCCAGAATCGGTTGACCTGCAGTCACTTCCGCACCTTCTTCAACCAGACGCTTAAAGCCTTTACCTTCCAGCGCTACTGTATTGATACCCATGTGGACCACGATTTCCGCGCCTTTAACGGTTTCCAGACAGAACGCATGGTTAGTGTTGAAGATTTTCACGATGGTACCGGCAGCCGGAGCAACCACGATTTTATCCGTTGGCTTCACCGCCACACCGTCGCCTACAGCTTTGCTGGCGAAGGCTTCATCAGGTACCTGCTCCAGCGCAACCACGTCACCGGTAATCGGAGAAACTAAAGTTTCAACGGTTACAGCGTTCGCTACAGCTTGCGGTTTAGCAACCGGAGCCGCTGCTGCTGGCGCACTTTCACCAGACGCTGCAGCCACCGGGCCACGCGCAACAACTTTCTTCATTTCGTCGCCGATAGATTCGGCCTTCGCACCCACGATGACCTGGATAGTTTGCTTGTTCAGCTTAACCACTCCAGATGCGCCTAAACGTTTACACATCGCATCATTTACGCGACCGGAGTCGGCAACGGTCAGACGCAGACGAGTGATACAGGCATCAATCGCTTTCAGGTTATCGGTACCGCCAACTGCTGCAATGTAGTTGGTTGCCAGTTGAGCCAGACCTTCTTCAGTGTTGCTGTTCGCTTCTTCAGTAACGATATCGTCTTCTTTATCTTCACGGCCCGGCGTTTTCAGGTTAAACATACGAATAACCGCGCTGAACAACACAAAGTAAATGACGAAGAACACCAGGCCCATCACGACCAGCATCCAGACGTTCTGACTTGCCGCCGGCAGGTTGTACATCAACACGTAGTCGATAGCCCCCGCGGAGAAGGAGAAGCCCGCGTGGATCCCCAGCAGTGTTGCAACGAACAGGCTGATACCCGTTAACAGTGCGTGCAGGAGGTACAGCAATGGCGCCAGGAACATGAACAGGAATTCCAGCGGCTCGGTAACACCGGTCAGGAACGCGGTGATCGCAACGGACAGCAGCATACCGCCAACCATCGGACGACGTGCTTTCGGAGCGGCGAAGTACATTGCCAGCGCCGCACCCGGCAGACCAAACATCATGATCGGGAAGAAGCCAGACATGAACATACCCGCAGTGCCGTCACCCGCGTAGAAGCGGTTGATGTCACCATGGAATACGGTACCTGCAGCGTTAGTGAATTCACCAATCTGGAACCAGGCGATGGTGTTCAGCACCTGATGCAGACCGGTTGGGATCAGCAGACGGTTGATGAAACCAAAGATACCGGAACCCAGCGCGCCAGCGCCTACGATCCACTCACCTCCCGCATGGATGGCGTTCTGCACCGGCGGCCACACGTAGCCGAAGATAGCAGCCAGCACCAGACAGAAGAAGCCAGTGGCGATCGGCACGAAGCGTTTGCCGCCAAAGAAGCTCAGGAAGTCAGGTAGTTTGATACCAGACCAACGGTTATATACCGCACCGCCGACCAGACCAGTGATGATACCTGCCAGCACACCCATGTTGATGGCCGGGTTAATGGTAACCATTGCTTTGGTCAATATGAAATAACCAACCGCACCCGCCAGCGCTGCAGCACCCGCGCTGTCTTTTGACCAGCTGGAAGCCACACCGATAGCGAAAATTAACGCCAGGTTATCAAAGATGGCCCCACCCGCTTGCGCGATGAAGGGTACGTTAAGTAAATCTGGTTGGCCGAATCGCAGCAGCAGTGCCGCGACTGGCAGCACAGCGATGGGGAGCTGTAACGCCCTACCCAGCCGCTGGAAAAAACCTAAAATATTCATTTTATTCCCCCTACGAGACCCCGATTAGGCTTCTTTGAAGCCATATTTTTATTGTGCGACCATTCCTGACAGCAAGATTCTGGAACAACAATATTAACCATTCATCTACATTCAGAGTGTGTGAAAATTTAATTCGCATCGCAAATTAAATGCGTGTTTTTTGTGATTCCAGTCACCAAATATCGTTATTAACCCTCCCTTCCACTGGCTAACTACGAAAACTTATTTTATCATTCAAAAAATCGAAACGGATTGATCCTTACCGATGCAAAACCAGGTTACGCTTAATACTGCACAGAGACTCAATCCGCCAATTGCTTACATTTACTTTTGAGGTGAAGAATGAGACTGATCCCCCTGAATACCGCTGAACAAGTCGGCAAATGGGCTGCTCGCCATATCGTTAACCGTATTAACGCGTTCAAACCAACGGCTGATCGTCCGTTCGTTTTGGGCCTGCCGACTGGCGGTACTCCGCTGACAGCCTACAAAGCATTGGTTGAAATGCACAAAGCGGGCCAGGTAAGCTTCAAGCATGTTGTAACGTTCAATATGGACGAATATGTTGGCCTGCCGAAAGAGCATCCGGAAAGCTACCATAGCTTCATGCATCGCAACTTCTTTGATCACGTTGATATTCCAGCAGAAAACATCAACCTCCTCAATGGTAACGCACCGGATATTGATGCAGAATGCCGTCAGTATGAAGAGAAAATCCGTTCTTACGGTAAAATCCACCTGTTTATGGGCGGCGTAGGCAACGATGGTCACATCGCGTTCAACGAACCAGCCTCTTCTTTGGCTTCCCGTACCCGCATCAAAACGCTGACTCACGACACGCGTGTTGCGAACTCACGCTTCTTTGACGGCGACGTAAGCCAGGTGCCTAAATATGCGCTGACCGTTGGCGTGGGCACCCTGCTGGATGCTGAAGAAGTGATGATCCTGGTACTGGGCCACCAGAAAGCGCAGGCGCTGCAAGCCGCCGTTGAAGGCAACGTTAACCATATGTGGACCATCAGCTGTCTGCAGCTGCATCCGAAAGCCGTTGTGGTCTGCGATGAGCCTTCCACCATGGAACTGAAAGTGAAGACGCTGAAATACTTTAACGAGTTAGAAGCGGAAAATATTAAAGGTCTGTAATTGATGTCTCCGCCCTGTCGATAAGTTGCAGGGCGGCATTTTTTGAAATCGGGGGTCGGAATGTATGCTTTAACCCAGGGCCGGATTTTTACCGGTCACGAAATTCTTGATGACCATGCGATTGTTGTCGCCAATGGCCTGATTGACAGCGTTTGCCCACTGGCTGAGTTACCGTCAGGAATTGAACAGCGCTCACTGAATGGGGCCATTGTTTCCCCCGGTTTTATCGATGTACAGCTAAACGGCTGCGGCGGCGTACAATTTAACGATACGGCAGAAGCCGTGACCGTTGAAACGCTGGAAATCATGCAGAAAGCCAATGAAAAATCTGGCTGCACCAGCTACCTGCCAACGCTTATCACCACCAGCGATGACCTGATGAAACAAGGCGTTCGCGTCATGCGTGAATACCTGGCGAAACACCCGAATCAGGCACTAGGGCTTCATCTGGAAGGCCCGTGGCTGAATTTGGTGAAAAAAGGCACCCATAATCCGGGATTTGTCCGTCAACCGGACGCTGCGCTGGTTGATTTCCTGTGCAATAATGCCGATGTGATCACCAAAGTAACGCTGGCGCCAGAAATGGTCCCGGTAGAGGTCATTACCAAACTGGTGAATGCGGGTATTGTGGTTTCTGCGGGTCACTCAAATGCAACGGTAAAAGAAGCAAAAATCGGGTTCCGCGCAGGCATCACCTTTGCGACGCATCTGTTCAACGCGATGCCGTACATTACCGGTCGCGAACCTGGTCTGGCGGGCGCTATTCTTGATGAAGCCGATATCTACTGCGGTATCATCGCTGATGGCCTCCACGTTGATTACGTTAACATTCGTAATGCCAAACGCCTGAAAGGCGACAAGCTGTGCCTGGTCACCGACGCAACCGCACCAGCAGGTGCAAACATTGAACAGTTCATTTTCGCTGGTAAAACAATATACTACCGTAATGGATTGTGCGTTGATGAGAACGGTACACTGAGCGGCTCATCATTAACCATGATTGAAGGCGTACGCAATCTGGTCGAACATGCGAATATCGCTCTCGACGAAGTCTTACGTATGGCAACGCTCTACCCTGCTCGCGCCATTGGCGTCGACAAACAACTCGGCAGCATCGCGCCAGGCAAAGTAGCCAACCTGACTGCGTTCACGCACGACTTTAAAATTATCAAGACCATCGTTAATGGCAACGAGGTCGTTACTGAGTAAGAGAAAGAATGACACCAGGCGGACAAGCTCAAATAGGTAATGTTGATCTCGTAAAACAGCTTAACAGCGCGGCGGTTTATCGCCTGATTGACCAGCATGGGCCAATCTCGCGAATTCAAATTGCCGAGCAAAGCCAGCTTGCCCCCGCCAGCGTAACGAAAATTACGCGTCAATTGATCGAACGCGGGCTGATCAAAGAAGTCGACCAGCAGGCCTCCACCGGGGGCCGCCGCGCTATCTCTATCGTCACTGAAACCCGCAATTTCCACGCGATTGGCGTTCGCTTAGGCCGCCACGATACTACGCTCACGCTCTATGATATGAGCAGTAAAGTGGTCGCTGAAGAGCATTATCCCCTCCCGGAGCGCACCCAGGAAACGCTCGAGTATGCGCTGCTCAACACCATTGCCACCTTTATTGAGAACTGCCAGCGGAAAATCCGCGAGCTGGTTGCGATTTCCGTCATTCTGCCAGGCCTGGTTGATCCTGAAAGCGGCGTCATCCGCTATATGCCGCACATTCAGGTCGAAAACTGGGGGCTGGTCGAAGCACTCGAAAAACGCTTTAAGGTCACCTGCTTTGTCGGTCACGATATTCGCAGTCTGGCGCTGGCCGAGCACTATTTCGGGGCAAGCCAGGATTGCGAAGACTCCATTTTGGTGCGTGTTCACCGCGGAACCGGGGCGGGAATCATCTCCAATGGCCGAATTTTTATTGGTCGCAATGGCAACGTGGGTGAGATTGGCCATATTCAGGTAGAGCCGCTGGGGGAGCGCTGTCACTGCGGTAATTTCGGCTGTCTGGAAACAATTGCCGCCAATGCCTCTATTGAACACCGCGTGCAGAACTTATTGAAACAGGGTTATCCAAGCCGACTCACGCTGGATGATTGCGGCATTAAAGCCATCTGTAAGGCGGCTAATAAAGGCGATAACCTGGCATCAGAAGTCATTGAGCACGTTGGTCGTCACCTGGGTAAAACCATCGCCATCGCCATCAACCTGTTTAACCCACAAAAAATCGTCATTGCGGGCGAAATTACCGAGGCTGATAAAGTGCTGCTGCCTGCTATAGAAAGCTGTATCAACACGCAGGCGTTGAAAGCGTTTCGCCACAATTTACCGGTGGTTCGTTCCACGCTGGATCACCGTTCAGCCATTGGCGCCTTTGCGCTGGTGAAGCGTGCGATGCTCAACGGTACATTGCTGCAACGTTTGCTGGAAAGCTAATACCAAGCTGCCTCTGCGTTAGCTGCACCTGCTCACCCCAGTCACTTACTTCAGTAAGCTTCCGGGGTTCTCAGACTTGCCGCCTTGATGCAACTCGAATGATTTAGTGTATTTTGTGTATAGTAATGCCTTCTTTTTTTGATGTCGGATTGTCCATGGCCATTAAGAATGTAATTTGTGATATCGACGGCGTGCTGATGCACGACAATGTTGCCGTACCGGGTGCGGCAGAATTTCTGACTGGGATCCTGGAAAAAGGCCTGCCGTTAGTTTTGCTGACTAACTATCCTTCACAGACCGGGCAGGATTTGGCAAACCGCTTCGCCACCGCGGGTGTGAATGTCCCTGATAGCGTCTTTTATACTTCCGCCATGGCTACCGCTGATTTTCTTCGCCGCCAGGAAGGGAAAAAGGCCTACGTGGTAGGTGAAGGTGCGTTAATTCACGAGCTGTATAAAGCCGGGTTTACTATTACTGACGTGAACCCCGATTTTGTGATTGTTGGCGAGACGCGATCCTATAACTGGGACATGATGCATAAAGCGGCATATTTTGTGGCCAACGGCGCGCGTTTCATCGCCACAAACCCGGATACTCACGGACGCGGTTTTTATCCCGCCTGCGGTGCGCTGTGCGCCGGTATCGAAAAAATCTCTGGCCGCAAGCCGTTTTATGTGGGCAAACCCAGCCCGTGGATTATTCGCGCGGCGCTCAACAAAATGCAGGCGCATTCGGAAGAGACCGTTATCGTTGGCGACAACCTGCGTACCGATATTCTGGCGGGCTTCCAGGCAGGTCTCGAAACCATCCTGGTATTGTCTGGCGTTTCGACGCTCGACGACATTGACAGCATGCCGTTCAGACCAAGCTGGATTTACCCGTCCATTGCAGAAATTGATGTGATTTGATGCGTAAGCCGGATAAGACGCCCCCGCGTCATATCCGGCCAGAAGAAATCCTTCCATTTAATAAAACAGCCATAAAATTATCGATTCATTAATAAACCCGTCTATTCTGTAATCTTTTTTCACCAATCCACAATGACCATTGCGTTTTTTATTTTCTGACCCGTAATTCACTTGCGCCCTCTCCAGCTTTGCGGCATTTTCTTTATCAAGCAAACATAAAAAGCATCACGCAACAGGTTAACGGAGAAGGTTATGTGTTCTATTTTTGGCGTATTCGATATTAAAACTGACGCAGTTGAACTGCGTAAAAAAGCCCTGGAATTGTCTCGTCTGATGCGCCATCGCGGCCCGGACTGGTCGGGTATTTACGCCAGTGATAACGCCATTCTGGCGCACGAACGTCTGTCCATCGTCGACGTCAACGCCGGTGCTCAGCCGCTGTACAACGTGAAGAAAACGCATATCCTGGCGGTTAACGGTGAAATTTATAACCATCAGGCGCTGCGCGCTGAATACGGCGATCGCTATCAGTTCCAGACCGGTTCCGACTGCGAAGTTATCCTTGCGCTGTATCAGGAAAAAGGCCCAGAGTTTCTGGATGACCTGCAAGGCATGTTTGCTTTTGCTCTGTACGACAGCGAGCAGGACGCTTATCTGATCGGTCGCGATCATATCGGGATCATCCCGCTGTATATGGGTTACGACGAGCACGGTAACTTCTACGTTGCGTCTGAAATGAAAGCCCTGGTTCCCGTGTGTCGCACGATCAAAGAATTCCCGGCCGGTAGCTATTTATGGAGTAAAGACGGCGAAATTCGTCAGTACTACCAGCGCGACTGGTTTGAATACGATGCGGTAAAAGACAACGTTACCGATAAAAACGAGTTGCGTCAGGCACTGGAAGATGCCGTGAAAAGCCACCTGATGTCAGATGTTCCTTATGGTGTATTGCTGTCCGGCGGTCTGGATTCATCCGTCATTTCCGCAATCACCAAAAAATACGCCGCGCGTCGTGTTGAAGATCAGGAGCGTAGCGAAGCCTGGTGGCCGCAGTTGCACTCCTTCGCAGTAGGCCTGGAAGGCGCACCGGACCTGAAAGCCGCGCAAGAGGTGGCGAACCATCTGGGTACTGTACACCATGAGATCCACTTCACCGTGCAGGAAGGTTTGGATGCTATCCGCGACGTGATTTATCACATCGAAACTTACGATGTTACGACGATTCGCGCCTCGACCCCGATGTACTTAATGTCGCGTAAAATTAAAGCGATGGGCATTAAAATGGTGCTGTCGGGCGAAGGTTCTGACGAAGTATTTGGCGGCTATCTCTATTTCCACAAAGCACCAGATGCAAAAGAGCTGCACGAAGAGACCGTGCGTAAGCTGCAGGCGCTGCATATGTTCGACTGTGCCCGTGCCAACAAAGCTATGTCGGCCTGGGGAGTGGAAGCTCGCGTGCCCTTCCTGGATAAGAAATTCCTTGATGTGGCGATGCGCATCAACCCGCAGGACAAAATGTGCGGCAACGGCAAAATGGAAAAACATGTTCTGCGTGAATGTTTTGAATCCTACCTGCCAGCAAGCGTTGCATGGCGCCAGAAAGAGCAGTTCTCCGATGGCGTCGGTTACAGCTGGATTGATACGCTGAAAGAGGTGGCCGCTGAGCAAGTTTCTGACCAACAACTGGAAACCGCCAGCTTCCGTTTCCCTTACAACACGCCATCATCTAAAGAAGCGTATTTGTACCGTGAGATTTTCGAAGAGCTGTTCCCGGTTGCGAGCGCTGCGGAATGTGTACCTGGCGGGCCGTCTGTTGCCTGTTCTTCTGCCAAAGCAATTGAATGGGATGAGGCGTTTAAAACCATGAACGATCCTTCTGGTCGTGCGGTTGGCGTACATCAGTCCGCTTATAAATAAGTTAATCCTTAGAAAAGGGCCCTGCGGGGCTCTTTTTTATGTCTATTTTCTGTGCAAAAAAACAATTAATAACTAATAATTGCCGAATATTGCGCCATGCTGTTCGCAACCTAACCAAACAGTCACATTCCAGCTATTTTCAATGAAAAAGGGGTTGACGCTTCAAGGCTCAATACGCATAATGCGCCCCGCAACGCCGATAAGGTTACGCGAAAAAAAGATGGCTACGTAGCTCAGCTGGTTAGAGCACATCACTCATAATGATGGGGTCACAGGTTCGAATCCCGTCGTAGCCACCATCTTTTTTGCGGGAGTGGCGAAATTGGTAGACGCACCAGATTTAGGTTCTGGCGCCGCAAGGTGTGCGAGTTCAAGTCTCGCCTCCCGCACCATTCACCCGTAAGCGTTGCACGGATGGGGTATCGCCAAGCGGTAAGGCACCGGTTTTTGATACCGGCATTCCCTGGTTCGAATCCAGGTACCCCAGCCATTTTTTCTTCGATGTAGCGGTTCACCGCAACGGTCATTGGGGTATCGCCAAGCGGTAAGGCACCGGTTTTTGATACCGGCATTCCCTGGTTCGAATCCAGGTACCCCAGCCATCGAAGAATATGATAATATCTGGCTACGTAGCTCAGCTGGTTAGAGCACATCACTCATAATGATGGGGTCACAGGTTCGAATCCCGTCGTAGCCACCATATTAAGGACGTATCGACTCGTTCGGTAAATCCAAAAAATTGTTGGGGTATCGCCAAGCGGTAAGGCTCTGGTTTCTGATACCAGCATTCCGAGGTTCGAATCCTCGTACCCCAGCCAATTTCAAAAAGCCGTCCATTCTGTGGATGCACCCGTTGGGGTATCGCCAAGCGGTAAGGCTCTGGTTTCTGATACCAGCATTCCGAGGTTCGAATCCTCGTACCCCAGCCATATTAAAAAAGCTCGCTTCGGCGAGCTTTTTGCTTTTCTGCATTTATTACCTGATGACGCTATGCTTACCAGGCCTACAACGTTCTCTGTAGGCCTGTCTGAATTACAATCCTAACGCGTACTTGAGTGCCTGGCGTTTCAGCACGCCGGCGCGCTCTGCGGCCATTAGCCCAAGATTACGCATGATACGCAGCGGCTGCAGGTTGTTGCTAAATCCTGCGTAGAACAGATCCATGCCGCTTTGCATGATGAAATTGTCAGTCATGCGACGGTTCTGATAGCGCTTCAGCACCGGCTGGCTTGCCCAGGACTCACCGTAGCTGCGCGCATTCACCAGCACGTCAATCAGCGCATCCACATCACGGAACCCCAAATTAACGCCCTGCCCCGCCAGCGGATGAATGGTATGCGCGGCGTCACCCACCAGCGCCAGTCCTGGCTGCACATATTGCAGCGCGTGACGGCGCGTTAGCGGGAATGCCCCCGCTGCCACAGGCGTAACGTTACCGAGTCGCGATGGGAAATGTTTGGCGATCTCCACCTGCAGTTGCGACATATTCAAACCTTGCAACTGGCGGATACGCGCCGGTGAGTCGTACCACACCAGCGAGGCCCAGTTATCAAACAGCGGTAAAAATGCGCGCGGACCGTCAGGGGTGAATTGCTGCCAGGTGCTGTCTCCCGGCGAATTCTCGCACTGCACGGTTATCAACATACAGGACTGCGCATACTGCCAGGCATGGATACCAATCCCGGCCATTTTCCGCACCTGAGAATTTGCGCCATCGGCGCCGATGACCAGCTTCGCGCTGATTTTTTCGCCACCAGCCAGCTCAAGCTCATGCCGATCGTTATGTTGATGCAGAGAGATCAGCGACGCAGGCACGCGCAGCGTGACTTTGGGGTGAACGTCCAGAGCCTGCCAGAGCGCCTGTTGCAGGACCGTGTTTTCCACCATATAGCCCAGTAAGGGCAGCTTAAGCTCGGCGGCATCAAACATCACATGGGCATTTCCCCATTCCCACGTTTCCAGACGACGGTAAGGATGGCTGCGCATCCCCTGAACCGTATCCCAGACGCCCAGCCCTTTTAGCAACGACACGGAGGCGGAGCTGATGGCCGAAATTCTGACATCTGGCTGTCCGTCAGCCACAAACGGCGCGGGAACGGCATGTTCAATGACCGTTACCGTAAATCCATGCTGCGCCAGTCCTAGCGCCAGCGCGCCGCCGACCATCCCCCCGCCGACAATGGCAATTTCCGTTGGTTGATTTGTCATGGTCAATTATCCTGTTACATGTATTGTGTAAGTTTACAGGATTTTTTACCCCTTGAGGCTGACATCCGTCATACTGGTCACAACCGCGCCAAAGCAGTACACTATGCGCCCTGCATTTCAGCCACAATTTCGCAAGAGCAAGTCGATGACCAAAAAACTCCATATTAAAACCTGGGGCTGTCAGATGAACGAATACGATTCATCGAAGATGGCCGATCTGCTGGATGCCACCCATGGGTATCAACTGACCGACGTGGCCGAAGAAGCGGATGTGCTGCTGCTGAATACCTGCTCTATCCGTGAGAAGGCTCAGGAAAAAGTCTTCCATCAGTTGGGCCGCTGGAAGCTGTTAAAAGAGAAAAACCCCAAGCTGATCATCGGTGTCGGTGGCTGTGTTGCGTCTCAGGAAGGCGACCATATTCGCCAACGCGCGCACTATGTCGATATTATTTTTGGGCCGCAAACCCTGCATCGTCTGCCGGAAATGATTAACAAAGTGCGTGGAAGTACCACCCGTAGCCCGGTGGTTGATATCAGTTTCCCGGAGATCGAAAAATTCGACCGCCTACCGGAACCGCGTGCTGAAGGTCCAAGCGCTTTCGTGTCAATCATGGAAGGTTGTAATAAATATTGTACTTACTGCGTGGTGCCATACACCCGCGGTGAGGAAGTAAGCCGTCCGGCGGACGATATCCTGTTTGAAATCGCCCAGCTTGCGGCGCAAGGCGTGCGTGAAGTGAACCTGCTGGGACAAAACGTGAACGCCTGGCGCGGTGAGAACTACGACGGCACGATCGGATCTTTTGCCGATCTGCTGCGGCTGGTCGCGGCGATCGATGGCATTGACCGTATCCGCTTCACCACCAGCCATCCGATCGAATTCACCGATGATATCATTGAAGTGTATCGTGACACGCCAGAACTGGTGAGCTTCCTGCACCTGCCGGTACAGAGCGGTTCAGATCGCGTACTGAACCTGATGGGACGCACCCATACCGCGCTGGAATATAAAGCGATCATCCGCAAACTGCGCGCAGCGCGTCCGGATATCCAGATTAGCTCCGACTTCATCGTTGGCTTCCCAGGCGAAACCACGCAGGATTTCGAGCAGACCATGAAGTTGATTGCAGACGTCAATTTTGACATGAGCTACAGCTTTATCTTCTCTGCGCGTCCAGGCACCCCTGCCGCCGATATGGTTGACGACGTGCCGGAAGAAGAGAAAAAACAGCGCCTGTATATTCTGCAAGAGCGTATTAACCAGCAAGCTATGGCCTGGAGCCGTCGCATGGTCGGCACGACCCAGCGCATTCTGGTTGAAGGCACATCGCGTAAAAGCATCATGGAACTGTCTGGCCGTACCGAAAATAACCGAGTGGTGAACTTTGAAGGCAACCCGGAGATGGTCGGTAAGTTCGTGGATGTAGAAATTACCGATGTCTGGACGAACTCCCTGCGCGGTAAAGTGGTGCGCACCGAAGACGAAATGGGTCTGCGCATCGCTGAATCCCCTGAGTCGGTTATTGCGCGTACCCGCAAAGAAAACGATCTGGGCGTCGGTATTTATCAGCCTTAATCTTCAATGCCCGATGGCGCTACGCTTATCGGGCTTACTCTTCTGGGCTCGCTGCCCCGGCGGGCCTTGTAATCTACCTCATCATCCCCATATTTATCGCAATGCTTGCGCCTTTCCCCCATGGCGTGAATAATTTCCTTAGATGCCGGTAAATGTTCAGCGTCCGGCAAGACATGCAAAAGAGGAACAGTTTGAACATAGACACTCGTGAAATCACCCTTGAACCCGCAGACAATGCCCGCCTGTTGAGCCTTTGCGGCCCATTTGATGACAACATCAAGCAGCTGGAACGTCGCCTCGGCATCGAAATTAACCGCCGTGATAACCACTTTAAGCTGACCGGTCGCCCAATTTGCGTCACCGCGGCGGCAGATATTTTACGTAGCCTGTACGTCGATACTGCCCCAATGCGCGGTCAGACGCAGGACATTGAGCCTGAACAAATTCATCTGGCAATTAAAGAAGCGCGAGTGCTTGAGCAAAGCGCAGACAGCGTGCCGGAATTTGGCAAAGCGGTGAACATCAAAACCAAGCGCGGGGTAATTAAGCCGCGTACGCCGAACCAGGCACAATATATTGCGAATATCCTCGACCACGACATCACCTTTGGCGTTGGCCCTGCGGGTACGGGTAAAACGTATCTTGCGGTTGCCGCTGCGGTTGATGCGCTTGAGCGTCAGGAGATCCGTCGAATTCTGCTGACCCGCCCGGCAGTGGAAGCGGGCGAAAAACTCGGCTTCCTGCCGGGTGACCTCAGCCAGAAAGTCGATCCCTACTTACGACCGCTGTATGACGCACTGTTCGAAATGCTCGGGTTTGAGAAGGTCGAAAAGCTGATTGAGCGTAACGTCATTGAAGTTGCGCCGCTGGCCTACATGCGTGGTCGTACATTAAACGATGCGTTCATCATTCTTGATGAGAGCCAGAACACCACCATCGAACAGATGAAAATGTTCCTGACCCGTATCGGCTTTAACTCCAAAGCGGTTATCACCGGCGACATCACCCAGATTGACCTGCCGCGAAGCACCAAATCCGGTCTGCGTCATGCCATTGAAGTACTGGCTGAAGTCGACGAAATTAGTTTTAATTTCTTCCATAGCGAAGACGTGGTTCGCCACCCGGTGGTCGCCCGTATCGTCACGGCGTATGAAGCCTGGGAAGAAGCAGAACAGAAACGCAAAGCCGAGCTGGCTGCAGAACGCAAGCGCGAAGCTCAGGAGCAGGAACAAAAATGAGTCAGGTTATTCTCGATTTACAGCTGGCATGTGAAGACGAATCCGGTTTACCAACAGAAAGTCAGTTTCAGGGTTGGCTGGATGCGGTGATCCCCCAGTTTCAGGAAGAGTCTGAAGTTACCATTCGTCTGGTCGATGACGCGGAAAGCCACGAGCTGAACCTGACCTATCGCGGGAAAGATAAATCAACCAACGTACTCTCTTTCCCGTTTGAAGCCCCGCCGGGCATTGAAATGCCGCTGCTGGGCGATTTGATCATCTGCCGTCAGGTAGTCGAGAAAGAAGCGCAGGAACAAGGCAAACCGCTTGAGGCCCACTGGGCGCACATGGTGGTGCACGGTAGCCTGCATTTACTCGGTTACGACCATATCGAAGACGATGAAGCGGAAGAGATGGAATCCCTCGAAACAGAGATTATGCTTGCTCTGGGCTATGAGGATCCGTACATTGCCGAGAAAGAATAAGCATTTCGAAATCTTGTAAGCCTGATAAGGCGCAGCCGCCATCAGGTATTGCGCCTTATCCGGCTTACCTGGTTTGAAGTACGATGAAGAGACATGCCGTCAACAGCTGAATATACGCATGACGAGCTTTGTATTAACTAACATGAGAACCCATACGACGCCATGAGCGACGACAATTCACACAGTAGTGACACCTTAAACAGCAAAAAGGGATTTTTCTCCCTGTTACTGAGCCAACTTTTCCACGGTGAACCAAAAAACCGCGACGAACTGTTGGAGCTGATCCGTGATTCCGGGCAAAACGACCTTATCGATGAAGATACGCGCGATATGCTCGAAGGGGTGATGGATATTGCGGACCAACGCGTGCGCGACATCATGATCCCTCGCTCTCAGATGATTACCCTGAAACGCAACCAGACCCTGGACGAATGTCTCGATGTCATTATCGAGTCTGCCCACTCGCGTTTCCCGGTGATCAGCGAAGACAAAGATCACATTGAAGGGATTCTGATGGCCAAAGATCTGCTGCCGTTTATGCGCAGCGATGCCGAAGCCTTCAGCATGGAGAAAGTGTTACGCCAGGCGGTTGTCGTACCTGAAAGCAAGCGAGTTGACCGCATGCTGAAAGAGTTCCGCTCCCAGCGTTATCATATGGCTATCGTCATCGACGAATTCGGCGGTGTCTCAGGTCTGGTGACCATTGAGGACATCCTTGAACTGATCGTGGGTGAAATTGAAGATGAGTACGACGAAGAAGACGATATCGATTTCCGTCAGCTCAGTCGCCACACCTGGACCATTCGCGCTCTGGCGCCGATCGAAGACTTCAACGACGCTTTCGGTACCCATTTTAGCGACGAAGAAGTAGATACCATCGGCGGGCTGGTCATGCAGGCCTTTGGTCATCTGCCCGCGCGCGGGGAGACTATCGACATTGATGGTTACCAGTTCAAAGTGGCAATGGCCGACAGCCGTCGTATTATTCAGGTTCATGTCAGAATTCCGGACGACTCACCCCAGCCCAAACTGGACGAATAAACCCGAAACTGGATCTAAGACTACATGGCATTTGCCCCATTAATTGAACGCCAGCGCATTCGCCTGCTGCTGGCGTTATTATTCGGTGCCTGCGGGACGCTGGCTTTCTCTCCGTATGACATCTGGCCCGCTGCGATCGTTTCGCTGATGGGCCTGCAGGCTCTTACCTTCAATCGCCGCCCGCTCCAGTCTGCCGCAATCGGCTACTTCTGGGGATTGGGGCTGTTTGGCTCCGGCATCAACTGGGTTTACGTCAGCATCGCGCAGTTTGGCGGTATGCCGGGTCCCATTAATGTGTTCCTCGTGGTTCTGCTTGCCGCATACCTTTCCCTCTACACCGGCCTGTTTGCCGGCGTGTTGGCGCGTCTGTGGCCGAAAACCACCTGGATACGCGTGGCGATTGCCGCGCCGGTCGTCTGGCAAATAACCGAATTCCTGCGCGGCTGGGTACTGACCGGCTTTCCGTGGCTACAGTTCGGCTACAGTCAGATCGACGGTCCGTTAAAAGGGCTGGCTCCGGTAATGGGCGTTGAGGCGATTAACTTCCTGCTGATGGTGGTTAGCGGCCTGCTGGCGCTGGCGCTGGTGACGCGTAACTGGAAGCCGCTGATTGCCGCGCTAGTGCTCTTTGCTCTGCCCTTTCCGCTGCGCTATATCCAGTGGTACACGCTTGAGCCGGAAAAAACCACTCAGGTCTCGATGGTGCAGGGTGACATTCCGCAGTCGCTCAAATGGGATGAAGGTCAGTTACTCAACACCCTGAAGATTTATCTCGACGCCACCCAGCCTGAGATGGGCAAATCACAGCTGATCATCTGGCCAGAATCCGCTATCCCGGACCTGGAAATTAATCAGCAGCGTTTCCTGGGCATGATGGATGACCTGCTGAGATCGAAAAACAGCACGCTGATTACCGGTATCGTTGACGCGCGTCTGAACAAGCAGAATCGTTACGACACCTACAACACCATCATCACGCTGGGTAAAGACAGCCCGTACAGTTACGACTCCAGCAACCGCTACAACAAAAACCATCTGGTACCGTTTGGCGAGTTCGTCCCGCTGGAATCGATCCTGCGCCCGTTAGCGCCGTTCTTTGACCTGCCAATGTCGTCTTTCAGCCGTGGGCCTTATGTGCAGCCACAGCTGCATGCGCACGGCTTTAAGCTGACGGCTGCCATCTGCTATGAAATCATTCTTGGCGAACAGGTACGGGATAATTTCCGCCCGGATACGGACTACCTGCTGACGATTTCCAACGATGCCTGGTTTGGTAAATCCATCGGCCCGTGGCAGCACTTCCAGATGGCGCGTATGCGTTCCCTCGAGCTGGCGCGCCCTCTGCTGCGTAGCACCAACAACGGTATTACGGCGGTGATTGGTCCACAGGGTGAGATTCAGGCGATGATCCCGCAGTTTACCCGCCAGGTCCTGACCACCAGCGTGACGCCAACAACGGGCTTAACCCCTTATGCCCGTACCGGTAACTGGTCGCTCTGGCTGCTGACCGCGCTGTTTGGCTTTGGTGCAGTGGTAATGAACCTGCGCCAACGTCGTAAGTAACCTTCCTTTCCTGGCCGGATAACGTTTCGCTTATCCGGCCCACAAAACATTTCCCGCTCCCCATTCTGGCACGTCTATTGCTTTGTTCTACAAGACAAATGCAGTTTTGGCTGAATGTGCAACCTGGTCGCACCAACGTTGAGCGCCGGTAGCACCTGAAAAGTGCAACAAGATATTTTTGCCCCCAAATGGTGCGGCGCACTTCGCAAAAATAAACAATAAAACAGCAAATTCTTTACATTCATCCAAACTAAATGTTAACAAACATATACAAGACTGCACGTTTCAGTAGCAAACAATAACAACATCACAATGGGTATCAATGCGTCCCTGGCGCAGACGATAAAGGAGTTGGATATGCAATTACGTAAGCTCGCCACAGCCATGCTGGTCATGGGAATGTCCGCCGGTCTGGCGCACGCAGAAGACGCAGCACCAGCGGCAGGCAGCACGCTGGACAAGATCGCCAAAAACGGCGTGATTGTGGTCGGCCACCGTGAATCATCGGTACCGTTTTCTTACTACGATAATCAACAAAAAGTGGTCGGTTATTCACAGGATTACTCCAACGCGATCGTTGAAGCCGTGAAGAAAAAGCTGAACAAGCCTGACCTGCAGGTGAAACTGATCCCGATTACTTCACAAAACCGTATCCCGCTGCTGCAAAACGGCACCTTCGACTTTGAATGTGGCTCCACCACCAACAACGTCGAGCGCCAAAAACAAGCGGCTTTCTCTGACACCATTTTCGTTGTTGGTACTCGTCTGCTGGCGAAAAAAGGCGGCGACGTCAAAGATTTCGCCGATCTGAAAGGTAAAGCCGTAGTCGTGACTTCGGGTACCACCTCAGAGGTGCTGCTGCACAAGCTGAATGAAGAGCAAAAAATGGATATGCGCATCATCAGCGCGAAAGACCACGGTGACTCTTTCCGTACTCTGGAAAGCGGCCGCGCCGTTGCCTTTATGATGGATGACGCCCTGCTGGCTGGCGAGCGCGCGAAGGCGAAGAAACCAGACAACTGGGAGATCGTCGGCAAGCCGCAGTCTCAGGAAGCTTACGGCTGCATGCTGCGTAAAGATGACCCTCAGTTCAAAAAGCTGATGGATGACACTATCGCCAAGGCGCAGACCTCAGGCGAAGCTGAGAAATGGTTTGATAAGTGGTTTAAAAATCCAATTCCACCGAAGAACCTGAACATGAATTTCGAACTGTCAGACGAGATGAAAGCCCTGTTCAAAGAACCGAATGATAAAGCGCTTAACTAATTAATTAGAAGAGTACACAAAACCTTTCAAGTTATATCGAGGCGGCAACTGAGCGAATTCCCGGGCGCTTACATGAGTAAGTAACCGGGATGAATAAAGGCAGCCAACAACGAGATATCTTGAAGGATGAAGTGTAATCAGGGAGGCTTCCCCTCCCTCTCGATTGCTACTCAGCACGGACAGACTATAAGCCTGATGGTCGTTCCCCATCAGGCCTGAAAACCGCAAAACGCTGAATAACAATCTTCGGGGGTAGCGCTGCTACCCTTTTTTTCTGGAGTAGATTTATGTCTATAGACTGGAACTGGGGTATTTTTTTACAACAAGCCCCGTTCGGCAACACCACCTATCTCGGCTGGCTCTGGAGTGGTTTCCAGGTCACTGTCGCGTTATCTATCACCGCCTGGGTTATCGCTTTCCTCATCGGCTCTTTATTCGGCATCTTACGTACCGTACCAAATCGTTTCCTTTCCGGGATCGGCACGCTGTACGTCGAGCTGTTTCGTAACGTTCCGCTCATCGTCCAGTTTTTTACCTGGTATCTGGTCATTCCTGAACTGCTGCCGGAAAACATTGGGATGTGGTTTAAGTCAGAACTGGATCCCAACATTCAGTTCTTCCTCTCATCCATGCTTTGTCTGGGGCTGTTTACCGCTGCGCGCGTCTGCGAACAGGTTCGTGCCGCTATTCAGTCTCTGCCTCGCGGGCAGAAAAATGCCGCGCTGGCGATGGGGCTGACGTTGCCGCAGGCCTACCGCTATGTTCTGCTGCCAAACGCTTACCGCGTGATTGTTCCGCCAATGACCTCAGAGATGATGAACCTGGTAAAGAACTCCGCGATCGCCTCCACTATCGGCCTGGTCGATATGGCTGCGCAAGCGGGAAAACTACTGGATTACTCCGCCCACGCATGGGAATCGTTTACGGCCATCACTCTGGCCTACGTACTGATTAACGCCGTCATCATGCTGGTGATGAATCTCGTCGAACGCAAAATCCGCCTGCCTGGCAATTTGGGAGGCAAATAATGTACGAATTTGACTGGAGTTCTATCGTCCCTTCCCTGCCGTATCTGCTGGATGGGCTGATCATCACGCTGAAAATCACCGTCACGGCAGTCGTCATTGGTATCGTCTGGGGGACCATCCTTGCGGTAATGCGTCTGTCCAGCTTCGCGCCGATTGCCTGGTTTGCGAAGGGCTACGTCAACGTATTCCGCTCCATTCCGCTGGTGATGGTGCTGCTGTGGTTCTACCTGATTGTGCCCGGCTTCCTGCAAAACGTGCTGGGTCTGTCGCCAAAAACCGATATTCGCCTGATCTCAGCGATGGTCGCATTTTCGATGTTTGAAGCCGCGTACTATTCCGAGATTATCCGCGCCGGTATCCAGAGTATTTCTCGCGGGCAGTCTAGTGCCGCACTGGCGCTCGGGATGACCCATTGGCAGTCAATGAAGCTCATCATTCTGCCGCAGGCATTTCGCGCGATGGTGCCGCTGCTGCTTACCCAGGGCATCGTACTCTTCCAGGATACCTCGCTGGTCTATGTATTGAGTCTGGCAGACTTCTTCCGTACCGCCTCCACCATTGGCGAGCGTGACGGCACGCAGGTTGAAATGATCCTGTTTGCTGGCGCCGTTTATTTTGTATTCAGTCTGAGCGCATCGTTGTTGGTCAGCTATTTGAAGAAAAGGACAGTTTAATGATTACCCTGAAAAATGTTTCTAAATGGTATGGTCACTTTCAGGTGCTGACCGACTGCTCCACGGAAGTGAAAAAAGGTGAAGTGGTGGTGGTCTGCGGCCCGTCAGGTTCAGGTAAATCAACGCTTATCAAAACGGTGAACGGGCTGGAGCCGGTACAACAGGGCGTCATCACCGTTGATGGTACCGTGGTGAATGATAAAAAGACCGATTTGGCCAAACTGCGCTCCCGCGTTGGCATGGTGTTCCAGCACTTTGAACTGTTCCCGCATCTGTCGATTATTGAGAACCTGACTCTGGCGCAGGTAAAAGTGCTTAAACGCGATAAAAAGCCGGCCCGCGACAAAGCGCAAAAGTTACTGGAACGCGTTGGTCTGTCAGCGCATGCCGAGAAGTTTCCAGCTCAGCTCTCCGGGGGCCAGCAACAGCGTGTCGCCATCGCCCGGGCGCTGTGCATGGATCCTATCGCCATGCTGTTTGACGAACCGACGTCAGCACTCGACCCAGAAATGATCAACGAAGTACTGGACGTCATGGTTGAACTGGCCAATGAAGGGATGACCATGATGGTGGTTACCCACGAAATGGGCTTTGCGCGTAAAGTGGCTAACCGGGTGATCTTCATGGATGAAGGGAAGATTGTTGAAGACTCACCGAAAGAAGAGTTCTTCGCTAATCCAAAATCAGACCGTGCCAAAGACTTCCTCGCGAAAATCCTGCACTAATTTTGCTGGCGCGCACCTCCATGTGCGCGCCACCTCACGATTTATCTCTTCACTTCTCGAAACAGGCACAGCCCAGCGTTAACCTTGTCACAAAGTCCCACTTACAAGGAGCAACAATGGCACTTCCTATCCTGTTTGATTGCGATCCAGGTCATGACGACGCTATCGCAATTGTTCTCGCCCTCGCTTCACCTGAACTGGATGTGAAAGCGATAACCTCCTCTGCCGGTAACCAGACCCCCGACAAAACGCTGCGTAACGTATTTCGTATGTTAACGTTGCTCAACCGTACGGATATCCCAGTGGCCGGTGGCGCAGTCAAACCGCTGATGCGCGACCTGATAATTGCCGATAACGTCCACGGTGAGAGCGGGCTTGATGGCCCGGCGCTGCCTGAACCCGCTTTTGCTCCACAGGACTGCACCGCCGTGGAATTGATGGCGAAAACCCTGCGTAACAGTCAGGAACCGGTGACGATTGTCTCCACCGGGCCGCAAACTAACGTGGCATTGCTACTGAATAGCCATCCTGAACTGCACACCAAAATTACCCGTATCGTGATCATGGGTGGTGCAATGGGCCTCGGAAACTGGACGCCCGCCGCCGAGTTCAACATCTTCGTGGATCCAGAAGCCGCTGAGATCGTGTTCCAGTCGGGCATTCCGGTGGTGATGGCTGGACTGGATGTCACGCATAAAGCGCAAATACATCGTGAAGATACCGAACGGTTCCGCGCTATCGGCAATCCCATTTCGACAATCGTTGCTGAACTACTCGACTTCTTCTTTGAATATCACAAAGATGAAAAATGGGGATTCATTGGCGCGCCGCTGCACGATCCATGCACCATTGCCTGGCTGCTGAAACCTGAACTGTTTACCACCGTTGAACGCTGGGTTGGTGTGGAAACTCAGGGCAAATACACCCAGGGAATGACCGTGGTTGACTACTACTTCCTGAGCGGCAATAAGCCAAACGCCACCGTAATGGTGGACGTGGATCGCGAAGGTTTTGTCGATCTGCTAGCGGAGCGTTTGAAATTTTACGCCTGAAATTTATCATTGAGTAAGATCGCTATGTTGAATCATAGCGATCTTACTGTTAGCTAATAGCGAACGTGAATACTGCGTTACTTCATTAATTTGTCAGGTAATACTGAATAAATCCCCCAGCAGATTAATGTATCATGCAACATCCGGCATAACAAATCAGAGGAACATTGAATGAATGCTTCAGATTAGCTCAGGGTAAGGTTTCAGAATGACAGGCAGTTATCCATATATATTGAGAATGGATTCACAAATACGATGTACACGGTTTACTGTAGCCTCAGCTATGGCGGAAGCTATTGCACAGTCAAAAGCCGTTGCGCGAAAACTGGCTGGTAAAATGCCAGTTGGCGTTTATCTTCTGCAGGTCTATGAGTTTCAGCAAAAAGCAGCTATGGCAGCCTGGGCACTGAAAGCAATAGATCCAAGTTATTATTGGATTATTTACCAAGCAAAGCTGGAGATGCTCTATTACTTCGTTGAGCCAGCTCTTTCAGAAATAATTCAGAAAGTTCATGCTGGTATCTATTCTAACCTCGATCAGCTTGCCGACGAAATCATGGAAAGATTCGATGTTTAAGAGTCTAATATCAGTTGTACTCTATAATCTTGTACTCCCAGCAATCTTGATTTTTTTTGCCGTACTCTGGTTATATTTATTTCCTGAATACTGGTGGGAGCTAATGCTAATCAGTATTATTGCTATTTTTTGGTATTATCCGTTCATTACAGAAAAATTCGAAAAATTCAAATAAGCCAATATTATATATTTATTAAGCCAATACATAAAAGGAATTTATAATGTCTAATCCAGCTTATCTTTGGTTAGTTGATGCTAATGGTTCCCCGCTTGTAGGTTCGTCTATGGTCTCTGATCGAGTAGGTGCTATAGAAATAAAATCCCTTACCCATAATGTAAATATTCCAACAGATGGTAATACAGGGCGGCTAACAGGTACGCGCATTCATGCTCCAATCCAATTTCAGAAAGAATTTGATCGTGTAACTCCCCTGCTATATAAGGCTCAAAGCGAAGGAGCGACACTTAAATGCGCAACGATAAAAATGTACACGCTCACCGAAGCTGGAATGGAAAAGGAGTATTTTAATATCATTCTAAACAATGTAAAAATCACATCCATTACCGCAGATCTTTATCCTGGAGCTTCAACCGGGACACATCTTGAAACCATTCTGCTACGCTATGAAAGCATCACATGGAAGCATTGCGATGGAAATATCATCTATATGGATGCCTGGAATCAACGCGTTGTGGCGTAACACATTCGCAATCCCTCACAGAGCCGCGTTAGCGGCTCTCAGGTGAAAATCACGGCTCAAACGGTCGACGCTGGAACTGATCGTGTCCGCATTTCGGGCATAGCGGCAGCACATCAGGAGTGTACACCGCTAAATGGAAGTGGCACTTCTCGCACACCAGATTGCCCAACCCGACCACCTCGCCGCTGTGATAAACCCCGTGATGGCTGAGGTCCTGGAACACTTCGCGCCATTCGAGCTGCGTTTTATCGGTAATATCGGCCAGTTCCTGCCAGATACTCTCTTTGATAACCCGCATAAAGACGCTGTCGGTCTCCTCATCGAGGCTTTCTTCATAGCTCAGAGCAAACTCTTCCAGGTCGCGTCTGACGGCCCGGGTGAGCTCTTCCACCTCGGTGCGCGTTAACTCCCCGGTCTGCATAACGCGCTGACGCGCCTGTTCCACCAACGCATCAATATCGCGTTCGCCATTACGCAGGCGTTCACTCAGTGAAGCCACCAGTTCACGGTAATATTGAGCAACCTTGTTCATCGCTTCGCCTCCTGGGTCGTTAACTGTCTATAATAATAGACGTTATTTACGCTACGCTTTGCAAGACTGTCCACAGAGTGTGTAAATTCGTGCAAGAATTATCCTTACGGGAATTCAACGTTGAATGCGCGAAAGGCTGTTTTGGCGCGGGCGTTTGGGCTATGCTATGCGGATCTAAAACACCACATCTAGAGCTACGTTTGTAGCTGTATTGAAAACAGGACCACTGGCTGCCATGCAAGAGCAATACCGCCCGGAAGAGATAGAATCCAAAGTACAGCTTCACTGGGATGAGAAGCGCACATTTGAAGTTACCGAAGACGAGAGCAAAGAGAAGTATTACTGCCTGTCTATGCTTCCCTATCCTTCTGGTCGACTACACATGGGCCACGTACGTAACTACACCATCGGTGACGTGATCGCTCGCTATCAGCGTATGCTGGGCAAAAACGTACTTCAACCAATTGGCTGGGATGCGTTCGGCCTGCCTGCCGAAGGCGCTGCGGTTAAAAACAACACCGCCCCGGCACCGTGGACGTATGACAACATTGCATACATGAAAAACCAGCTCAAAATGCTGGGTTTCGGTTACGACTGGAGCCGTGAGCTGGCAACCTGCACCCCGGAATACTACCGCTGGGAACAGAAGTTCTTCACCGAGCTGTACAAAAAAGGGCTGGTGTACAAGAAAACGTCTGCCGTTAACTGGTGCCCGAACGACCAGACCGTACTGGCGAACGAACAGGTTATCGACGGCTGCTGCTGGCGTTGCGATACCAAAGTTGAGCGTAAAGAGATCCCGCAGTGGTTCATCAAAATCACCGCTTACGCTGACGAACTGCTGCGCGACCTGGATAATCTGGATCACTGGCCTGACACCGTGAAAACGATGCAGCGCAACTGGATTGGCCGCTCTGAAGGCGTGGAAATCACCTTCGATGTGAACGATTACGACAACACGCTGACCGTCTACACCACACGCCCAGACACCTTTATGGGTGCGACCTACCTGGCGGTTGCTGCAGGTCATCCGCTGGCGCAGAAAGCCGCTGAAAATAACCCAGAACTGGCTGCCTTCATTGACGAATGCCGCAACACCAAGGTTGCTGAAGCCGAAATGGCGACCATGGAGAAGAAAGGCGTCGACACTGGTTTCAAAGCCGTTCACCCGCTGACTGGCGAAGAGATCCCGGTTTGGGCGGCAAACTTCGTGCTGATGGAATACGGTACAGGCGCAGTTATGGCCGTTCCGGGTCACGATCAGCGCGATTACGAATTTGCGACCAAATATGGCCTGACCATCAAGCCGGTAATTCTGACCGCTGAAGGCGCAGAGCCGGACCTGTCTGAACAAGCGCTGACCGAAAAAGGCGTGCTGTTTAACTCCGGTGAGTTTGACGGCCTCGACTTCGAAGCGGCCTTCAACGCTATTGCTGACAAGCTGGTAGCTAAAGGCGTGGGTGAGCGTAAAGTTAACTATCGTCTGCGTGACTGGGGTGTTTCCCGTCAGCGTTACTGGGGCGCGCCGATTCCGATGGTGACGCTGGAAGATGGTACCGTCCTGCCGACGCCAGAAGACCAACTGCCGGTTATTCTGCCGGAAGACGTAGTTATGGACGGCATTACCAGCCCAATCAAAGCCGATCCGGAGTGGGCGAAAACCACCGTTAACGGTATGCCTGCGCTGCGTGAAACTGACACCTTCGATACCTTTATGGAGTCGTCATGGTACTACGCGCGCTACACCTGCCCGCAGTATCAGGAAGGTATGCTGGATTCCGACGCGGCGAACTACTGGCTGCCGGTTGATATCTACATTGGCGGTATTGAACACGCCATCATGCACCTGCTCTACTTCCGCTTCTTCCACAAACTGATGCGCGACGCAGGCATGGTCAACTCTGATGAACCAGCTAAACAGCTGCTGTGTCAGGGGATGGTTCTGGCCGATGCGTTCTACTACGTTGGCGCCAACGGCGAACGTAACTGGGTTTCTCCGGTTGATGCCATCGTTGAGCGTGACGAAAAAGGTCGTATCGTTAAGGCTAAGGACGCAGAAGGCCATGAACTGGTGTATACCGGCATGAGCAAGATGTCCAAGTCGAAAAATAACGGTATCGACCCGCAGGTCATGGTTGAACGCTACGGCGCCGACACCGTACGTCTGTTCATGATGTTCGCTTCTCCGGCTGATATGACGCTGGAATGGCAGGAATCCGGCGTTGAAGGGGCGAACCGCTTCCTGAAACGTGTCTGGAAACTGGTTTACGAACATACGTCCCAGGGAGATGTTGCTGCCCTGAACGTTGATGTGTTGAGCGAAGATCAAAAAGCGCTGCGTCGCGACGTGCATAAAACCATTGCTAAAGTCACCGATGATATCGGTCGTCGTCAGACCTTTAACACCGCGATTGCGGCGATTATGGAGCTGATGAACAAGCTGGCGAAAGCACCGCAGGCAGACGAGCAGGACAGAGCCCTGATGCAGGAAGCATTGCTGGCTGTTGTACGCATGCTCAACCCGTTCACCCCACACGTTTGCTTCACCCTGTGGCAGGCGCTGAAAGGCGAAGGCGATATCGACAACGCGCCGTGGCCGGTGGCGGACGAAGCAGCAATGGTTGAAGACTCAACGCTGGTTGTGGTTCAGGTAAACGGCAAAGTACGTGGCAAAATCACCGTTCCGGTAAACGCCACTGAAGAGCAGGTTCGTGAACGTGCTGGCCAGGAGCATCTGGTGGCAAAATATCTTGATGGCGTTACCGTACGTAAAGTGATTTATGTACCGGGTAAACTCCTCAATCTGGTCGTTGGCTAAGCGCGGGAGGAAGCGTGCGACTTCTGACAACATTGTTGTTATCGCTGGCGGTGCTTGTCACCGCCGGGTGTGGCTGGCATCTGCGTAGTACTACGCAGGTTCCACCCTCAATGAAAACCATGATCCTGAACTCTGGCGATCCGAACGGCCCGTTAAGCCGCGCGGTGCGTAATCAGCTGCGTCTGAACGGCGTTACGCTGCTTGAAGACGGTACCATGCGTAAAGATGTGACGTCCTTACGTCTGGGTGCGGTCAGCCTTTCGCAGGATACGGCATCGGTATTCCAGAACGGTCAAACGGCTGAATACCAGATGGTGATGTCCGTAAGTGCTACTGTGCTGATTCCAGGTCATGATATTTACCCAATCAGCGCCAAAGTTTATCGTTCGTTCTTTGACAACCCACAGGCTGCACTGGCGAAGGATAACGAGCAGGACATGATCATAAAAGAGATGTATGACAAAGCGGCTGAACAGTTGATTCGTAAGCTGCCAAGCGTACATCTGGCCGATACTCAGTCATCCAATGCTGATGCTGAGCCTGCGGTGAATAAAACCGCAGCGCCTGCGTCATCTCCGGCGCGTGTCTCCACCACGCTGGGTAACTGATGCTCAAGTTGTACCCTGAACAACTCCGCGCACAGCTCAATGAAGGGCTGCGCGCGGCGTATTTACTCTTGGGCAACGATCCCCTCTTATTGCAGGAAAGCCAGGATGCCATCCGTCAGGCTGCCGCAACACAAGGATTCGAAGAACACCACGCCTTCACTCTGGACAACAGCACCGACTGGGGAGAGATTTTTTCACTCTGCCAGGCGATGAGCCTGTTTGCCAGCCGTCAAACCCTGCTTCTGCAATTGCCTGAAAATGGCCCTAATGCCGCCATTAATGAACAGCTCGCGTCACTCGTCACTCTGTTACATGACGATCTGCTGCTGATAGTTCGCGGCAACAAACTCACCAGGGCACAGGAAAACGCCGCATGGTATACGGGGCTTGCGAATAACGCGGTTCAGGTAAGCTGCCAGACGCCGGAACAAGCACAGCTTCCTCGCTGGGTTGCCGCCAGGGCGAAACTTAATAACCTGCAACTGGATGACGCGGCCAATCAGCTTTTGTGCTATTGCTATGAAGGTAATTTGTTAGCACTGGCGCAAGCGCTGGAACGATTAGCGTTGCTTTGGCCTGACGGCAAGCTAACGCTGCCTCGCGTGGAGAAAGCGGTTAACGATGCCGCGCACTTTACCCCATTCCACTGGGTAGACGCGCTGCTAATGGGCAAAAGCAAACGCGCGCTGCACATTCTGCAGCAGCTACGCCTGGAAGGTAGCGAGCCGGTTATTTTGCTGCGTACGATCCAGCGTGAGTTGCTGTTGCTGGTTAACTTAAAACGGCAGTCGGCCCATACGCCTTTGCGCACGTTGTTTGATAAACACCGGGTGTGGCAAAATCGCCGGGGCATGATGGGAGATGCGCTAAACCGGCTGAACCCGGCGCAACTGCGTCAGGCTGTTACGCTTTTAACGCGTACGGAAATTACGCTTAAACAAGACTATGGTCAGTCAGTGTGGGCGGAACTTGAGGGGCTTTCCCTTTTGCTCTGTCATAAATCGCTGGCCGATGTTTTTATTGATGGTTGATATGAAATCATTGCAGGCTCTGTTCGGTGGCACCTTTGATCCGGTGCATTACGGTCATCTTAAACCGGTTGAAATTCTGGCGAATCTGATTGGCCTTTCCCGGGTCATCATCATGCCCAATAACGTGCCGCCACATCGTGCGCAGCCCGAAGCGTCCGGTGAGCAACGTAAGCGTATGGTTGAACTGGCCATTGCTGATAAACCGCTGTTTTCCCTGGATGAACGCGAGCTGAAACGCGATACCGCCTCCTACACCGCGCAAACGCTAAAAGAGTGGCGCGAGGAGCAAGGGCCAAACGTGCCGTTAGCGTTTATCATTGGTCAGGATTCGCTGCTTACCTTCCCTTCCTGGCATGACTACCACACGATTCTGGGTAATACCCACCTCATCGTGTGCCGACGTCCGGGCTATCCACTCGAAATGGCACAGGAAAAACACCAGCAATGGCTGGAGGATCATCTGACCCATTCAGCAGATGACCTGCACAACCTGCCTTGCGGGAAGATTTACCTGGCCGAAACGCCGTGGTTTAACATCTCTGCCACGCTCATCCGTGAGCGCCTGGAAAAGGGCGAGCCGTGCGACGACCTGATGCCAGACGCGGTGCTTGACTATATCAATCAACAGGGACTGTACCGCTAAGCGCCTTGCGTAAGGCCGTCAGCAGGCGGTTATTCTCTTCCTGGCTGCGAACGGCTACCCGATAATAGCGCGCATCCAGCCCCGGATAATTGGCGCAACTGCGAATCAAGACATGCTGTTTCAGCAACGCAAGTTGCAGATCAATATCCGCACGATCGCAGCGTAATAAACGATAATTTGCCCGGCCGGGATACGCCGTCAGGCCGGGCAGATCTTGCAGTTGTTGATCAAACCGCTCCCCCTCTTGTTCCAGCCATTTCCACGTCGCCCGCTGATATGCGCTATCGCGTAAGATAATCTCGCCTGCCAGGGCAGCAAACGCATTAATTGACCACGGCATTTGTTGGCTGCGCATCTGTGCAACGGCCTGTTCGTTACTGTTGACCAGATACCCCAGACGCAGTCCTGGGATCGCATAGAACTTGGTGAGCGAACGCAGCACCCAAATATGCGGGTTCTCGTGCAGTAACGGGATAAATCCCGACTCCCCGGCAATAAAATCGATAAACGCTTCATCAAGGATCAGGGCGATCCCCAGCGACTCGCAACGCGTGGCAATTTCACGCAGCAGGCGGGTTTCAGGCAACAACCCGGTGGGATTATTGGGCGTACAGAGAAACAGGCAGTCCAGCTCAGGCGTTAACGCATCGAGGATCGCATCGGTAAGCTGCCAGCCATCGTCTTCGCACAGCGCAAACTCATGGATCGTACAGTCTCCCCATTGCAGCGCCCGACGATATTCCGCAAACCCGGGCGTCACAATCATCGCGTGGCGTGGCTTCAGGCCATGCACCAGGGTAAAAATGGATTCGGTTTCACCGTTCCCGGCCAGGATCCACGAGGACGGAATTTGATGATGCTCCGCCAGCGCGGCATGCAGTTGCGCGTAATCGACATCCGGGTAACGCTCCGTGCAGTCCAGATTGTCGATAATCGCCCGTTTTAAACTTACTGGCATACCCAGCGGGTTAATATTCGCGCTAAAATCCAGCAACTGTTCAGGCAAGATGCCCAACAATTCGGCGGCTTCTCGGGTGTTACCGCCATGTGCGCTCTTCAATAAAGACATCGTGCCGCTCCACGTAAAAAAGGGTATTTTAGTGAAAAATCACTGCGCAATCAGGGCAAACATCATATTTTGTGCGAATAGCCTCACGAGGAAAACATGAGACTCTGGTTAGTACGTCATGGCGAAACCGAAGCCAATGTCGCTGGTTTATATAGCGGCCACGCCCCCACACCGCTAACGGAACGGGGGATCGCTCAGGCGCAAACGCTGGGTACGCTGTTACGCAATGTCCCTGTCGACAACGTTCTGTGCAGCGAACTGGAACGCGCCCGCCATACAACGCAGTTGATTCTGGCGGAACGTGAAGTTCCTGTGCGCAACATGCCTGAGCTTAATGAGATGTTTTTTGGTGACTGGGAAATGCGTCACCATCGCGATCTGGCGCGCGAAGACACCGAAAATTACGCCGTGTGGTGTAACGACTGGCAGAATGCGACGCCCACCAATGGCGAAGGTTTTCAGGCGTTTTCCCAGCGAGTGGAACGTTTCATTGCCCAGCTTGCTGATTATAAAGCGTGCCAAAATCTGCTGGTGGTGAGTCATCAAGGCGTGCTGAGCGTGTTGATCGCCCGTCTGCTGTCCATGCCCGCTGCGGCAATGTGGCATTTCCGCGTCGAACAAGGCTGCTGGAGCGCAATTGATTTTTGTGACGATTTTGCGGTTCTGAAAGTGCTTAACAGCCGGGCCGTATGGCGCGACGGGGAGTGAAAGCGCTGTTTTTTATGCCGAAGGGCCTCTCTCCCATTGACACCCCATGACAGGCTGTTATTCTCCGCAGCCTGACTTTTCCCGCCCTTCAGAGCTTTGCAGAAATTGTTTTACAAAAATGGCGATGCATTCTGTGGCGTGGGGTGGGATGATAGCGCACTTCACAAGCGCATTCGGAGACATTTGTCCCGATATCGCCTCTGGTTCAGGTATACTAACAGACGTTTTTAACTCTTTTCACCCAGGGGGAACACTTGCAGGGTAAAGCACTCCAGGATTTTGTAATCGACAAAATTGATGACCTGAAAGGTCAAGACATCATCGCCTTAGACGTTCAGGGCAAATCCAGCATCACTGATTGCATGATTATCTGCACCGGTACATCCAGCCGTCACGTTATGTCTATTGCAGACCACGTGGTTCAGGAGTCCCGCACTGCTGGCCTGCTGCCGCTCGGCGTGGAAGGCGAGAATGTCGCTGACTGGATCGTCGTTGACCTCGGCGATGTGATTGTCCATGTGATGCAGGAAGAGAGTCGTCGCCTGTATGAACTGGAAAAACTCTGGAGTTAATGCGTGAAGCTGCAACTTGTCGCTGTGGGTACGAAAATGCCTGACTGGGTACAAACCGGATTTACCGAGTATCTCCGTCGGTTTCCGAAAGATATGCCCTTTGAGCTGATCGAAATCCCGGCAGGAAAGCGCGGCAAGAACGCGGACATCAAACGCATTCTCGACAAAGAGGGTGAGCAGATGCTGGCTGCCGCAGGCAAAAACCGCATCGTCACCCTTGATATCCCGGGTAAACCCTGGGACACGCCGCAGCTGGCGACCGAACTGGAGCGCTGGAAACTGGACGGTCGTGACGTCAGCCTGTTAATTGGCGGGCCGGAAGGTCTCTCTCCTGCCTGTAAAGCCGCAGCGGAACAAAGCTGGTCACTCTCTGCATTAACCCTTCCACACCCTCTTGTTCGGGTTCTGGTTGCGGAGAGTCTGTACAGGGCGTGGAGCATTACCACCAACCATCCTTATCACCGTGAGTGATCATTGATTCTTGAGTAGATTAAGCAGCGGATGAAACTACAGAATTCTTTTCGCGACTATTCGGCTGAGTCCGCGCTGTTTGTGCGCCGGGCGCTGGTCGCTTTTTTGGGGATTTTGCTGCTAACCGGCGTGCTGATCGCCAACCTTTATAATCTGCAAATCGTTCGCTTCACTGATTATCAGACCCGTTCGAACGAAAACCGCATCAAACTGGTGCCTATCGCGCCGAGTCGCGGCATCATTTATGACCGCAACGGAATTCCTCTCGCCCTTAACCGCACCATTTATCAGATAGAAATGATGCCGGAAAAGGTAGACAACATTCAGGATACCCTCGACGCGCTGCGTAACGTCGTAGACCTGACGGACGACGATATTGCTGCCTTTAAAAAAGAGCGCGCCCGTTCACACCGTTTCACCTCTATTCCGGTAAAAACCAACCTGACTGAAGTTCAGGTCGCACGCTTTGCCGTGAATCAATATCGCTTTCCTGGGGTCGAAGTTAAAGGCTATAAACGCCGCTATTACCCATACGGCTCTGCGCTGACCCACGTAATTGGCTACGTATCGAAGATCAACGATAAAGACGTAGACCGCCTGGACAAAGACGGCAAGCTGGCTAACTACGCGGCAACGCATGACATCGGCAAGCTGGGTATTGAACGCTATTATGAGGACGTGCTTCACGGCCAAACCGGGTATGAAGAAGTTGAAGTGAACAACCGCGGCCGCGTCATTCGCCAGCTGAAAGAAGTGGCGCCGCAGGCCGGGCACGATATCTATCTCACCCTTGATTTGAAACTCCAGCAGTATATTGAAACGCTGCTGGCGGGCAGTCGTGCCGCCGTGGTGGTTACCGACCCGCGTACCGGTGGCGTTCTGGCGCTGGTATCTATGCCGAGCTATGACCCGAATCTGTTCGTGGATGGTATCTCCAGTAAAGATTATTCCGGGTTGCTCAATGACCCGAACACCCCCTTGGTTAACCGCGCCACACAGGGTGTTTACCCCCCTGCTTCGACGGTTAAACCTTACGTTGCGGTTTCTGCGTTAAGCGCAGGCGTCATCACCCGCAATACCGGCCTGTTCGATCCGGGCTGGTGGCAGCTACCGGGCTCTGAAAAACGTTACCGCGACTGGAAAAAGTGGGGGCACGGCCATCTGAATATCACCCGCTCTCTGGAAGAGTCCGCGGATACGTTTTTCTATCAAATCGCCTATGATATGGGGATTGACCGGCTTTCCGAGTGGATGAGCAAATTTGGCTACGGCAAATATACGGGCATCGATCTTGCCGAAGAGCGCTCCGGCAATATGCCAACCCGCGAGTGGAAGCAAAAACGGTTTAAAAAGCCATGGTATCAGGGTGATACCATTCCCGTCGGCATCGGCCAGGGTTACTGGACAGCAACCCCAATCCAGATGAGTAAAGCGCTGATGATCCTTATCAACGACGGTTTGATAAAAGTCCCGCATCTGTTGATGAGCACGGCAGAAAACGGCAAGCAGGTGCCGTGGGTACAGCCGCACGAACCGCCCGTTGGCGATATTCATTCTGGTTACTGGGAAATCGCGAAAGACGGTATGTACGGTGTTGCGAACCGCCCTAACGGAACTGCGCATAAGTATTTTGCTGGCGCGCCTTACAAAATTGCGGCGAAATCCGGTACCGCGCAGGTCTTTGGCCTGAAAGCTAATGAAACCTATAACGCACATAAGATCGCCGAGCGTTTACGTGACCACAAGCTGATGACGGCCTTCGCCCCCTATGATAAACCCCAGGTCGCTGTCGCCATGATCCTTGAAAACGGCGGTGCGGGTCCGGCGGTGGGTACCATTATGCGCCAGATCCTTGACCATATTATGTTGGGCGACAACAACACCAATCTGCCTGCGGAAAACCCAGCGGTTGCAGCAGCGGAGGACCAATAATCGTGACGGATAATCCGAACAAAAAAACATTCTGGGACAAAATCCACATCGATCCCACAATGTTGCTTATTTTGCTGGCTCTGCTGGTTTACAGCTCACTGGTCATCTGGAGCGCCAGCGGCCAGGATATTGGCATGATGGAGCGCAAAGTCGGCCAGATCGCAATGGGCCTGGTCATCATGGTAGTGATGGCGCAAATTCCCCCCCGGGTGTATGAGGGCTGGGCGCCCTATCTCTATATCTTTTGCATCATTCTGTTGGTAGCGGTAGACGCCTTCGGCGCCATTTCCAAAGGTGCGCAGCGCTGGCTGGATTTGGGTATCGTGCGTTTTCAGCCATCTGAAATTGCCAAAATCGCCGTGCCGCTGATGGTTGCGCGCTTTATTAACCGTGACGTTTGCCCACCATCGCTAAAAAATACCGCCATTGCGCTGGTGCTGATTTTTATGCCCACGCTGCTGGTCGCCGCCCAACCAGACCTCGGCACTTCAATTCTGGTCGCCCTTTCCGGTCTGTTTGTCTTGTTCCTTTCTGGTTTGAGCTGGCGCTTAATCGGCGTTGCGGTGGTTCTGGTCGCAGCGTTTATCCCGATACTGTGGTTCTTCCTGATGCATGATTACCAGCGTCAGCGCGTCATGATGCTGCTCGACCCGGAAACCGATCCGCTGGGCGCGGGTTATCACATAATTCAGTCTAAAATTGCTATTGGCTCCGGCGGGTTACGCGGCAAAGGCTGGCTGCATGGTACACAATCGCAGCTTGAGTTTTTACCCGAACGCCACACCGACTTTATCTTTGCTGTCTTAGCGGAAGAGCTGGGTCTGGTGGGGATCTTGATTCTGTTGACGCTCTACATTTTGCTGATTATGCGCGGATTATGGATCGCTGCCCGCGCGCAAACCACCTTTGGTCGCGTCATGGCGGGTGGCTTAATGTTGATATTATTCGTTTATGTCTTCGTAAATATTGGTATGGTGAGCGGTATTCTGCCCGTGGTTGGGGTTCCACTCCCACTGGTCAGTTACGGAGGCTCGGCACTTATCGTGCTGATGGCCGGGTTCGGGATTGTTATGTCGATCCACACCCATAGAAAAATGTTGTCGAAAAGCGTGTAAGGGGTACGCAATGCGTAAGCAGTGGCTTGGTATCTGCATCGCAGCAGGAATGCTCGCGGCGTGTTCGAGTGATGATGGTCAGCAACAGGTTGCTGTCGCGCCGCAGCCTGCGGTGTGTAATGGTCCGATTGTTGAAATCAGCGGGGCCGATCCGCGCTTTGAACCCCTGAACCCAACGGCGAATCAGGACTACCAGCGTGATGGTAAAAGCTACAAAATCGTGCAGGATCCCTCCCGCTTTAGCCAGGCCGGACTTGCCGCTATCTATGATGCGGAACCAGGAAGCAACTTAACCGCGTCTGGCGAAGCGTTCGACCCGATGCAGCTGACCGCTGCGCATCCGACGCTGCCTGTCCCCAGCTATGCCAGAATTACCAATCTGGCGAACGGCAGGATGATCGTCGTGCGCATTAACGATCGCGGGCCTTATGGCAACGATCGCGTGATTTCACTTTCGCGCGCCGCAGCCGATCGTCTGAACACCTCCAACAACACTAAAGTGCGTATCGACCCAATCATCGTCGCCCAGGATGGTTCATTGTCCGGACCGGGTATGGCTTGTACCACGGTCGCGAAACAAACTTATGCCTTGCCTGCGCGTCCTGATTTAAGCGGTGGCGGCAATATGGGAAGCATGCCTTCGCCATCGGATGCAGGTCAGCCGCAAGGCGATATTCGTCCGATCAGCAATTCCACGCTGAAAAGCGATGATCCAACCGGTGCGCCAGTAAACAGCAGTGGATTCCTCGGTGCGCCAACCACGCTCGCATCAGGCGTGCTGGAAAGCAGCGAGCCGACTCCGGTGCCGCAATCGACAACCACCGCACCGGTCACGTCAACCGCGCCGGCAACAACACCAGCAGCCGTCACAGCCCCTGCGCCTGCGGCAACTGCGCCTGCGGCAACTGCCAACGGACGCTATGTGGTTCAGGTTGGCGCAGTCAGCGAGCAGTCGCGCGCGCAGCAGTATCAAAAGCGTTTAAGCCAGCAGTTTGGCGTTCCTGGCCGGGTGGTACAAAACGGCGCAGTCTGGCGTATCCAGATGGGGCCGTTTGCCAGCAAAGCTGAAGCCTCCACATTGCAGCAGCGTCTTCAATCCGAGGCGCAATTACAGTCCTTCATCACCGGCGTGTAATAACGTAAATCAGGTATCTGAACTGTCAGTTTCTGTAAATGACATTAACAAAGTCACGCGGAAAGTCAGATGCCTGCCAGTTATGCATTTGCTATAGTAGGGCACTTTTTTTAATTTCATCACGGACGTCGTAGTTCAGACCATGAAGACCACTTTTTCCGCTCGTTTCGTGCAGCGTATGGCGCTCACCGCGGCTCTCTGCGCAGCCTCTCTCTCTGCTGCTCATGCCGATGACCTGAATATTAAAACCATGATCCCGGGTGTTCCGCAGATCGATGCGGAGTCGTATATCCTGATTGATTACAATTCAGGTAAAGTTCTGGCAGAACAGAACGCAGACACTCGCCGCGACCCCGCCAGTCTGACCAAAATGATGACCAGCTACGTCATCGGCCAGGCGATGAAAGCCGGGAAATTCAAAGAAACCGATCTGGTCACCGTCGGCAATGACGCATGGGCTACGGGCAACCCGGTCTTCAAAGGTTCATCGCTGATGTTCCTCAAGCCAGGCATGCAGGTTCCTGTTTCTCAGCTGATCCGTGGTATTAACCTGCAATCCGGAAACGACGCGTGCGTGGCGATGGCAGACTTCGCAGCCGGTAGCCAGGATGCTTTCGTCGGCCTGATGAACAGCTATGTGAATGCGCTGGGCCTGAAAAACACCCACTTCCAGACCGTTCATGGTCTCGATGCTGACGGTCAGTACAGCTCGGCTCGCGACATGGCGATGATTGGTCAGGCTCTGATTCGCGACGTGCCTAACGAATACTCTATCTATAAAGAAAAAGAGTTCACTTTTAACGGCATTCGTCAGTTAAACCGCAACGGCCTGCTGTGGGATAACAGCCTGAATGTCGACGGTATCAAAACCGGTCACACCGATAAGGCTGGCTATAACCTCGTTGCATCCGCAACCGAAGGCCAGATGCGTCTGATCTCCGCCGTTATGGGTGGTCGCACCTATAAAGGCCGAGAAACCGAAAGTAAAAAACTGCTGACCTGGGGCTTCCGTTTCTTTGAAACCGTGAACCCGTTGAAAGTGGGTAAAGAATTTGCCTCAGAACCCGCCTGGTTTGGTAACACCGATCGTGCGTCGTTAGGCGTTGATAAAGATGTCTACCTGACCATTCCGCGCGGCCGCATGAAAGACCTGAAAGCCAGCTATGTGTTGAACACCACTGAACTGCACGCCCCGCTGCAGAAAAACCAGGTTGTCGGCACTATCAACTTCCAGTTGGATGGCAAAACCATTGAACAGCGCCCGCTGGTGGTGCTGCAGGAAATCCCTGAAGGCAACTTCTTTGGGAAAATCATTGATTACATTAAATTAATGTTCCATCACTGGTTTGGCTAAAAATCGAACACTTGAAAGTGTGATTTACGTCCCCATATACTAGGTATCCAGATAACTCCCACGCGCAGTGGGAGTTATTATTTTTTGATGTAACGCCGGAGCTGACATGAAAACCAAACTTAACGAACTGCTTGAATTCCCTACTCCATTTACTTACAAAGTAATGGGGCAGGCGTTGCCTGAGCTGGTTGATCAGGTGGTTGAAGTGGTACAGCGCCATGCGCCAGGTGATTACTCTCCGACGGTAAAACCGAGCAGCAAAGGCAACTACCACTCGGTCTCAATCACCATCACTGCTACACACATTGAGCAGGTTGAAACGTTGTACGAAGAATTAGGCAATATCGATATCGTACGCATGGTGCTGTAAAAACCTGTCGGTTACCCGCTGCATCCCCGCTCGGGTAACCCCTCCCCCCTGTGATATACTTTTCCCCTCTTTAACATTCTCTACGGAGATGCCGTTTTGTATCAGGATAAAATTCTGGTCCGCCAGCTCGGTCTTCAACCTTACGAGCCAGTCTCTCTGGCCATGCATGAATTTACCGATACCCGTGATGAAAACAGTCATGATGAAATCTGGCTGGTAGAGCATTATCCTGTCTTCACCCAGGGTCAGGCAGGTAAAGCTGAGCACGTATTGATGCCGGGAGATATTCCGGTGATCCAGAGCGATCGTGGCGGTCAGGTGACCTACCACGGGCCAGGCCAACAGGTTATGTATGTGCTGTTGAACCTGAAGCGTCGTAAACTTGGCGTTCGCGAACTGGTTACGTTGCTGGAGCAAACCGTCGTGAATACCCTTGCCGAAATCGGCATTGACGCCCACCCGCGAGCCGATGCGCCTGGCGTATATGTGGGTGAGAAGAAAATCTGTTCTTTGGGATTACGTATCCGTAAAGGATGTTCATTTCACGGCTTAGCGCTCAACGTGGATATGGACTTGTCACCTTTCCTGCGAATCAATCCTTGCGGTTATGCCGGAATGGAGATGGCGAAAGTATCGCAGTGGGATAGCACAGCCACGACCGAGAGCATTCGCCCCCGCCTGCTGGCCAACATCTTCGCACTGTTGGGTAACCCACCGTACGAGTACATCGCGGACTGAAAATACGGTCATACTTTGCCACGGCATATGTTGTGGCAAATGGCACAAAACAACAACTATTTTACATTTTGCCAGCCTGTCAGGCTGCTTTCTGGCCCGTTTCAATGATATACTGCGTATCACTAATTCAAAAATAGTTGATAAATGCAACATTCCCTTGAATTGAAACGCTTTCCTTCGTAATTCGCAACTGGAACACGCAAGCTATGAGTAAACCCATTGTGATGGAACGCGGTGTTAAATACCGCGATGCCGATAAGATGGCTCTTATCCCGGTAAAAAATGTGGCAACAGAGCGTGAAGCTCTGCTGCGTAAACCGGAATGGATGAAAATAAAACTGCCAGCGGACTCCACTCGCATCCAGGGCATCAAAGCGGCAATGCGCAAAAATGGCCTGCACTCTGTCTGCGAAGAAGCTTCCTGCCCTAACCTGGCTGAATGTTTCAATCACGGAACAGCAACCTTTATGATCCTCGGCGCAATCTGTACTCGCCGTTGCCCATTCTGTGACGTTGCCCATGGCCGTCCGGTTGCTCCTGACGCCAACGAGCCGTTAAAACTGGCTCAGACGATTGCAGACATGGCGCTGCGCTATGTCGTGATTACCTCCGTTGACCGCGACGATCTGCGTGACGGCGGCGCTCAGCACTTTGCTGACTGCATCACCGCGATTCGTGAGAAAAGTCCGTCGATTAAAATCGAAACGCTGGTGCCTGACTTCCGTGGTCGTATGGATCGCGCGCTGGATATCCTCACAGCCACACCGCCGGACGTGTTTAACCACAACCTCGAAAACGTACCGCGTATTTATCGTAATGTACGCCCTGGGGCTGACTACAACTGGTCGCTGAAGCTTCTGGAACGCTTTAAGGAAGCGCACCCGGAGATTCCGACCAAATCGGGTCTGATGGTGGGTCTGGGTGAAACTAATGCTGAAATCATTGAGGTCATGCGCGACCTGCGCAGCCATGGCGTGACCATGCTGACGCTGGGGCAGTATTTACAGCCAAGCCGCCATCACCTCCCGGTTCAACGCTATGTAAGCCCGGATGAGTTCGATGAGATGAAAGCAGAAGCCATGGCTATGGGCTTTACCCACGCTGCTTGCGGTCCATTCGTGCGCTCTTCATACCATGCTGACATGCAGGCCAAAGGGCTGGAAGTGAAGTAATCGTGTAATACTCACTTACATATCAGCAATAAAAAACCGGCAAATCGCCGGTTTTTTTTCATGCAGAGTTTGCAGAATTACTCTTTATGAGAAAGCTTCTCAGCCTGAACGCTACCATCAGCCTCTTTCTTGGCATCGGCATTATCGTCGTTCATTGCTTTCTTGAAGCCCTTGATTGCCGTCCCCAGGTCTCCACCCAGAGTACGTAACTTCTTGGTACCAAACAGCAGAACAACCAGTGCGGCAACCACCAGCAGTTTGGTAATACTAATCTCACCCATAGATACCTTCTTGACTTAAACCAGGCTACATAAAGCGCCATATTAACCTGAGAATATTAACGGCCTTTCGACGCGCGCACACAATAGCAATCTGTAACAAGGTGAATCAAGCCTTGTTTAAAAAAACGTCATAATAATTGCGGTGGCGCAAAGCGTCGGTTACTTAACACCGGAAGTTGTGCCCTGACCTGCCTGACCCGCTCGGCGGAAACCTCGGCCATAATGAGCGCGGGCGTTTCAGCCGCCGCCGCAATAGTCACGCCAAAGGGATCGATGACCCGGCTTTGGCCGATATTCTTGTTGCCGCATTCTCCGGCCGCAACCAGATAACACGTGGCATCCAGCGCTCTTGCCGCCAAAAGCGTGGCCCAATGATGCTCTTTTAACGATCCCCGCACCCAAGCCGCAGGTAAAACGAGAATCTCAGCCCCCTGCAACGCATGCGCCAGCGCCAGCTCAGGGAAGCGCAGGTCATAGCAGGTCATTAGCCCTACTTTTAATCCGCCTACGTCCAGCAGCGGCGCTATGGCGTCCCCTGCATCGACATTACATGACTCCTGAATCGAAAAGGCGTCATAGAGATGTAATTTAGCGTAATGGGCCACTACCCGACCAGCCCGTAGCGCCACCAGCATGTTAAATGCCCGGCCTGGCACAGAGGGAACATGAATCGTCAGGATTGTCGTCATCTCATTTTGTGCGCTTTCTCGCAACAAACGCGTCAGAAACCCACCTTCCAAAAGCTGAGCTGATTTCACTGACAGGTCAGGGTCTAAATCGTCACGCGCCAGCAATGCCTCCGGTAATACCAGTAGCGACGCCCCCTCTCCTGCAGCCTGAGACATCAGTAAGGCGCAGGTTTCTGCATTTTTTTCCCATGAAGGTCCCACGGCAAATTGCCCTGCTGCAACGAACATATTCCCTCCAGAAAACTTTGTTAAGCTCGCCAACAACAATTATTCAGCGTTACACTCACCCTCTATACAATCAAATAGCAGGATTACGCAGTGTTACAACTCCTTTTAGCAGTTTTTATCGGTGGTGGTACAGGTAGCGTAGCAAGATGGATGTTGAGTATGCGGTTTAACCCGCTGCATCAGGCCATTCCATTCGGTACGCTGGCTGCAAACTTACTTGGCGCATTTATCATTGGTATGGGTCTGGCATGGTTTAATCGCATGACAAATATTGACCCAATGTGGAAGGTGCTGATTACTACTGGCTTTTGCGGGGGACTGACAACGTTTTCCACTTTCTCTGCTGAGGTAGTGTTTTTACTGCAGGAAGGACGCTTTGGTTGGGCTATGGTGAATGTACTGGTTAATCTGTTGGGATCATTCGCGATGACCGCTCTGGCATTCTGGTTGGTATCTGCCTCTCCCGCACATTGAAGCGAAAAAAACCCGCAATTAAGCGGGTTTTGAATGCTTGCTGTCGTATGCTTACAGAGCGATTACGTTTGCAGCAGAAGGGCCTTTGGCACCGTTAGTGATTTCGAACTCTACACGCTGACCTTCAGCCAGAGTTTTAAAACCATTGGTCTGGATTGCAGAGAAGTGTACGAACACATCTTTGCTGCCATCTTCCGGAGTAATGAAACCGAATCCTTTGGACTCATTAAACCACTTAACGTTACCTTTAATCTTAGACATCAAAATTACCTTTACATGAAAAATAGACACAAATGCTGTGTCGGGTATCAGTACAACAATTGTGGTGCACTTTGTCCAGTCGAACTTTATCAAAAAGTGATAAATGTCGCGTTATTTTTCAGTTAAACTTCCTATCACTATGTTTTTAAAAGACTTTACAATAAACCACCTGACAATACAGGTAGTCCATCAAAACTGGAACCGCATCCACGCAAAGTAGACGTTGCCGTTGTTATACGTTCCAGGAATGTAGGTCATCTGAAACGTTGCCGGACCATAACCAATTGATGCCAGCGGTAACAGCACCGGTACCGGAATGTAGTTCCAGTTATCACGCGCGGTGAAACCGGCGGTAAAGCCGAGACCTGTATGGAAGTTTTCATCAGCCAGCGGTCGCCAGGTTTTTTCCCAGCCATAGCCGCCAATGGGTTCCCATTTATTGTAGGAATCCTTAAACGCCATGATATAAAGTCCGTGCCAGTTACCTTTATCATCCCAACGGGATTGACCAAATCCTGCACCCCACGGCCGTTCATTGTAGCGATCCGTTTTTTCTTTATCGTAGGCAAAACGCGCATGCCAGGTAATAGCAGGTACATACAGATCATAATGTTCCGGCTGCTGCCAGGTTTCACTGACATTATCTTTAAAAGTAGCAAACCAGCCTTTATCTTCAGCAGCAGCCTGGGAAGTGAAAGCTAACTGAATAAAAATAAATGAAAAAATGAGAAAATATCGTTTAGCGAAAATCACAACTTAATTACCATCCTGGGATTTATTATTAATTTTAGCAAACCCAACCTTAATGTCAGCTTAACAAAAATGCGCAAATAAAAAATCAGAATATTCCTCAGCCTATAAGTTATCCCTTTATTTACTGAGCCATTTCATAGGAACTATTTTCTCTTTATTGCCAATAAATTGTGCTTTCCTGCGGCGAGAGTTAAATAACATCACAATAAATTAACAATAAGTCATCAATATCACCACTAAACACACACACCAACGCTGCGCTTCACAGTTTTTTATTGTGATATTGTTTTTTTAATCGCGATGATGAAAAAACGGCTTAGCCATCGCTTGAATCCGTATTTTTATTGATTTCAATCAGCAAGAGTTATCGGTTTATTAGGCACATTCTGTCACCACTTTTTACTTTTTTTAGTTTTTTAACTTTCTGGGCAGCAATGCGACAGGGGAAACAATGTTGACATTTATTGAACTCCTTATTGGGGTTGTGGTTATTGTGGGTGTAGCGCGCTACATCATTAAAGGTTATTCCGCGACAGGCGTACTGTTTGTCGGCGGTCTGGTTTTGCTGATTATCAGTGCGTTGATGGGCCATAAAGTTTTGCCGTCTAGCGCAGCAACGACGGGCTATACGGCAACAGACATTGTTGAATATATTAAAATTTTGCTGATGAGCCGTGGCGGCGATCTCGGCATGATGATTATGATGCTGTGTGGTTTTGCCGCCTACATGACGCATATTGGCGCGAATGATATGGTGGTTAAGCTGGCCTCTAAGCCGCTGCAGTATATCAATTCACCTTATCTGCTTATGATTGCCGCCTATTTTGTCGCCTGCCTGATGTCCCTGGCGGTCTCTTCAGCAACCGGTCTGGGCGTATTGCTGATGGCGACATTGTTCCCGATCATGGTTAACGTTGGGATTAGCCGTGGCGCCGCAGCGGCCATTTGCGCCTCCCCAGCCGCTATTATTCTTTCGCCAACATCCGGTGATGTAGTGCTGGCTGCAAAAGCCGCGGAAATGCCGCTGATCGATTTCGCGTTTAAAACCACGTTGCCAATTTCCATTGCCGCCATCATTGCTATGGCGATTGCCCACTTTTTCTGGCAGCGTTATCTGGATAAAAAAGAGAACATTTCTCATGAAATGTTAGATGTGGCTGAAATTACCACTACCGCCCCGTCGTTTTACGCCATCTTGCCATTTACCCCGATCGTTGGCGTCCTGATTTTCGATGGGAAATGGGGCCCACAGCTGCATATCATTACGATTCTGGTGCTGTGCATGCTCATCGCTGCTGTGCTGGAGTTCGTACGAGGATTCAACACCCAGAAGGTTTTCTCGGGTCTGGAAGTCGCCTACCGTGGTATGGCGGATGCCTTTGCTAATGTGGTGATGCTGTTAGTCGCGGCGGGCGTTTTTGCCCAGGGTCTGAGCACAATCGGCTTTATTCAGAGTCTGATTTCTATCGCCACCTCGTTTGGCTCCGCGAGCATTATTCTGATGCTGGTACTGGTGATCCTGACTATGCTGGCGGCAATGACCACGGGGTCCGGTAACGCACCTTTCTATGCTTTCGTTGAGATGATCCCGAAACTGGCGCACTCTTCTGGTATTAACCCGGCTTACCTTGCTATCCCGATGCTGCAGGCATCAAACCTTGGACGCACAATCTCTCCGGTCTCCGGTGTGGTTGTTGCTGTCGCAGGGATGGCAAAGATCTCTCCGTTCGAAGTAGTGAAACGTACCTCGGTTCCGGTTCTGGTTGGACTGCTGGTTGTGATTATCGCAACTGAAGTGATGGTGCCGGCGACGTCCGCCCTGATTGGCGGTTAACGATAACTGTCAGTATCTGACCTTGATACGCAAAATCATTTAAGCTGCATCAAGACGGCAAGTGAAGACATCCCCAGTACCATAGATAATTATGTGCCTGGGGTTTCTTCACGCAGCCCACAAAGAGGCAGCTTCAAGGATGACGTGAATTAGCCGCCGTGATAAATACGCTGCGGCCTCCCCACCTTACCGTGAATAATCTCCGCAATAATCAAATGACGGCTGGCACAGTACTCCAGGTAGCGCCTGGAGGTGGTACGGCTGATAGTGAGCGCCTGGGCGATCGTTTCCGCAGTATGATGTACCGTCGGATCGGCAAATAATTTCAACACCGCATTCAGCGTTAACGCATCAATTCCGGTCGGCAAATCGCCTTTCGGTTCGCCGCGCGCATAAGCATTAAACATTTCATCAATCTGCTTTTGACTGGCGCTGTCATTACCGGCCAACATGCGTCTGCGCTGTTGATAACGCGTCAGCGTCTGTCCCAGGCGCTCGTAGGCAATGGGTTTAACCAGATAATCAAACGCGCCGCTGCGCACGGCCTCGGAGACCGTTTCCATGTCGCTGGCCGCCGTGGTAAACACCACGCCGCCCGGATAACGCGTCTGGGTTAGTTCATGCAACAACGTAATTCCCTTGCCGTCCGGCAAGTAGTTATCGAGCAGAATCAAACCGGGCTTAAAACGCTCAATCATCATCCTCGCTTGCGCAAGATTACCCGCCAGCCAAATCTGGCTGAAGCCGGGTATATGGCGGATATATTCAGCATGCATTTCCGCCAGTAGCGTTTCATCCTCAACGATCAATAGCGTTAATGGTTCCGTCATTATTTTTTTTCACTTTCGGAAGAAATAAAGAAAATAAGGTGCCGCAGGGGGAGTTATCTTCGAGTGTAATCACCCCGTTACAGCGCCTCACATAACTTGCAATCAGATACAAACCGATGCCATGTTCACCTGGTTCATCGGTACGGGTGCTCACACCCTGTTCAAATATTTTTTCACGCAATGCTTCCGGTACACCGCATCCCTGATCGGCAACTTCGATGATCACGTCATCCCCTTCATCGCTCAAATAGAGTTCGACGATCTTGTTGCCTTGCTGGGTGCGCAAGCTCGCTTCAAATGCATTATCAAGCAGATTGCCAACAATTGCTGCAAACTCTGTGCTATCCAGCCCCTCAGGGAGTTGATGCAGTTGACTGCCAGGAACGATAGTCATAGTGAGGCCCAGTTCACGTGCACGCTGCACCTTGCCAAACAACAGACCGGCTACCTGACGATCGGCAAACGCGCCACGCAGGCTGTCAATCAGTTGCTGTTGCGCCTGCGACTCCCCCTGCACCATTGCCAGCACCCGGTCATACTCTTTCATTTGCAGCAGGCCATTAATGGTCGACATCCAGTTAAGGTGTTCATGACGCAGCGTTCTCAGGCTCTCTACATACTGTTTGATCTGCGTTAATTGCGCATTAAGAGTAGCAATTTCATCTTTACTACGAAAACTGATGATTGCCCCAAGCAGTTCATCGCCGGAGCGAATCGCCTCACGGTTAGCGATAACGCTCAGGCCATTAAAGTTCACCATCGCGTCCTGTCGTTTTTCCGCAATCTGCTGGGTGAAAAAGTCAGTCGGCTGAACCACCTCACTAACCGGTTTTCCAAGCCACTTTCGTCCAGGCGAAGACAGTCCCAGCATTTTCCTCGCGCTGCGGTTTATTGCGGTGATATACCCATCAGGGTCCACGGCGATCAAACCTTCATATACCGAGCTGAATAGCGCTTCCTGCTGACGCACTACCCGCGCAATTTGCTTAGGCTCCATCCCCAACATCTGCCGGCGAATATGGGCGGCAAATAACCAGGAGAGCAGCATAAGTACCAGCAACAGCAGGATAAACACCCCTGCCATTGGGAGTAAAAAGTCCGATCGCCAGCTATCGATTTTACTGATCAGATAGCCAATTGAGACCACGCCAATGATTTTGCCATCGTCATCAAAGATGGGCGTTTTGGCGCGCATCGCCATCCCAATCGACCCTTTGCCGGTAATAAAGTAACTTTCCCCTCTTTCCAGCGCGCCGGGTTTGGTGAACTGCATCGGGTAGCCAATTTTTTCCGGATTTGGGTGGTAAAGGCGGACAGAATTGGTATCCCCGATAACCACATAGTCGAAGTCAGTCCCGCTCTGCAGTTTGTCGGCAATGGTCGCCAGACGCTTGTAATCACGATGCTTCACCGCCGCGATGATACTGTCGTTAGAGGCGATGATTTTGGCCTGGTTCATCGCCATATCACGGACATGCGTTGCCAGATAATCTTCAAAACTGGCGGTAAAGTATTGTGCTAACGCGGCGATAATAAAAACAGAAACGACCAAAATAAGCAGAAAGATACGCAATGGAAACGCCAGACTGCGAAAAAAAGGAAACCGTGTTTTATTTTTCTGCTCTGCCATATTTCTTCCTCAGCGACGATACCCGAAACTTATTTCTCATTGTAGTTGTAATAAAAATGTTTTATTTGCAAGTCGCGGTATAAAACAGGATCGTTGCAGATTCCCCACCTTAAATCAATTAAACAAATTAAAACCACACGCTATTTCGGAGTTAAATTAATTAAAAAACTTAAAACCATAAAACACATTAAAACCTTCTAACTTATTGTGAAATAAATCAAAAATTACCTCCAAAATACTCCTTACGATGTATGCAGCAGGGAAAAAAAGAAATACTCCGTAATAAAAAAACATTCCCTTCAATTGCAAACAAGAAGTTATCAGGTTGCTAAACAGAGCAACAAAAACAGAAACCCAGTAACAAATATAGCATCGGGGCTCTATTCACTATGTTCGGTAATAATATATTCACGCAAGTTAAACGCTCAGAAAATAAAAAGATGGCGGCTATCGCGCAATTTCTGAAAGAGAATGATTTGAGCGTTGATACAACTGTCGAAGTATTTATCACCGTCACCCGTGATGACCGCCTGATTGCCTGCGGCGGCATTGCCGGCAATATCATAAAGTGCGTCGCCATCTGCGAATCCGTAAGGGGTGAAGGCTTAGCGCTGACGCTGGCGACCGAGTTAATCAACCTCGCCTATGAGCGCCACTGTACTCACCTCTTCATCTATACCAAAACCGAGTACGAGTCGCTGTTTAAGCAGTGCGGTTTTTCTACGCTGACCAGCGTTCCCGGCATTATGGTGCTGATGGAAAACAGCACCACACGTCTGAAACGCTACGCTGAATCACTGGCGAAACAGCGCCATGAAGGGAAAAAAATTGGTTGTATCGTCATGAACGCCAACCCCTTCACCAACGGACATCGTTTTCTGATCCAACAAGCAGCCGCGCAATGTGACTGGCTGCATCTGTTTTTGGTGAAAGAAGATACCTCGCGTTTTCCGTATGAAGACCGACTGGATCTGGTGCTTAAAGGGACAAAAGACATTCCACGTTTAACCGTTCATCGCGGTTCGGAATACATCATTTCCCGCGCCACATTCCCGTGCTACTTCATCAAAGAGCAGAGCGTTATTAACCACTGCTATACCGAAATAGACCTGAAAATCTTCCGCCAGTATCTGGCCCCGGCTCTTGGCGTCACGCACCGCTTCGTCGGTACCGAGCCGTATTGCACCGTCACCTCCCAGTACAACAACGATATGCGCTACTGGCTGGAGACCCCAACGCTTCCCGCCCCACCGATTGAACTGGTGGAAATTGAGCGGCTGTGCTTCCAGGAGATGCCGATTTCTGCCTCCTGGGTGCGCAAGCTGCTGGTTAAAAAAGATCTCACGGCTATCGCATCCCTGGTCCCTGACGCCACGCTGCACTATCTGCAAAGCATGGTTGAGCGGGCCTCATCGGGTGCGGCAGTCCGCCAAAATACCCCCGCATTAGCAACAGGTGAAAAATGAAAATAAACCAGGCAGCCGTCGCAGGCACACTCGAGTCCGGTGATGTGATGATTCGCATCGCCCCACTCGATTCGCAGGATATTGACCTGCAGGTTAACAGTAGCGTCGAAAAGCAGTTCGGTGATGCCATCCGCGCCACCATTCAGGACGTTCTGTCCCGCTACAACGTACGCGGCGTGCAATTAAATGTTGATGATAAAGGCGCACTGGACTGCATTTTACGTGCGCGACTGGAAGCACTACTGGCCCGCGCTGGCGGTATTCCTGCACTGCCATGGGAGGATTGCCAGTGATTAGTGAATCTTTGCAGCAACGTAAAACCCGTACCCGCCGCAGCATGCTGTTCGTACCGGGCGCCAATGCCGCCATGGTCAGCAACTCGTTCATCTATCCGGCAGATGCGCTGATGTTCGACCTGGAAGACTCCGTCGCGCTGCGCGAGAAAGATACTGCTCGCCGTATGGTGTACCACGCGCTGCAGCATCCGCTGTATCACGACGTTGAAACTATCGTGCGCGTAAACGCCCTCGACTCCGAATGGGGCATTAACGATCTCGAAGCCGTGGTACGCGGCGGCGCTGACATCGTGCGTTTACCGAAGACCGATACCGCGCAGGACGTCATCGACATCGAAAGCGAAATCCTGCGTATCGAGAAAGCCTGTGGCCGTGAGCCCGGCAGTACCGGTCTGTTAGCCGCCATCGAATCGCCGTTAGGCATTACCCGCGCGGTAGAAATTGCCCACGCCTCCGAGCGCCTGATCGGTATTGCACTGGGTGCGGAAGATTATGTGCGTAACCTGCGTACTGAGCGCTCTCCGGAAGGGACTGAACTGCTGTTTGCCCGCTGCTCTATTTTGCAGGCGGCACGCTCTGCCGGCATTCAGGCGTTCGACACCGTTTATTCCGATGCCAACAACGAAGCGGGTTTCCTGCATGAAGCCGCACACATCAAGCAACTGGGTTTTGACGGTAAGTCGCTCATCAACCCGCGTCAGATCGAGCTCCTGCACAACCTGTACGCGCCGACACGCAAAGAGCTGGCTCACGCGCGCCTGGTCGTGGAAGCCGCTGAAGCCGCCGCTCGCGAAGGCCGTGGCGTAGTTTCCCTGAACGGCAAAATGGTCGACAGCCCGGTTATCGAGCGCGCCCTTCTGGTTATCTCCCGTGCAGAACTTTCCGGCATTCGCGAAGAATAAGGCAAAAAAATGACGCAGAAAATCGAACAGTCTCAACGCCAGGATCGCGTGGCGACCTGGAGCCGTCATGCAGAAAGTGAGCTTTCCGCTTATCAGAGCACCGCAAAAGTAGAATTACAGGCGCAAAAACCGCGCGACAAAAAGCTGTGCGCTAACCTGGAAGACGCCATTCGTCGTTCAGGTTTACAGGATGGCATGACCATCTCTTTCCACCACGCTTTTCGCGGTGGCGATCTGACGATTAACCTGGTGATGGACGCCATCGCCAGAATGGGCTTTAAAAATCTGACGCTGGCCTCCAGCTCCCTGAGCGACTGCCATGCTCCGCTGGTTGAGCACATCCGTCAGGGCGTGGTCAGCCGTATTTACACCTCCGGGCTGCGTGGCCCGCTGGCGGAAGAGATCTCCCGTGGCCTGCTGGCCGAGCCTGTGCAGGTCCACTCCCATGGCGGCCGTGTACACCTGGTGCAAAGTGGCGAACTCAGCATTGATGTGGCGTTCCTCGGCGTACCGTCCTGTGACCAGTTTGGTAACGCTAACGGCTATACCGGTAAAGCGTGCTGTGGTTCACTGGGCTATGCCCGCGTCGATGCCGAAAATGCAAAACAGGTTGTCCTGCTGACTGAACAGCTGCTGACCTATCCACATAACCCGGCCAGCATTACGCAGGATCAAGTGGATCTGATTGTACAGATCGATCAGGTCGGCGATGCGGACAAAATCGGTGCTGATGCGACACGCATGACCACCAACCCGCGTGAACTGTTAATCGCCCGTAGCGCGGCAGACGTCATTGCTAACTCCGGTTACTTCAATGAAGGCTTCTCACTGCAGACAGGAACCGGCGGCGCTTCTCTGGCCGTTACTCGTTTCCTGGAAGACAAGATGCGCAGCCGCGATATCCGTGCTGACTTCGCGCTGGGCGGCATCACCGCTACCATCGTTGACCTGCACGAAAAAGGCCTGATTCGCAAACTGCTGGACGTACAGAGCTTTGACCGTAACGCGGCTGAGTCGCTGGCCCGCAATCCAAACCACATTGAGATCAGTGCCAACCAGTATGCCAACTGGGGCTCAAAAGGCGCCTCCGTCGATCGTCTGGACGTCGTGGTGCTGAGTGCGCTGGAAGTTGATACCAGCTTCAACGTTAACGTACTGACCGGTTCTGACGGCGTACTGCGCGGCGCATCCGGCGGTCACTGCGATACTGCGGTTGCCGCTGCGCTTTCCATCATTGTCGCTCCGCTGGTTCGCGGACGCATCCCGACGCTGGTTGATAACGTCCTGACCTGCGTAACCCCGGGCTCCAGCGTAGACATCCTGGTCACTGACCACGGTATCGCCGTTAACCCTGCGCGTCCGGAACTGGCTGAACGTCTGAAAGAAGCCGGTATGAAAGTGGTGTCCATTGAATGGCTGCGCGAACGTGCACAGCAGCTCACCGGTCAGCCACGCGCTATCGAATTCACCGACCGCGTGATTGCCGTTGTGCGTTACCGCGATGGCTCGGTGATTGACGTTGTGCATCAGGTGAAGGAATAAGCCATGCGCCTGCTCCCTGAACACGCCACCCAACACGCGGTTTCGATTCCCGAGCTGCTCGCCAGCCGGGATGAGAGACAAGCAAGGCAACATGCCTGGCTGACGCGTCATCACGCGCCACTGGTCTCATTTACCGTGGTCGTACCGGGTCCGATTAAAGACAGCGCATTAACCCGTCGCATCTTTAATCACGGCGTAACCGCCCTGCTCGCGCTGGCGGAAAAATCCACCTGGATTATCAGGGAGCAAACGGCGCTGGTTTCTGCCAGCGGTCCGGAAGGTCTTTTGTCTATTGAGGCCCCTGCCCACGATCTCAAGCTCGCCACGATTGAACTTGAGCATTCACATCCGCTGGGACGGCTATGGGACATCGATGTCCTGACCCCTGAAGGGGAAATTCTGTCCCGACGTCATTTCGCACTCCCTGCCCGCCGCTGTCTGCTGTGCGAGCAAAGCGCTGCCGAATGCGCGCGGGGTAAAACCCACGCGCTTTCCGACTTACTCTCTCAGATGGAGGCTCTGCTGCATGATGCCGATTCCCGCAACATCAACCAATAACGCAGTCCTTCCTCTGGATCTGCCTGACGCTTACGCAACGCTTGCGTGGCGGGCCATGTTGACTGAAGTCAACCTGTCGCCCAAACCGGGTCTGGTGGATCGTATTAACAACGGCGCACATAAAGATATGGCGCTGGAAGATTTTCATCGCAGCGCTGAGGCAATTCAGGCCTGGCTGCCGCGTTTTATTGAATATGGGGCGTTTAGCGCACAGCTGTCGCCTGAAGATGTGTTGAAAGGACTGCGCCCACTGGGCATGGCCTGCGAAGCCGATATGTTTCGCGCCACCGAGGGGGTAAACACCCATAAAGGGAGCATCTTTTCACTGGGGTTGCTGTGTGCCGCCATTGGCCGCCTGCACCAGCTCCAACTGACTGTTACCGCTGAAACCCTTTGCTCTACGGCAGCAACATTTTGCCGTGGCCTGACCGAGCGCGAACTGCGCCAGAACAATCAACAACTCACGGCTGGCCAACGTCTTTATCAGCAACTGGGATTAACCGGCGCACGGGGCGAAGCCGAAGCGGGATACCCGCTAGTCATCCAGCATGCCCTGCCGCACTACCGCGCACTGCTGACTCAGGGCCGCGATCCTGAACTGGCGCTACTCGACACATTATTGCTGCTGATGTCTATCAATGGCGACACCAACGTGGCTTCACGTGGCGGCGCAGAAGGTCTGCGCTGGCTACAGCAGCAGGCCACAACTCTTTTGCAGCAAGGGGGGATTCGCACCCCTGCCGATCTCGAATACCTGCGCCAGTTCGACCAACAGTGCATTGAACGCAACCTCAGCCCAGGAGGCTGCGCCGATCTGCTGATCGTCACCTGGTTCTTAGCTCAGATTTCACAAGTTCATCATTATCACAATTAAAGATCCTTTCCGGAGAATCACACACATGTCTTTAGCAAAAGATAAAATATGGAAATTACTGGCCCCATTGGTCGTAATGGGCGTCATGTTTCTTATCCCTGTCCCTGATGGAATGCCCCCGCAGGCCTGGCACTATTTTGCCGTTTTCGTGGCAATGATTGTCGGGATGATCCTGGAGCCAATCCCGGCAACAGCGATAAGCTTTATCGCCGTAACGATCTGCGTCATCGGCAGCAACTATCTGCTGTTTGATGCTTCAGAGCTGGCCGACCCGGCGTTTAAAGCGGGTAAGCAAGCGCTGAAATGGGGTCTGGCAGGCTTCTCCAGCACTACCGTGTGGTTGGTGTTTGGCGCGTTTATCTTCGCGCTGGGCTATGAAGTCACCGGTCTGGGTCGTCGTATCGCGCTGTTCCTGGTAAAATTCATGGGTAAGCGCACCCTGACGCTGGGCTACGCGATTGTCATCATCGACATTCTGCTGGCGCCGTTTACACCGTCCAACACCGCGCGAACCGGTGGTACCGTATTCCCGGTTATCAAAAACCTGCCGCCGCTGTTTAAATCATTCCCGAACGATCCGTCCGCGCGCCGTATCGGCGGATATCTGATGTGGATGATGGTAATCAGTACCAGCCTGAGCTCCTCTATGTTCGTTACCGGTGCTGCACCTAACGTGCTGGGTCTGGAATTCGTCAATAAAATTGCCGGTATTCAAATCAGCTGGTTGCAATGGTTCCTCAGCTTCCTGCCGGTTGGTATTATTTTGCTGATCGTTGCTCCGTGGCTGTCCTATGTTCTGTACAAGCCAGAAGTTACTCACAGTGCTGAAGTTGCCGCCTGGGCTGGTGATGAACTGAAAACCATGGGTAAACTGACGCGTAAAGAGCTGACCCTGATCGGTCTGGTTCTGCTCAGCCTGGGTCTGTGGGTCTTTGGCGGTAAACTGATTGATGCGACCGCTGTGGGTCTGCTGGCAGTCTCGCTGATGCTGGCGCTGCACGTTGTCCCGTGGAAAGACATCACCCGTTATAACAGCGCATGGAACACCCTGGTTAACCTCGCCACGCTGGTCGTTATGGCGAATGGTTTAACCCGTTCAGGCTTCATCGACTGGTTCGCCAACACGATGAGCTCGCACCTGGAAGGCTTCTCGCCTAACGCGACCGTGATCGTTCTGGTGCTGGTGTTCTATTTTGCTCACTACCTGTTTGCCAGCCTTTCCGCACACACCGCCACCATGCTGCCGGTTATTCTGGCCGTCGGTAAAGGCATCCCGGGCGTTCCGATGGAACACCTGTGTATCCTGCTGGTACTGTCCATCGGTATCATGGGCTGTCTGACTCCGTATGCAACTGGCCCTGGCGTTATTATTTACGGCTGCGGTTATGTGAAGTCCAAAGACTACTGGCGTCTGGGTGCTATCTTCGGCGTTATCTACATCTCTATGCTTCTGCTGGTCGGCTGGCCGATTCTGGCAATGTGGAGCTAATCATTCGGGTTCCCGCCTGATGAAAATGATGCCAGTCAGCTAAACCTGACTGGCATTTTTTATGATTAAATAGATGATATTCAGAATTTATATAAGTATCCGAAATCATCATGACATCAACATGGCGTTATTCTTCGCTGCTGGCAGCACTTCTGCTCCCAGTTTCTGTAGCTCAGGCCGATGAACTTCAGGCAAAACAGTACGCTGATTTTGACAGCTACGTGCTGGCCCTCTCCTGGCAAACCGGATTTTGTCAGAGCCAACACGAGAGAAATCGTCAAGAGCCCGACGAATGTCGTCTGCAAAAAGAGAGCGCGGATAAAGCAGATTTCCTGACCGTTCACGGTTTATGGCCCAGCCTGCCAAAATCCATCGCCGCCCGTGGAGTAGACAACCGCCGCTGGATGCGCTTTGGCTGCGCGACTCGCCCTATTCCCAACCTGCCTGAAGCGCGCGCCAGCCGTAAATGCGCGGCTCCCGAAACGGGCCTGTCGCTGGAAAGCGCGGCAAAACTCAGTGCCGTAATGCCCGGTGCCGGCGGGAGATCCTGTCTGGAACGTTACGAATATGCCAAACATGGCGCCTGTTTCGGTTTTGATCCCGACGCATACTTCGGCACGATGGTACGGATGAATAATGAGGTTAAGAACAGCGAGGCTGGCAAATTCCTCGCTGAAAACTACGGCAGAACCGTCAGCCGCAGCGCATTTGACGCCGCCGTCGCTAAAAGCTGGGGCAGAGAGAACGTTAAAGCCGTGAAGCTAAGCTGCCACGGCAATCCGGCCTATCTCACAGAAATCCAGTTGTCCCTGAAAGCCGACACCATTAACCAGACGTTATCCGCACAGTCATTCTTACCGCAACCGCATCCGGGTAACTGCGGTAAACAGTTTATTATCGACAAAGTGGGATACTGAAAATAACGACCGGCGCGGCAAGCTGGCGTCGGTCCATATAGTTAGCGTTTTGAACGGGCATCCGGGCGAACTAAATCAAAGCGGTGTGTTTCACTGATCGAATAATACGCCGTTGGCCCGCCCGCACGCAGTACCGGTTTTGCTTTCGCCGTCTGGTAGATGCCGCCTTCCAGTAGCGTTTCATCAATATGAATGCCCACCACTTCTCCCAGCACCAGCCAGGTTTCAACAGGCGAACCATCAGCGGTGGTCAGTTGCAGACTTTGCGATAAACGACACTCAAAATTGACCGGGCTTTGCGCCACCCGCGGCACGCTGACTATCCGACTATCTGCCTTACTAAGCCCGGCGGCAAAAAACTCATCCTCGCCGTGAGGCAAGCTGGCTGACGTTTCGTTCATTGCACTGGCCAACTCAAGAGTCGTCAGATTCCAGACAAACTCACCGGTGTCGATAATATTCTGCACGCTGTCTTTCCAGCCGCTGCTGGCGAAACCAATAATCGGCGGGTGATAATTAAAGCAGTTAAAGAAACTGTACGGTGCAAGGTTATGCCGACCGTCGCTGTCGCGGGAGGCAATCCAGCCAATAGGGCGCGGTCCAATGATGGCATTCAGCGGGTCATGCGGTAAGCCGTGTCCTTGTGATGGTTGATAGAAATACATAGCGTTCTCTGTTGAAGTTAACATCAGCGCAGCACAAATTATGCTTCGCTCATCTCCCTGGAAAAAGAAGATCAGCGTAGAACAATCCGCTAAAGATTACGATTGAATAAAGTTGAGCAGATCGCCGTTGATCTGTTGTTTATGGGTAGTGCAAATGCCATGCGAACCGCCAACATACACCTTCAACTGCGAGTCCGGCAGTATTTGCGCCGCAACCTTTCCGCAGGTTTCAAACGGGACAATCTGATCGTCATCACCATGGATCACCAGCGTCGGGATAGTCATCCTTTTGAGATCCTCACGCAGGTCAGTTTCTGAAAACGCGTGAATACAGTCGTACAACGCTTTGATGGAACCTTGTAAGCCCTGTTCAACAAAGCTTTCACGAACGGCTTTCGACGCATTTACGCCCGGGCGGTTGTAGCCATAAAATGCAGCGGTCAGTTCATAGAAGAAAGCAGCGCGATCGTTTATCACTCCCTCACGGATGCCATCAAACACCTCTTTCGGCACACCATTTGGGTTAAAGTCTGTCTTGATCATTATGGGCGTCACCGCGCCGATTAACACCGCTTTGGCTACCCGCTGCGTTCCATGGCGTCCAATGTACCTCGCCACTTCCCCGCCCCCGGTAGAGTGTCCGACATGTACGGCATCTTTAAGATTGAGATGCGCGGTAAGTTCAGCCAGATCGTCAGCATACTGATCCATATTGTGACCATCCCAGGGTTGGGCTGAACGCCCATGCCCGCGCCTGTCATGGGCGATCACCCGAAATCCTTTCGACCCGAGGAACAGCATCTGATCCTCAAACGCATCTGCCGTCAGCGGCCAGCCATGGCTAAAGACGATAGGCTGCCCACTTCCCCAATCTTTAAAATGCAAATAGCTGCCGTCTTTCAAGGTAAGTTTGTCGTACTGGCTCATGAGATCTCCTGTCGCGGAACACTGAGTTGTTTGACGCGCCCGCAGCGAGCGCTTAAAAAGCATAATGCAAATTGGAGAACGATCGCGTTTTTCGGCTAAAATCACACCATACGCAACAATATTGATGATTTGCCTGAATGTGAACTAAATCACTTCAAACCTGGGGTAAGTCTCAGTATCATCATAAAAGCTAAACCCTTGCCGCCTGACGGTGAGGGTTTTCTTTTGGGATTATTTACCTGCGCACCCGCAGTATCGACGACATGGAGTAACAAATGTCCAGACCAACTATCATCATTAACGACCTCGATGCGGAACGCATTGACCGCCTGTTGGAGCAACCTGCGTTTGCTGGTTTACCGATTGCCGACGCCCTGAACGCCGAGCTGGATCGTGCCCAAATGTGTTCACCAGAAACCATGCCGCACGATGTCGTGACCATGAACAGCCGCGTGAAATTCCGCAATCTGAGTGATGGCGAAGTCCGTGTGCGTACCCTGGTGTATCCGGCCAATATGACTGACAGCAGCACACAGCTTTCGGTAATGGCACCTGTTGGCGCTGCACTTCTGGGCCTGCGCGTTGGCGACACCATTCACTGGGAACTACCAGGCGGAACCTCAACACACCTCGAAGTCATCGAGCTTGAGTACCAACCTGAAGCTGCGGGCGACTACCTGCGCTAACTCTGTCTTATCAAAGCCACTCGCTTTATCTTACAGGGGATGCATCCGCATCCTCTTTCCGGTTAGCCCCAACTCCTGACCCTCACCTTATCTCCTGTTCGCAAAACATAAATCTGTGTCGTGACTGACAGAATCATTTTTAATACTATGCTGATATGTGTTCATGTAATGACAAGGAGAATGTTTATGTACAACACAATCATAATGCCTGTTGATGTATTCGAAATGGAACTGAGCGACAAGGCTATTCGCCATGCAGAATTTCTGGCACAGGAAAACGGGGTTATCCATCTGCTGCATGTGCTGCCAGGCTCAGCAAGCTTAAGCCTGCACCGCTTTGCAGCCGATGTCCGTCGTTTTGAAGAGCATCTACAACACGAAGCGGAAACCCGTCTGCAAACGATGGTCGGTCACTTCAGCATCGATCCTTCCCGTATTAAACAACACGTCCGCTTTGGCAGCGTACGTGACGTCGTCAACGAGTTGGGTGAAGAGTTGAATGCGGATGTGGTCGTCATTGGATCGCGCAACCCATCAATCAGCACTCATCTGCTCGGCTCAAACGCTTCCAGCGTTGTTCGCCACGCTACTCTGCCAGTGCTGGTTGTACGTTAATAGCCTCTAATTTGCTAAAGAAAACCCCTGCCAGGTTAACGCCTGACAGGGGTGACCATGAAAACGTAATGCAGGTTGATATAATAAAGAAAACGCCTCATCTTTCTTTGATGAAACTAATGGTCAGACTCATTAAATGAATGTGTTATGCGGTTTATTGTTTCAAGAATTGACAATCTGAAAGCGTGGAAATAAAAAACCGCCAGCGGATGGCTGACGGTTTTGGCATTGCAGGTGTGTCTTACTTTTTTTATGCTACTGTCGTGCGAATCAGATAATCAAACGAACTCAATGAGGCCTTCGCGCCTTCACCGGTCGCGATGATGATCTGCTTATACGGTACGGTGGTGCAGTCACCAGCGGCGAAAACCCCCTTCACGCTGGTTTCGCATTTGGCATCGATGATGATTTCACCCATGCGATTACGCTCGACGGCACCTTCCAGCCAGTTGGTGTTTGGCAGCAGACCTATCTGTACAAAGATACCCGCCAGTTCCACACTGTGAACGTCGCCACTCACGCGGTCGCGATACTCCAGGCCGGTGACTTTGCTGCCATCGCCTTTCACTTCTGTCGTTTGCGCATTCAGAATAATATCGACGTTTTTCAGACTGCGAAGCTTATTCTGCAGCACCTGATCAGCCTTCATTTCAGGTGCGAACTCCAGCAGCGTCACATGTTCAACAATGCCTGCCAGATCAATAGCAGCTTCAACACCGGAGTTGCCGCCACCAATCACTGCAACGCGCTTGCCTTTGAACAGCGGGCCATCGCAGTGCGGGCAGTAGGTTACGCCTTTGGTGCGATACTGATCTTCGCCCGGAACGTTCATGTTGCGCCATTTCGCACCGGTGGCAATGATAATGCTGCGTGCTTTGAGCACCGCACCGGATGCCGTTTCAATCTGATGTAAACCGCCTTCCTGTGCCGCCGGAACCAGTTTACTTGCGCTCTGGCTGTCGATCACATCAACATCATAATCATCAACGTGTGCTTTCAGCGCACCCGCCAGTTTCTGGCCTTCGGTTTTCGGTACCGAGATGTAGTTTTCAATATCAACGGTATCAAGAACCTGACCGCCAAAACGTTCGCCCATCAGACCGGTGCGAATACCTTTACGTGCAGAGTACACTGCCGCTGCCGCCCCCGCAGGACCGGAACCGACAATTAGCACGTCATAAGCATCACGTTTGTTCAGCTCTTGTGCCGCACGTTTTTCTGCGCCGCTATCTACTTTCGCCACGATCTCAGTCAGCGTCATACGCCCCTGACCGAACTCTTTGCCGTTCATATACACCGCCGGAACGCCCATCACGTTGCGATCGGTAATTTCGTTCTGGAATGTACCGCCATCAATCGCCGTATGCTTGATGCGTGGATTCAGTACCGACATCAGGTTCAGCGCCTGTACCACGTCCGGACAGTTATGACAGGAAAGCGAATAATAGGTTTCAAACTCAAAATCACCGTCAAGATCGCGGATCTGCTCCAGCAACGCCTGCGCCTCTTTTGACGGATGACCACCGGTCCACAGCAGCGCCAGCACCAGGGAGGTAAACTCATGGCCCAGCGGAGAACCGGCAAAGCGCGGCCCCTGGTGAGAACCTGGATTGGTGATCAGGAACGATGGCTTGCGTACCGCCAGAGTATTGTCTTCTTTAAAGGTGACTTTTTCTGACAGTTCAGCAATTTCAGTCAGCAGTTCCTTGATTTCTGCCGATTTGGCGCTGTCATCCAGCGTAGCAATCAGCTCAACAGGTTTGGTCAGTTTCTCAAGATAAGCCTTGAGCTGGGTTTTCATATTTGTGTCGAGCATTATTCTTCCCTCTCTGAAAACATCATCATGCAAGCCGACTTTGCGGGACTGCATTAATGCAACTTGCGTCATGGTGCTGGAATGAAACAGGCGCAAACTGCGCCTGTGGAATGGCCGGATGCACTGCGTTTATCCGGCCGACAAATTATGCGACTTAAATCTTACCGACCAGATCTAAGGATGGAGCCAGAGTCGCTTCGCCTTCTTTCCATTTCGCCGGGCAAACTTCACCTGGGTGAGAGGCAACGTACTGTGCGGCTTTAATTTTACGCAGCAGGTCAGACGCATCACGGCCGATACCTTCAGCGGTAACTTCGATTGCCTGGATGATACCCTGCGGGTCTACAACGAAGGTTGCGCGGTCAGCCAGACCTTCATCTTCACGCATGTTGTCGAAGTTACGGGTCAGGGCGCCAGTCGGGTCGCCGATCATCGCGTATTTGATTTTCGCGATGGTGTCAGAGCTGCTGTGCCACGCTTTGTGGGTGAAGTGGGTGTCAGTAGATACGGAATAGACATCTACGCCCAGTTTCTGCAGTTCTTCGTAATGGTCAGCCACATCACCCAGCTCGGTCGGGCAAACGAAAGTAAAGTCAGCCGGGTAGAAGAAGAAGACGCTCCAGCGACCTTCGGTATCTTTCTCGGTTACTTCGATGAACTCACCGTTTTTGAACGCCTGGTTTTTGAAAGGTTTAATTTTGGTATTAATCAAAGACATCTGTACTTCCTCCGTGTTTTCGTTGAGAGATAAGTTAACGAAAATCTCTTCGCAGGGCTAATGCGTTTCCTTTATCAAATCAATAAGCGTTAACTAACAACCCACTCAAACTCATGTTGTGAACCTAAAGATAAAAGTAAAAAAGGCCCCCTTTGCAGGGAGCCTCATTACCCGAGCTACCCGCAGGTAACGTCAGTGCCAGCAGGGCTGGCTATGTGTTGCGCTCTACATTACCTTAACAAAGGTCGTAACAGCGATTGGGATTACATCACCCCACTCAAGAAAGGGCAATCGACAGACGGTCGATCTTACCTATGGCTGCGATAGGTTTTGCAACTTAGCCCCCTTTCCTTCTGATTTTATAAGGAAAATCAATGTTTAAACGTACCTTACTCTTAACCCTGCTTCCTGCCGTGGTGCACGCCGAAGAACTTCCTGCTCCCGTTAAAGCTATTGAGAAACAGGGCATTACTATTCTGAAACCCTTCGACGCGCCCGGTGGAATGAAGGGCTACCTGGGAAAATACCAGGATATGGGCGTTACTATCTATGTTACGCCTGACGGCAAACACGCCATTTCCGGTTATATGTATAACGAAAAAGGCGAAAACCTCAGTAATACGCTGATAGAAAAAGAGATCTACGCCCCTGCCGGGCGCGAAATGTGGCAGCGAATGGAAAAAGCATCCTGGATTCTGGACGGGAAAAAAGAGGCTCCGGTCATTGTCTACGTGTTTGCCGATCCCTTCTGTCCCTATTGCAAACAGTTCTGGCAAAAGGCTCGCCCGTGGGTGGACTCAGGTAAAGTTCAGTTGCGCACATTACTGGTTGGCGTAATTAAACCCGAAAGCCCGGCTACCGCCGCAGCGATTCTGGCCACAAAAGATCCGGCCAAGACCTGGCATGACTATGAGGCATCCGGTGGGAAAATGAAGCTAAAAATCCCGACTTCCGTCTCACCGGAGCAGATGAAAGTGTTGAATATCAATCAAAAGTTGATGGATGATTTAGGCGCCAACGTCACGCCGGCTATCTATTACATGAGTAAAGACGATACGTTACAACAGGAAGTCGGCTTACCGGATAAGGAGAAATTAAACATTATCATGGGTAATAAATAAATGTGAAAAAATGAGTGGTTGTTATCATTCCCATGTCAATCACTCATTTAAATTAACTTTTTTGGTCAAAATTACGCAACATGTGCTATTTTTAGTTTAAATTAATAATTCATTAAGCACACAAACATAAATCACAAGAATATTCACAACTTAAAATATTTCAGAATTAAATTTTTCAAAACATGACCATCACAGGAAGGTATGTATGGCTAACCTCTATGACCTTAAAAAGTTCGATCTCAATCTATTGGTTATCTTTGAGTGTATTTATCAACATTTGAGTATCACTAAAGCTGCCGAAACTTTGTATATCACCCCCTCTGCCGTTAGTCAGTCACTGCAACGGCTACGCACACAATTTAATGACCCACTGTTTATACGCTCCGGAAAAGGCCTAACGCCAACGATTATGGGGATTAACCTCCATCATCATCTTGAGAAAAACCTCAACAGTCTGGAGCAGACACTAAACATCATGAATAACTCCAGTCTGAAGAAAAAATTCGTTATTTACTGTCCACAACTGCCAACCATTATCAACATCGAGGAAGTTATTCATTTTCTCAGAGAAGACTCGCATGTCGAAATTGAGCACCATAACATACTCATCACTGCTGAAAGTACGGAAAATCTGTTGGCTTACAGAAAAGCAGATTTAGTCATTGCTACCGCTCCAGTGAGTAATCGTTCGATAATATGCTCGCCATTTAAAACTGCTGAAACAATATTAGTTTGCAACAAAAACCATCCGAGAATTAATGGAGAAAGTACGCTTGAAACAATATTAAAAGAACAGTTCACGCAACTTATCTCTGAAGATCCTGGCGTTAAAGAATACTGGCAAAAAACCAGCGCATTGCTGGCTAATCGAGATATTGGCTTCCGCAGCGACTCATTAATAACGATCATTAATATTATTTCAAACACAGATATCATAGGTCTGTTACCAAGAGATGTTTACGAACAATATATCGGCTCATTTAATTTAAAAGAGATCCGTATCGATATCCCCTTACCCAAAATAAATTTATTTTTGATGTATAACAGAGCGTCACTCAACAATACTGGCTTCGTTAATTTAATTAATAAAATAAATGATAAAAATGACCAAAGGACTAACAAGTAGAGCTTTACCTATTCATTTTATATTTTTATGAATGAAGGCAATTCAAAATAACCATGAATGTATTAAAACGTTGCACCTGGAAAAAATTAGCATATCTTATTGTCAGCATTTCTTATTGTTTTAAATAATAATTTTGATATGAGTTTAATATGTCTATTTATAAAATCCCGCTTGATCAAAACGTGCTGGACGCCGCTCTGGAGCGCATAACCTGGGCGCTGGAAACTCTGCCTCGGGTTTGTGTCTCTTTCTCCGGCGGGAAAGATTCAGGACTGATGTTACATCTGACAGCTATGCTTGCACGCCAACTGCATAAAAAAATTGACGTACTATTTATCGACTGGGAAGCCCAGTTTTCCTGCACTATTGATTATGTTGAGGCGCTTCGTGCACGTTATTCTGATGTCATCGAGCGCTTTTATTGGGTGGCTTTACCGCTCACCACCCAGAATTCACTCTCTCAATTTCAGCCAGAATGGCAGTGTTGGGAACCAGGTACTCCGTGGGTTCGCCAGCCTCCCACGGATGCCATAACCGATCCAGAGTATTTCTCCTTCTATCAACCCGGCATGACCTTTGAACAATTTGTTCGCGAGTTCGCAGACTGGTATTCAGAGAAACGTCCAGCCGGCATGATGGTCGGGATCCGCGCCGATGAGTCATATAATCGTTTTGTCGCCATTGCCAATTCGCAAAAGCAGCGCTTTGCCGATGATAAACCCTGGACCACCAGCGCCCCCGGCGGGCATACCTGGTATATTTACCCGATTTATGACTGGAAAACTGCCGATATCTGGACCTGGTTCGCAAAAACCAGAATGTCGTGCAATCCCTTATACAATCTCATGTATCAGGCCGGTGTCCCAACACGTTACATGCGTATTTGTGAGCCCTTTGGCCCGGAACAGCGTCAGGGATTATGGCTATATCACGTCATTGAACCCGAGCGTTGGGCAACCATGTGCGCCCGTGTCAGCGGTGTAAAAAGTGGCGGAATTTATGCCGGTCAGGACAACCATTTTTACGGGCACCGCAAAATATTGAAACCCGAACATTTAAACTGGCAGGAATACGCCATGCTGCTGCTCAACAGCATGCCGGAAAAGACCGCTGAGCATTATCGCAATAAAATCGCCATCTATTTGCAGTGGTATAAGAAAAAGGGCATGGACAATATCCCGCAAACTCAGGAAAAAGATATTGGCTCAGCGGATATTCCGTCATGGCGGCGTATCTGTAAAGTCCTGCTGAATAACGACTACTGGTGCCGGGCGCTGTCATTCAGCCCCACAAAACCCAAAAACTACCAACGTTATAATGAACGCATGAAAATAAAACGCCAGCAATGGGGAATCTTATGCAACACCGACTAACTCAAGAACTCACTGGTTTTCTTTCTGGGCTGTCAGAAGAAGAACGAATTGAAGCAATCAACCAATTCAGAATGGCTATCCACAGCGTCAGCCCTTTTCGTGAAGAGCCAGTAGACTGTGTACTATGGATTAAAAACGAGCATATCTCACCCAATGATTATAACCCTAATAACGTTGCGCCTCCGGAGAAAAAGCTGCTGCAGAAATCCCTCGAAGCAGACGGATTCACGCAGCCCATCGTGGTAGTTCACTCCACGGCGGAAGAATACGAAATTGTCGATGGTTTCCACCGTCATGAGCTAGGTAAAAGCAAACCGTCGCTGAAATCACGCCTGCATGGCTACCTGCCGGTCACCTGTTTACAGCGTGAGCGTCATGAACGCATGGCAGCGACAATTCGTCATAACCGTGCCCGTGGGCGGCATAAAATTCATGCCATGTCGGAAATCGTTCGTGAATTATCACTACTGGGATGGAGCGCAGAGAAAATCAGTAAAGAGTTAGGTATGGACGACGATGAGGTTTTACGTCTGAAACAAATTAACGGTCTGCAAGAGTTGTTTGCCGACCGTCGCTTCTCCAAAGCCTGGACAGTAAAATAACTACAGCGCAACCAGACGTTCGGCTGCCGCCAGCAGCGTCGATTCTTGCTTGGCAAAACATAGGCGAATCAGCTTATGCGGGAAAGGATCGGCGCAGAAAACCGACAACGGGATCGCGGCAACGCCCACTTCTTTGGTCAGCCACTGGCAAAACTCAACGTCGTTAAGCGTGGAGACGGCACTGTAATCGACCAGCAGAAAATAGGTGCCTTCACACGGCAAAATTTCCAATCGGCTGTCACGCAGCGCGTTCACCAACACATCGCGTTTTTTCTGATAAAAGGCTGGCAACTCACGATAGTGTGTTGGATCCTCCCGCAGCATATCCGCCAGCGCCAGCTGAGCCGGCGTATTCACTGAGAACGTCAGATACTGGTGTACCTTGCGTAATTCAGCGCTAATGGCGGCAGGCGCAACGCAGTAACCGACTTTCCAGCCGGTCATATGGTAGGTCTTCCCAAACGATGAAACGGCAACGGCGCGTTCGCGCAGCTGTGAATGCGCCAGCACGCTGGCATGTCCTTGTCCGGCGAAGCAAATGTGCTCATAAACTTCGTCGCTGATGACAAAGATCTCGCGTTCTCTAATCGCCTGCCACAGGGCATCAAAATCGGCGTGATGCCATACGGTGGCGGAAGGATTGTGCGGCGTGTTAAGGATCACCAGTCGGGTGCGTTCGCTGAGTACAGCGCTAAATTCCTGCCAGTCGACGCGAAAAGACGGCGGTTGCAGCGCGATACGTTTAACTACGCCGCCGGATAATTCGACCGCGGGTGCATAGCTGTCGTAGCTCGGGTCAAAACAAATCACCTCATCGCCAGGACGCACCAGCGCCGTAATTGCGGCGAACAGCGCTTCTGTGGCCCCCGCCGTCACGGTCACTTCACTATTCGCATCAGGTTTATAGCCGTACAACTGCGCGGTTTTATCCGCAATGGCTTCGCGCAGCGGCTGTACGCCCGTCATCGGCGCATACTGGTTTGCGCCATGCGCGACGTGATACGCCAGGCGTTCCTGCAAAAAGAGTGGCCCGTCAAAATCAGGAAATCCCTGCGAGAGGTTAATGGCCTGATGCTGCTGCGCCAGCGCGCTCATTTGCGTGAAGATAGTGGTGCCAAGACTAGGCAGTTTGCTTTGCGGAATCAGCGGGTTATTACTCATTATTGTTATCCCAGCGGGTGATGTTGTGGTTGAAGCCACTATAGCACGATGCTAGTATTTGGCAATCAAGACGTTCAGACGTCTATATAAAAATAACCTGCATTGACAGGACAGCCAAAAGGACAACACAACATGAGTAATACCGAGATTCGCGTCGTCACCGGCCCGGCCAACTATTTTTCCCATCCCGGCAGCCTGTCAAGACTCAACGATTTTTTCACCGCAGAGCAACTCTCACGCGCCGTCTGGGTTTACGGTGAACGCGCCATCGACGCGGCCCGCCCTTATCTGCCTGAGGCATTTCATCTTGCCGATGCCAGGCACCTGCTGTTTACGGGACATTGCAGCGAAACCGATGTTACTCAACTGGCAAAAGAGTCAGGAGAGAATCGCAGCGTGGTGATTGGTGTGGGCGGCGGGACATTGCTCGACACAGCCAAAGCGCTGGCTCGTCGTCTGGGTCTGCCTTTTGTCGGTATTCCTACTATCGCAGCGACCTGCGCCGCATGGACACCGCTCTCCGTCTGGTACAACGATGCAGGCCAGGCGCTGCATTTCGAAATTTTCGCTGACGCCAATTTCCTCGTGCTGGTCGAGCCAGAGATCGTTCTCAATGCGCCTGAAGAATACTTACTGGCGGGGATCGGCGACACGCTGGCGAAATGGTACGAGGCCGTCGTGCTCGCACCTGAGCCGGAAAACCTGCCTCTGACCGTACGTCTGGGTATCCATGCTGCGCAAACGATCCGCGACGTCCTGTTGGAAAGCAGCGAGCAGGCGCTGGTCGATAAGCAACAAGGCACGTTAAGCCGCACGTTTTGCGATGTGGTGGATGCAATTATTGCCGGAGGCGGCATGGTCGGCGGTCTGGGTGAGCGCTACACCCGCGTGGCGGCGGCGCATTCGGTACATAATGGCCTGACCGTGCTCCCGCAAACGGAGAAGTTTTTGCATGGCACCAAAGTGGCGTACGGCATACTGGTGCAGAGCGCGCTGCTGGGACAAGATGATGTGCTGGCGCAGTTAATTACCGCCTATCAGCGCTTCAACCTGCCAACCCGGTTGGCTCAACTGGACGTGGACTTCAACAACCGCGCCGAAATCGACAACGTGATTGCACACACCCTGCGCCCGGTGGAGTCCATTCATGCGCTGCCGGTAACGTTAACGCCACAGACGCTGCGCGCAGCGTTCGAAAAAGTAGAATCGTTTACGGTGTGATTATGGTGTGGGATGCCTGATGGCGGCAACGCAGCGAAACCCCTGGAGCTTACAAAGGTAAGTGACCAGGGTGAACACGCCTGCAGCTTGAATGATGAAGTGCATTAACAGCAGCGCGCGCCGCCTTTCCCCCCGTAGCGCGCATCCTGGCGTTCGCGGAAAAATTCTTCGTAGGTCATTGGCGTCAGGTCCGGATGCGTGACGCGCATATGCTCAACATAGTTGTCGTAATCCGGCACACCTATCATTAATCGGGCGGTTTGACCTAAATACTTCCCGGCTTTAGAGAGCGTTTCAAACATAGTGGTTCCCTGTCGAACAAACGCCCTCCCCATTCAGGAGAGGGCTCGTTGGTTAAGAGAATATTAGTGCGCGCCTTTCGCCTGCGCCACGATCTCTTCGACATTCTCAGGCATCGGTTCGTATGGCGTTTCTTTCGACGTAGGTTTGTCCTCTTTCAGTGCTGCCAGTGCAGTTTTGATGGAGAACAGACCCAGCACCACAACGACTACCATGAAGAAGATAGTGAGACCCGCATCCAGGCGGTTGTTAAACACCAACTGCGTCAGCTGCGACTGAGTGTACTGCGCCGGAATATTACCGCTGTCGATCATCGCCTGGAACTTGTTAGCGATGGCGAGGAAGCCAATTTTCGCATCCGGGCTAAACGCTTTCTGCCAGCCGGCGGTCAGGGTACAAATCAGCAGCCAGGCCGTTGGCACCAGCGCCACCCACGCGTAGCGCTGACGTTTCATCTTGAACAGCACCACCGCGCAAAGCATCAACGCCATACCGGCCAGCATCTGGTTGGCGATACCAAACAGTGGCCACAGGGTATTAATACCACCCAATGGATCCACCACGCCCTGGTGCAAGAAGTAACCCCAGGCCAGCACACACAGCGCCGTTGCCAGCAGGTTCGCAGGCAGCGAATCGGTACGTTTCAGACCCGGTGACACCACGCCCAGCAGATCCTGCAGCATAAAGCGTGCGGCACGGGTACCGGCGTCTACCGCCGTCAGAATAAACAGGGCTTCAAACAGAATGGCAAAGTGATACCAGAACGCCACATCCATCATGCCGCCCAGCGCACCATGCAGAATATACGCCATGCCCACCGCCAGCGTCGGCGCACCGCCTGCGCGGGAAATAATGGATTGTTCGCCGACATCGTTCGCAATCTGATGCAGCGTATCAGGCGTGATAACAAAGCCCCAACTGCTCACAACCTGTGCCGCTGACGCAACCACATCGGTGGTTCCGGCTGGTGCCAGTACAGCCATCGGGCTGTTCATCGCAAAGTAGACGCCCGGGTCGATAACGCAGGCCGCCACCAGCGCCATAATGGCGACAAAGGATTCCATCAGCATCCCGCCGTAGCCAATAAAACAGGCCTGACCTTCATTCGCCAGCATCTTCGGTGTGGTGCCGGAGGCAATCAGCGCGTGGAAACCAGAGACCGCACCGCAGGCGATGGTAATAAACAGGAACGGGAACAGGTTACCGCTCCAGACCGGGCCTGTACCGTCAACAAACTTGGTCAGCGCAGGCATGGTCAGCGTCGGACGCATGATCAGAATCCCTACCGCCAGACCAACAATGGTACCGATTTTCAGGAAGGTAGAGAGATAATCACGCGGTGCCAGCAGCAGCCACACCGGCAACACAGCGGCGACAAAGCCGTATCCCACCAGCATCCAGGTCAACTGTACGCCGGTAAAGTCAAAGTACGGTGCCCAGGTCGGGCTTTCAGCCACCCAGCCGCCGGAAATAATAGCAAACACCAGGAATACCAGACCGATGACCGACACTTCACCAATGCGGCCCGGGCGCAGATAACGCAGGTAAATCCCCATGAAGATCGCCAGCGGGATAGTAAAGGCGACGGTGTAGGTTCCCCACGGGCTGTGGGTCAGCGCTTTCACGACGATCATCGCCAGTACCGCGAGGATAATCACCATGATCATAAAACAGGCCACCAGCGCAATGACGCCCGCCGTTGGGCCCATCTCTTCTTTCACCAGTTCGCCAAGGGAACGACCATCGCGACGGGTAGAAACAAACAGCACCATAAAGTCCTGCACCGCCCCCGCCAGTACCACCCCGGCAAGCAGCCAGATCATACCCGGCAGATAGCCCATTTGCGCCGCCAGCACCGGTCCAACTAATGGACCCGCTCCAGCAATCGCCGCGAAATGGTGTCCAAACAGCACTTTTTTATCGGTAGGAACATAGTCCAGACCATCGTTATGACGCACGGCAGGCGTCATACGCGTCGGGTCCAGCGCCAGTACATTTTTCGCGATGTACAGGCCGTAGAAACGGTAAGCGATAAGGTAGACACAGACCGACGCCACGACTATCCACAACGCGTTGATCTGTTCGCCACGATTTAATGCGATATAGCCGAGGGCAAATGCTCCCATAACGGAGAGCACTGTCCAGACGAGGTACTTCCCTGATTTATTCATACTTGGTTTTCCGTTGTCCTGGTCAGAGAGATGTTACATTTTGTTTCTATAACATCTTTTCTGAATTTAACAACCTGACAACCATGTAAACCCGAAGTATCACTGAGTATTTACATTGCATTGTTAACTGGATCACTTCATTTAGCCGTTAACCCTGCAATTTCATTTTACTTTGTCGGGCGACTCACCCCATCACCGCAGTGCCTAAACGACAGGTGCAACAGCGTCGTCCCTGCTCATCAAAGATGACGATTTCCCAGCTTTGACTCTGACGCCCGAGGTGCAGCGGCTGGCAAACGCCGCGCACTTTCCCCTGCGCAACCGCCCGATGGTGCGTGGCGTTCAGTTCCGTACCCACCACACACTGCCCGTCGCGAGTCATCAGATAACCCGCCATCGAACCCAATGTTTCCGCCAGGGCCGCCGACGCGCCGCCGTGCAGCAGACCAAACGGCTGATGCGTCCGGCTATCCACCGGCATTTCGGCTTCCAGCACATCATCCCCCAGTCGGGTATAGACCATGCCTAAATGCGCCACCATCGTGTTCTGACTGGTGGCATTCAGTTCATCCAGCGTTAAATGACGTTTCCAGATCATCGTCATGCCCCCAGCGTGGAGCCGCCGTCCACCACGATATCCTGAAGCGTGATGTGGCTCGCCAGATCGGAGGCGAGGAATAAAATCGTGTTAGAGATTTCCTGTGGACGAGCGATTTTCCCCAGTGGAATGCCGAGCTTAAACTGCTCGCCAAACCCACGAATGCGCTGTTGCTCCGCATCATCGCTGACCCACAACGTACGCTGCATGTCGGTATCGGTCGAGCCTGGCGAAACCACATTGCAACGCACACCGCAGCCTGCCAGTTCAAGTCCGACGGTCAGAGCCAGGTTTTTCAGCGCGGCTTTTGACGCACCGTATGCGCTCATACCGATACGCGGCGTGTGCGCCGCATCCGACGCGACGGTCACGATTGCCCCGCCCTGCTGGCGACGAAACTGCGCCATCGTCTGCTGAAACAGATTGAACGCCCCACCAACGTTAACCGCAAACGTCTGCTGCCACTCCTCAATGCTCAGCGCATCGGTGGCCCCCATACGCAAAATACCCGCCGCATTGACCAACACATCCAACCGCTCGCGCGTTTGCAGGACGCGCTGACACACCTCAGCCACCTGTTCAGCATTCGCCACATCCAGCACTTCGGTGGCAAACGGGTAATTATCCTGAGAAAATTCACGATCGAATCCTGTCACCTCAGCACCCGCTTTCACAAACGCCAGCGCCGTGGTGTAGCCAATCCCTTTTCCCGCGCCGGTTACCCAGACGGTTTTCCCTGCGAAGTCAAATCCAGACATTACTTCACCTCGCGAGAGAGCAGCGTCCACCAGGCGTCAATGGTCGGGTTTTTCGCCAGCATCACGAAGTCAATATCGCCATGAACCTTACGCCAGCGCGCCGCCAGCGCCATCATGCGCACAGAATCCAGTCCGTAGTCGATCAGGTTTTCGTCATCCATCGGCTCTTCGGACTCATCGAGCAGCGGCAGAATAACGCTGCGTAACGCATCTTTGCTGGCCGGTACCGGCGTCGGTAATAATTCCTGAGTCATCACCACACGCCCGGAGCGTCCCGCCACGTATTTCAGCGACATCAGATGTTCGTCACGGCTAAAGTCTGCCAACGCATCGGCAACCATAAACGGCTTGATGTCGCGCATAAAGGCGTCTGTTGCGGTGGTCATACAGCCAATATGCGCATACACGCCGGTAATGATCAGTTGATTACGTCCGGTTTCCTTAAGCATCTGTTCCAGCGGGGAGCGATGAAATGCGCTGTAACGCCATTTCACCAGAATGGTATCCGCTTCATCCGGCGCCAGCGCCTCTACGATTTTTTGCTGTTCCGGCGAACGCGTCAGTCCCGGTCCCCACATATCATTGAGCAGTGCGCGGTCTTCATCACTCTGTTCTTTCGGCTGAGCGGTGTAATACACCGGAATGTTATGCTCTTTGCAGTACTGACGCAGTGCGGCGATGTTAGCGACGACCTGCTCCATCATCGGGCAGTTATCGCCCCAAAAACCGATAAAATAGTCCTGCATGTCGTGGATCAGCAGTGCGGCACGTTCGGGGTCAAACGCCCAGTCCACTTTGTTCACCGGAACATCAAGCGCCGTGGGTAGCGCATAAGCCTGCAGTTTAGGAATTGCCATCTCTTATTCTCCTTCAGGCCAGTGAACGTGATGCCAGCCACTGACGTAATTGTTTTTTATCTACTTTCCCAACCGGAGTCAGCGGTAACGACTCAACGCACTCTACGCGGTCAGGTAATTTAAATTCCGCTACGCCCTGTTCGCGTAGAAAACGACGCACCTGCACCGCTCGCAGCGGCTCTTTTACCACCAACCAGGCACAGCTTTTCTCGCCCATCAGTTCGTCATCCATACTGACCAGCGCGGCATGGATCACCATCGGGTGGCGCAGCAGCAGGTTTTCAATCTCTTCTGCAGCGATCTTCTCCCCACCGCGGTTGATCTGATCTTTCTCGCGTCCCTGGACGGTGATGTAGCCATCTCGATCGATGGCGATCAGATCGCCGGAGCAGTAAAAACCGTTGGCGTCAAAGGCGCTGGCATTGTGCTCAGGACTGTTGAAGTAGCCGCGGAAGGTGTATGGGCCACGCGTCATCAGGCGCCCGGTTTCTCCCTCGGCTAAAGGGTTGCCGTCAGCGTCTGCTACCCAGACTTCATCATCGGGACACATCGGGCGGCCCTGGGTATTGATGATGCGTTCAGGACTGTCGTCCAGACGGGTGTAGTTCACCAGCCCTTCCGCCATGCCGAAGACCTGCTGCAGCTGGCAGCCGATCTCCGCCGGAATACGCGCCGCAAGCGAGGCGGAAAGCCGAGCCCCACCGACCTGTAGCAGCGTCAGCGAAGCCAATTGCGCATTGCTCCCCCACTCCGCAATTGCTTGCAGCCACAGGCTCACCGCTGGCGGCACCAGCGCCGTGACGTTAACCTGATGCTGTTCAATCAGAGGGAAGCACAGGGTGGCGCTCGGGTCAGCCGCCAGCACGACGGTGCCGCCAGCCAGGAATACCCCCAACGCGCCAGGCGAACTCATCGCGTAGTTATGCGCCGCCGGGATCGCGCATAAATAACGCGTTTCCCCGGTGAAGCGGCAAATCTCATTGCTGCGACGCACGCTGTAGTAGTAATCGTTATGGGTACGAGGAATCAGCTTTGGCGTCCCGGTAGTACCGCCAGAAAGCTGGAAATAGGCCACCTCATCAGCAGGCGATGGCGTGACGGAAAAATCAGTCGCAGGCTGGCTTATCGCCGTTTGCAGATTGTGTTCGCCTTCATCATTGCGCAGTTGCACCACGCGCACTGAATTGTGTTCAGCCACAAAAGCGTTAAGAAAATCGTCCCCGCTAAACAGCGCATGCTGACGATCGGCAATCAGCAGCGCCGGTTCAATCTGTTTGGCATAGGCGTTAAGTTCGTTACGCTGATGGCTGAATAATGCCAGCACCGGAGCTACGCCCAGCTTGAGCAGCGCAAAGAAAGTGATATACAACTCAGCCACGTTGCCCAGTTGTACCAGCGCGGTTTCGCCGGGTTTGATCCCCTGACGACGCAGGCTGCAGGCGAGATTGTCAGTGGCCTGATTCAGTTGGCGATAGCTCAGATGGCGTTCGCCATCGATCACCGCCGTATGGTCGCTGTCGGCGTGACGGGTCAGAATGTCGGTCAGCGGCAAATCCTGCCAGTAACCTTTTTCACGATAGCGGCGGGCAAACTCCTCCGGCCAACGGGTGAAAGGAATACTCATTATCGCTCCTTAGAGGCCTGGTCAATAAGGCTCTTAATGCAGTCCAAAAACATTCAACATCGTGGAGAGTTTGGCTCCCGTTTCACGCCATTCCGCAACCGGGGACGAAGCCGGAACAATCCCGGCACCGGCAAAGAAACGTACCTGATTACGCAGCAGCTTCGCACAACGGATCGTCACCACCCATTCGCCGTTGCCTTGGGCATCACACCAGCCGACAATGCCACCGAACAGTTCGCGATCGAACGGCTCCAGCTCGGCGATCAGTTTGCGCGCAACCTGATGCGGGAAGCCGCTCAGCGCAGGCGTCGGATGCAGCAGGCACGCGAGCGTCAGGGCGTTTTCTTGCGCGTTGGCTTTACCCTCAAACGGCGTGCCGAGGTGCCAGAGCGTAGGCGTGGTGACCAGTTGCGGAGAAGAAGGGAGTTGCAGTTCACGGCTGCGATCGCGCAGGACATTTTTCATGGCCTGCGTCACCAGTTCGTGCTCATGGCGATCCTTTTCGGACGCCAGCAGGCGGATGCCCGCCTCACGGTCCAGCACATCGTCCGGTTGACGTCGTGCCGAGCCTGCCAGCGGTAATGAGCTGAAACGATCGCCTTCTTTGCGTAACAGCAGTTCCGGACTGGCGCCAATCAATACGCCACCGTCTTCAAGGGGAACGTGAAAGTTGTAGCTCGCCGGATTTTGCGCCACCAGGCGCTCCAGCAGCGCCCCGCTGTCAATATTGGCATCAGCGGTGATATCGATCAGGCGTGACAACACCACTTTGTCGACTTCCGGGGTTGCCGTCAGCGCAGCCGCGCGAGTGACCATATCTTCAAAGAAGTTCTGTTCCGGGATCGATTTACGTTCAACAACGTTCAGCGACTGATGCGCGTTAAAGTAACGAGATGATTGCTGCTTCGCCGTTCGGGAGAACGTCTGCCATGACTGGGGAATAAACAGCGATGACGGCTGGCGGGTGTCAAAAGGAATCGCTCCGACCATGATGGGGTTAGCGATACCCTGCGCTTTGGCATCAGCAAACAGCGCATGCATTTTTTGTTGGAAAGGGCTGTCTGGCGAATCGCCATCAATTGCCGGTTCCGCATAGCGGGCGAAGCATCCTGACGTCGTAAAACTACGGTACGGCGACATAAAGAAAAAACTGTCGGGAGCGAGCGTCGGCATAGTCTGCGTTTTTTCCTCGGCCAGTGACGTTTCCATATCATCCTCCAAAAATGATAAAAGCTCTAATAATGATTATCATTTATATTTTCGGTCGCTAACCTAAAAGCAAAGTGGCGGTATGTCAACTCTTGTGGCAGCACAATGTGCGACTTTGGCTTGCATCCTTGTCCACTAACAATGAAAATGAGAAGCATTACTTATACTGATAACAGGATGCTGATTCGTGAGTCTCCCCTCTTTTTGCCGCACCGTGCTCTTACTGGCAGGTTTGTCTATTTCAGGAATTTCTTCAGGTTATGCCGCCGACTGGCCGCGTCAGGTTACCGACAGTCGTGGTACGCATACGCTGGAACATAAGCCGCAGCGAATTGTCTCCACCAGCGTCACCCTCACCGGCTCGCTGCTGGCAATTGATGCCCCGGTCATCGCCAGCGGCGCTACTACGCCGAACAATCGCATCGGCGATGCACAGGGCTTTTTACGCCAGTGGAGCGAAGTGGCAAAGGCACGCAAACTGAGCCGCCTGTATATCGGCGAACCGAGCGCTGAGGCCGTGGCAGCGCAAATGCCGGATCTGATTCTGATCAGCGCCACCGGGGGAGATTCAGCCCTCGCGCTATACGATCAGCTGTCCACCATTGCGCCAACGCTAATCATTAATTACGACGACAAAAGCTGGCAGGCGCTGCTGACGCAGTTAGGTGAAATTACCGGTCAGGAGCAACAGGCGGCTGCGCGTATTGCCGAGTTTGATAAGCAACTGCAGGCGGTCAAGCAGCGTATTACCCTGCCGCCGCAACCGGTCAGCGCGCTGGTATACACCGCTGCAGCGCACAGCGCCAACCTGTGGACGCCTGAGTCGGCGCAGGGCAAGCTGATGGAGCAGTTAGGGTTCACCCTGGCACCGCTGCCTGCCGGATTGCACACCAGCCAGAGTCAGGGCAAACGCCACGATATCATCCAGCTTGGCGGTGAGAACCTGGCGGCTGGTCTGAACGGCGAAGCGCTGTTCCTGTTCGCTGGCGACAACAAAGATGCCGACGCCATTTATGCTAATCCGCTGCTGGCGCATCTGCCTGCCGTGCAGAATAAACGTGTTTACGCCCTGGGTACGGAAACCTTCCGTCTCGACTACTACAGCGCGACCTTGCTGCTGCAACGTCTGTCAGCTCTCTTTTAATCGCCAGCGCCGGATACGGCTAACGCCTTATCCGGCCTACAAACCGTAGAGGACAACGCTATCCGGCATTCACAGGCATTTGTCGGAATCGACGCACTTCTCCCAGCAACAGCAGCAGTAGCAGACCGACAATCACCAGCCCAAACCCACTTACGCTTGCCGAAGCAACCGGTGTCATCATCGCCCCCAACCCCCCTAACAGCGCCGCGCCGATCGCATCTCCTGTTACGTTCTGCGCAGTCCACAAACCGTTAATTCGCCCGAGCATCGCTTCTGGCGTCTGCGTCTGTAACAGGGTGTACTGCAACAAAGAGCTGACCGCACTCAGCCAGCCGAACAGCGCCAGGCAGACAACGCCAAGCTCCCAGACCGGCATCAACCCAAACAGACCGATAGCCAGGAACGAAGCCACGGTCGATACCAGCATGATCAGTCCCGGACGCACGCTGTGCGCCAGTTGCCCGCTGGTCAACGCGCCCACCGCCGCGCCAAGAGGAATGGCCGCATACAGCAGACCTATTTGCGCGCTCGACATTTGCCAGTTAATCGCCAACGCGGGATACAACACGCGCACGGCGCTCGCCATAGTCAACAGACCGCCAAGCAGCGCAATGCCGCCAATCAGCGGGCTGGCAAGCAGAAAGCGAAATGCTGCCAGCAGCGATTTTAGCGGATGCTCGCGCGGCTGCGGCGGAGGCGGCAGCGCAGGAAGGCTCAGCAACGGCAGCAAGGTAATGAAAGTGCCCGCCGCCGCCAGACCGTAGTTCCACGCCACGCCACCGGTCGCGAGCAATACCCCGCCAAGCATCGGCGAAATAACCGAACCCAGACGTACCGTCAACATGGTAATCGCCCCGGCCTGCATCAAATTCTCCCGCCCAACCAGCGCCGGTGTTGCCGCCAGCAACGCGGTCACGCCCAGCGAGGCAAAGAAACCGTCCCATAAGCCAAGCAAATAAATCGCCAGTAAAGACGGTTCGGGCAGCAGCGCATTCAGACACAGACCAATAAAGCCGATTCCGCAGGTTCCACGAGCCAACAGGATCACTTTTTTACGCTCATAGCGGTCGGCCAGCACCCCGCCCACCATCAGACCAATAAACATTGCGCTGCCGGTCAACGTCACTGACAAACCTACCTGCCAGGTCGACTGGGTCATCATCTGGATCTGTACCGGAACCGCCACGCCGAGTAGCCCCAGAGAGACAATGGAAATAAAACGGGCGAGGAAGACGGCGCGAAATGCAGGGTGGGTCTTTAACAGGCTGAGATTGAGCAGCCAGGATTGTCGATTCATTACAGAGCCTTACCAGGTACTTTTTCAATATCCATTCGATGGCTGCACATGCTAACATATCCAAATAAGATCGATAACGATAATTACTATCATTATCAGGGAAGTTGATATGTCATGCTCTGTTTCCGCGACACGTGCCTTCGCCGTGCCCGGACTATTGTTATTACTTGTTCTCACCACGGTATTAAGTCTGGTTATTGGCGCCAAGTCGCTACCTGCCTCCGTGGTGCTGGATGCACTTACCGGCAGTTGTCAAAGCGCTGATTGCACCATCGTGCTGGACGCGCGACTGCCGCGCACGCTGGCGGGGCTGCTCGCCGGTGGGGCGCTGGGTCTGGCTGGTGCATTAATGCAAACGCTCACGCGTAACCCTCTCGCCGATCCCGGCATTCTGGGCGTTAACTCCGGTGCCAGCTTCGCTATTGTGCTGGGAGCCGCGCTGTTCGGTTTTTCCTCTGCGCAAGAGCAACTGCTGATGGCCTTTTCAGGGGCGCTGGCCGCGTCGCTTATAGTGGCATTTACCGGCAGCCAGGGCGGCGGGCAGTTAAGCCCGGTACGTCTGACGCTGGCGGGCGTTGCGCTGGGCGCGGTGCTGGAAGGATTATCCACCGGAATCGCCCTGCTCAACCCGGATGTCTACGATCAGTTGCGTTTCTGGCAGGCCGGTTCATTGGATATCCGCAGCCTGCAAACGCTGAAGGTCGTCCTGGTGCCGATACTGATTGCCGCGGCTGTCGCGTTGTTCCTTAGCCGTGCTCTGAATAGCCTGAGCCTCGGGAGCGACACCGCCACCGCGCTTGGCAGCAAAGTCGCTCGCACGCAGTTTATTGGCCTGCTGGTGATTACCGTACTGTGCGGCAGTGCGACCGCGATTGTCGGCCCTATCGCCTTTATCGGCCTGATGATGCCGCATATGGCACGCTGGCTGGTGGGGGCAGATCACCGTTGGTCGCTGCCCGTTACCCTGCTGGCAACCCCCTCTCTGTTGTTAATTGCCGATATCATCGGTCGCCTGATTGTCCCCGGCGAACTGCGCGTTTCAGTGGTCAGCGCATTTATCGGCGCGCCGGTGCTTATCTTTCTGGTACGCCGGAAACCGCGCGGGGGTGGCGCATGATGCACCTCTCCCGCCGCCTGATCGTCAGCAGCCTGCTGCTGGTTGTAGGTTGTCTCGCCGTTGGCTTGTGGAGCCTGCGTAGCGGCGTCGTGACGCTGGAAACCCAGCAAATTATTGCCGCTCTGCTTGGCGATGCGCCGCGCAGTATTACGCTGGTGGTGACCGAATGGCGTTTGCCACGCGTGCTGATGGCGCTATTGATTGGCGCGGCGCTCGGCGTGAGCGGTGCAATATTTCAGTCGCTGATGCGCAACCCGCTGGGCAGCCCGGATGTGATGGGTTTCAATACCGGTGCCTGGAGCGGTGTGCTGGTGGCAATGGTGCTGTTCGGACAGCATCTCACCGCTATCGCGCTTGCGGCCATGGTTGGCGGGGTCCTGACGTCTCTGGTGGTCTGGGCGCTCGCCTGGCGCAATGGTATCGACACCTTCCGGCTGATTATTATTGGGATCGGCATACGCGCCATGCTGGTTGCGTTCAACACCTGGCTACTGCTGAAGGCATCATTAGAAACCGCGCTGACCGCCGGACTGTGGAACGCCGGAACGCTCAATGGCCTGACCTGGGCCAAAACCTGGCCTTCTGCCCCACTGATTATCCTTATGCTGGTGTGCGCCACGCTGCTGGTGCGCCGGATGCATTTACTGGAAATGGGTGATGACAGCGCCTGTGCGCTTGGCGTCAGCGTAGAGCGCTCACGTCTGATGATGATGCTGGTTGCGGTTGTACTGACCGCTGCCGCCACCGCGCTGGCTGGCCCTATCTCGTTTATTGCCCTTGTCGCCCCACATATCGCGCGGCGGATTAGCGGCACATCGCGCTGGGGATTAACCCTGTCGGCGCTGTGTGGCGCGTTGCTGCTGTTGATGGCGGATTTATGCGCCCAACAGCTGTTTATGCCTTATCAGCTTCCGGTGGGCGTTGTCACCGTAAGCCTCGGCGGTATTTATCTTATCGTCTTGTTAATTCAGGAGTCCCGCAAAAAATGATCGAATCAGTAGCCCGTTTGCGTGGCGACCAGTTAACGCTGGGTTATGGCAAATTTACCGTAGCGGAAAACCTCAATGTGTCGATTCCAGACGGTCACTTCACCGCAATTATCGGGCCAAACGGCTGCGGAAAATCAACGCTACTGCGCACGCTTAGTCGTCTGATGACGCCCGCGCACGGTAAGGTCTGGCTCGACGGCGAGCATATCCAGCACTATGCCAGCAAAGAGGTTGCTCGCAGAATAGGTTTGTTGGCGCAGAACGCCACCACGCCGGGTGATATTACGGTACAGGAGCTGGTTGCCCGTGGGCGCTACCCGCACCAGCCATTGTTTACCCGCTGGCGAAATGAGGATGAAATCGCGGTCTCAAACGCAATGCAGGCGACGGGAATCACTCATCTTGCGTCACAAAGTGTGGATACCCTTTCCGGTGGACAACGCCAGCGCGCATGGATTGCGATGGTGCTGGCGCAGGAAACGTCGATTATGCTGCTCGACGAACCTACCACCTGGCTGGATATCAGCCATCAGATAGATCTGCTGGAGCTGCTGAGTGAGCTAAACCGGGAGAAAGGATATACGCTGGCCGCCGTTCTGCACGATCTTAATCAGGCGTGTCGCTATGCAACGCATCTGATTGCGCTGCGTGACGGAAAAATTGTTGCCGAGGGTGCGCCGAAGGAGATCGTCACCGCGCAGCTTATTGAAAAAATCTATGGTCTGCGCTGTATGATTATCGACGATCCGGTTGCCGGAACGCCGTTAGTGGTGCCGCTTGGGCGCAATAAATAGCAAGATTTACCGTCTGGCGGACTGTTCGCCGCCAGACGAAAAGTCATCACACCAGTTGTTGGTCAATAAACGTCATTTTTTGCTTACGCGCCACCATGGCGTAATTCAGCAGAACACCACCGCACGCCACCATGCCACCCAGCAAAGCTGCCAAAATAACGATCATCGATTTTGCCGGACCATCTTTATGCACTGGCAGCGAAGGTGAAAGTTGATATTTAAATGGCGTAAATTTTACATCATTCACATTCATAGCTAACAGCTGTTCAACGTGATATTGGCGGTTACGTAATTCACCGTTAATTTCAGCAACATCCGTTACCGACTTTTCTATTTCTAATTTACGTGCAATGCCATCAGCGCCCAGTGAAATAGAGAAATCAGGGTCATCTTTCACCGCTTGGCCATTACTGTAGACCGGTTTTTTAATCCCAGCGGCATTCGCAATTTCCAGTGAATAATGCAGTCGCTGGATTTTGGCGTCCAGTTGATTCTTAAGCCTGACGCGATCCATCTCCAGTCTTTCTTTCTCAAAGCTGGTTTTGATGGACTGTTTATTACGAATATCTTCCAGCGTTTCTTTCACCACAGCATCAGAAATATACTGGATATAGCCCTTCAGCACAGACTGGGCTTCTTCAGCCTGGGGCGCGGTAAAGCTTAGCGTCCATGCGGTATACAGCGAAGTCTCATTCTTTTTTCCCACATTGCTGTCAACGGCGTTCATTTTTTCACTGAGCCTGACAATTGCCCGATGCAGGTCCATTTCATCGATATCCGCGCCTTTCAGTTGTCCCATCACGTAAGGAGAAGAACGCAGATACTCTTCCAACAATGAGGGCGACTGAAATTTTTTGATAAACAGGTTAAATACATCACCACGGCTAACGTTAATATCCATATCCAGCACGCGCAATTTGGTCAACGTATTTTCGAGGTTCTGCCACTGGACGGGCTCGGCCGGCGTCACGATGGCCTGACTGGTCCATTTTTGCGGTAGTAGAAAAGAGAACAGAATACCCACACAGGCAAAGGCGAAAACGGTCGCCATAATTTTCGTCCTGGCGCGCCATAAGATTTCGATTAGATTAACTAAATCGATTTCGTTAGCATTTACCGCTGGCTGAGGATACGCAGTAAAATCCGAAACGTTATCTTGCTTAATATTTAATGATGACATGTGTGTGACCTGAGATCCGTACCCAAAGAAGAACATTTCCGAAAGAGAAGTCTACCAGTTAGTAAGAATTATCCGAAACACTCTTTGTGCACGAAGCCCTACCAAAAATTATATTCGGAATTTATTCACCCTTTTAATCGCCCTCATCACACCAAAAAAGATCAACCCCATAACATAATTATTACATCATGGGGTTATTTGATTGTCGCGATAGTAAGATTCGCTTTGTTACACCGATTTATTGATCAGGGTGTTTATTATTGGCCCTATCGCCTCAAACAAGCTGGGAGAGATAATATCAACATGCGCGCAGTCCTGCCGATATACATCCAGACTGGATATCCACGGTGACCAACTGCGTTCAGGACTGACCCCCGGCACTAAGGTGCGCTCAGCGACGAACAGCGTGGCGTGACCAGCAAATGGCACGCTGTGTGCCGTGGTGAGCAGGCGAACCGCATCGGCGTAGTTGCCTTCGATAGCATTAAATAAGGCCTCTGACGCATTCCCCTGCTGCGCTGCCAGAAACGCTTCACGTTCACGCTCGATCTCGGCCAGTACCGCGGGATCCAACCCATTAGCCTCCTTTTCCTGCCAGTTTTGCGTTTCCGGCGGCCAGGTATCCAGCAGCCCCAGGAATGCAACTGTCTCTCCTCTGGCATGTAAGCGTGCGGCGATTCCCTGCGCCAACGTCCCCCCCAGCGAGTAGCCTAATAAATAATAGGGACCATGAGGCTGCTGGCTGAGCAGCGTTGCCAGGTGATGTTCGCATACCGCATCAAGGTTTTCCGCCGTCTGCATAGGGCCATCCGGTCGCGGCGACTGAATGCCAATAATCGACCACTGCGGACTGAGGTAACGCGACAGCACGCTAAACTGCCAGGCGAAACCCGACGCCGGATGGAAGCAAAACAGCGTTGGGCCATGACTTTCACGCAGCGGCAGCAGCGTCTCGAATCCCAGACGCTGCGACTGTTCATCATCATTGCTCTCCAGCAGTGCACTCAGTTGTTCAACAGTAGAAGCCACCATTATCTGCCCAGGCGTTACCTGACGCTCAAAAATCCGGCTCAACTGCGCTGCCAGCTTCATCGCCAGCAGCGAATGTCCGCCAAGCGCAAAGAAGTCAGCCTCTACGTCATTAACCTCGCAATCCAGCAAAGCCGCAAAAGACTGCGCGATGGCGGTTTCAGTCCCTGCTCGCGGCGCACGTCCTGACGTACGCGACGTCAACTGCGGCATCGGCAGCGCTTTACGATCCAGTTTACCGTTTGCACTCAGCGGCAGCTCCGCCAGTTGCAACAATACCGTCGGCACCATATGCGCAGGCAGTTTTTCACGCAGAGTTTCTCGCAATGCAGACGTATCCAGCGGTAACCCCGATTGCGACACCAGATACCCCACCAACTGTCGTGCATCGCCGCCTGTCGCCGCCGCCTGGTTGAATACGCAGGCGTGGGCAACGGCATGTTCGACATCTGGCAGTTGCTGCATCACCCGATCAATCTCACCGAGCTCAATGCGCTGTCCGCGAATTTTAAGCTGGTCATCGCTGCGCCCGAGGTATTCCACTGCGCCATTCTCCAGCCAGCGCGCCACATCCCCGGTACGGTACATGCGTTCACCAGGGTTAAATGGATCGGCGATAAAGCGGCTCGCGGTTAGATCCGCTCGCCCCAGGTATCCTTGCGCCAGTTGGATCCCCGTCAGATAGAGATCACCTGCCACGCCAAAGGGCACCGGGCGCATCATGGCGTCCAGGATCCGTAAACCGGTATTCCATACCGGATAGCCAATCGGCACGCTATTGCCCGTTACGGCAGCGAGATCGTCCCCCCAGGCCGGATACCAGCTCACATCGACTGCCGCTTCCGTTGGCCCGTATAAATTGTGCAGTGGCGCATGAGTCAACTGTTCCCATTCGCGGCATAAATCTGCAGGTAAGGCTTCGCCGCTGCAGAATACCCGTTTCAGCGAGGCACAGCTCTCCCGCGCGGTTTCCGGCGTCAGTGAAGCAACAAAAGCGGCCAGCATAGAGGGAACAAAGTGCGTGGTCGTCACCCCTGACTGCGCAAAGAACTGCTGCATCGCCAGCGGATCGCGGTGCGCTTCAGGTTCTGCCATGACCAGTTTTGCCCCGGCAATAAACGGCCAGAAAAACTCCCATACCGAGACGTCAAAACTGCACGGCGTTTTTTGCGCCACCACATCATCCGCGGTCAGTGGATAGTGATTTTGCATCCACAGCAAACGGTTAACGATGGCTGTTTGCCCAACCATCACCCCTTTTGGTCTGCCGGTAGAACCGGAAGTAAAAATAATATAGGCCGTATGATTAGGTTGAGATAGCGCCAGCGGTGCAGCATCCTCTTCTGGCAGCGGCGCGTTGTAGCACAGACTTTCCAGCTCCGGAATATCGCTAAAGCGCGCCAGTTGCTCTTCGGTCGCGATCAACAATTTTGGCTTCGCGTCTTCGAGCATCATCCGCAGGCGATCGTCCGGGTATCCGGTATCCAATGGCAGCCAGGCGGCTCCCGCCTCAACAATACCGTGCAGTGCCAGCGTGAGGAACACGGAACGCGGTAATGCCACGGCAACGCTGTCACCAGGCTGTACGCCACGTTCGCGCAGGCGGCGCGCCAGCGCCACGACCTGTTGGCGCATTTCACGATAGCTAAACTGATAGCGGGCATCAGCCAGCGCCGGGGCATCCGGCGTTTTATCGGCCTGCTGTGCCACCAGCGCGCTCAGCGTGGTGGACGGGATCGCCACGGTCGTGTCGTTAATCTTCGCCAGCCGCTCATGTTCTGTCGGCAACAGCATCCCGGCATCGCCGCAGCATAGCGACGGATTGTCGGCAAACTGCGCGATAAGCGCGGTTAAACGCGATGCATGTTGCGCCAGCGTCGCGGCATCGTAGCGCTGTTTATTGGCCAGGATTTCAATACTCAGCCCGCCGTTTTCATCCGGGAACAGCGCCAGCTCCAGATCGTTCACCGGACCTGTCGCCAACGTATGGGTTTGCGCCTGAACACCAGGAATATTCAGTTGATAGTCGAATATTTTCACGTTCAGTACCGGGCCAAACAGCGGTTCGGCACCGGCTGCGCGCCCGCTGTCGCGAACAATTTGCTCAGCATCATATCGCTGATGTCGGCGCATTTTCTTCAACTGTGCGGCCAGTCGTTGGGCAAGTGCAGGCAAGCTTTCTGCCGCATTCAACTGCACGCCAAATGGCAGGACGTTTAAAACCGGTCCGGTGGACGTGAGCGCCGCCGACCCCATACGCCGCATAAAGATAAACCCGGCGGCATATTCCATTCGGCTGCATAAACGTCCGAGCCACAACGCCACCAGCGCAAGGGCCAGATCCGCACGCTGAACGTCTGGCATACGTGCCGCAAGCCGGCGAAACACCCCTTCAGGCGCGGTTAACTTCAGACGAATAATATCCGCGCTGGCCGACCGCCCTGGCAGGGGTTTGTTAGACAGCGAAGCCGGAGGTGGGAGTTGCTTTCGCTGCTCGGTCCAGAAGGCGCCGTCGCGTTGCCAGGCATCGCTTTGCCGATACTGTTGATACTCTTCCACCACCTCAGAAAATGGCGTAAAAGGTGATTCCGGCGTGGGCTCGCCATGCAGCCATGCGCGGTAAATTGCGGCTATCTGGCGGGTAATGGCCGGGAAACTGAAGCCATCAACCAGCAGATGATGGTAACGCTGATACCAATACCAACGCTTTTCTCCCACCTGAATGAGCAGGTGAAAAACCAGCGGCTTAGTGCCATCAGCACGGATGTCCTGCTGCAGGTCTGCCTGCATCAAGGCGCGCGCTGCCGCATGCGGATCGGATTTTTCGCGCAGATCGATAATTTCTGGTGGCGCAAAGGCAAGCGCAGAGTCTACCCATTGCCAGACCTCGCCGTTATCTTCGCTAAACCGCATCCTTAGAGTATCGGCCTGCTGCAGACCCGCCACTACCGCTTTCGCCAGCAACGGTGCGTCCAGTTCGCCGGTTAATTCTACGTAGTGCGCCACGCTCCACGCTGAGGGCAATGTGGAGAGTTTTTCCGCCATCCAGATCCCCGGCTGAGCCGCAACTAACGGTAAACGTTGAGTCATGGAGCCTCCTGCACATCGACGTAGTTCGCTGGCGTCAGCGTGGTCCAGTTTGCATCCAGCCATTGCTGGCAGGCTTCCTGTGATTGGGGTGCGCACGCGACCGTCCAGCCAGCAGGAAGTGAGCATTGCTGCGGCCAAAGGCTAAACTGACGTTGGGGATTTTGCAGAATGTAAAACTGGCCCTGCGGATTATCGAAGGGGTTACTGAATTCCATACTCAACTCCTGTCGTGGAACATCGTCCGGTTAAATCGTGTCGGTAAGCGGTTGCCAGAGCGTGATCAGCCCTTGCATCAGTCCGCCGCGCCAGCAAAGCGCATCGTGTCCACCATCAACCTGACGCCAGAAAATAGACTGTGGTACAGAGGGTAACTGGGCATATAGCATCTGATTGGCGCGATAAATAATGGGTTCGCGGATCCCGGCTTCCAGGACAATACGCAGCCCCTGGGCGCTTATCTTTCCGCTCTTCAGTTGCTCAACGATCGCCCCATCCTGATGACCACCACGATGCGGCCACCAATAAGAGCCCGACTGGCTGAGCACACAGCCAAAGCGCGCGGGCCAGTTCAGCCCGGCATACAGCGATGACAGCCCGCCAAAACTTTGCCCGGCGACGACGGTACGCTGCGGGTCGTCACTGAACGCGGTCGTGGTCTTCACCAGCGGCAATAACTCCTGCTGTACCGCCAACCAAAAATCCGCATTACACGGCAATTCGCGGCTGCGGTGAGCCGTGTCGATGGTATCAATCAGGAGATAAACGGCGGGCGGGAGGTGTCCGCGATGGGTGAGTGAAGTCAGCGCAGGCCAGACCGGCATACTCTGTGCCCAAAACTGTCCGTCCAGCAGGATAGCCAGCGGACGCGCTTCCGGCTGGGCTTCACCAGTGGTAAACACCCACACGCGGCGCGTATTGCCGAGCCTGGCGCTACGCCATTGCAGGCAAACTGCGGGCGAGTCGGGGTTTTCAGGTCGATCCCATCCCGGTTGTACGGGTGCATCAGGCATTTCCAGCGCAGACACCGCATGGCCACGACCGCCCTGCCAGCTCTGCGGATTGAGGGGATCGGCAATAGCCTGCGGCAACAATTGCCGCCAGCCTTCACGCAGCACGGTTCGGTCAGGCGCTTCGCCCGGCGTCTGCGCGGCAAAAATATCATTTCGTTCTGTTGGGATAAAACAGTAACTGCCGCGCCAGTTGGCGCTAAGGGAAACACTCCAGCACCAAACATTTGTTCCGTCAATGCGTTGCATCGACTGCGGGGTGGCATTTTGATGGTGGTCGGTGACGCCGGTGATATAGACCCATACGCGATGAATGGCTGACTCTTTTTCCGTTCCCTGCGGGTCGCGCCACCAGAAGGTTACCCGATAATTTCCGTTGTCTTCACGCTCCCACTCCGGGCCTTTTTTTGACTGCCACCACGCCTCGCTTCCCATCTTTAACGTCGTCACCGCCATAACCCCATGTTTATTGTCAAATTTTATGATCTAGCGTGAAATATATTGATAATATTATTGATAACTATTTGCATTTGCAATAGCGTATTGTCGCGCTGTGGGAAGCGCGCACAGTTTTTCACCACTTATAAACCGGCCTGGCGCTGCGTACTTTTTCTGGAATGGAGGGTTTACGCGGATGCGGGCGACATCAGACCAAATGCCGCACCACGGCACATTGGTACTCGTGGCTAAAAGAACAGCAGGACATACAATGAACAACAAGATTCATTCACTGGCCTTATTGGTCAATTTAGGGATTTACGGGGTAGCCCTGCCAGCGATGGCAGAAGATCAAACCGATAGCGCCGCTGTCTCTCATGAAGACACCATCGTGGTTACCGCCGCCCAGCAGAACCTGCAGGCACCGGGCGTTTCAACCATTACCGCTGATGAAATTCGTAAGAATCCTCCCGCTCGCGATGTGTCGGAAATCATCCGTACCATGCCAGGCGTCAACCTGACCGGTAACTCAACCAGCGGTCAACGCGGCAACAACCGCCAGATCGATATTCGCGGCATGGGGCCGGAAAACACCCTGATTCTGATCGACGGCAAACCGGTAACCAGCCGTAACTCTGTGCGTCAGGGCTGGCGCGGCGAGCGTGATACCCGCGGCGATACCGCATGGGTGCCACCAGAAATGATCGAACGTATTGAAGTGCTGCGCGGTCCTGCCGCGGCACGCTATGGCAACGGTGCGGCTGGCGGCGTGGTGAATATCATCACCAAAAAAGGCAGCAACGAATGGCACGGCTCCTGGGATACCTATTTCAACGCCCCGGAACATAAAGACGAAGGTTCAACCAAACGCACCAACTTTAGTTTGAATGGCCCGCTGGGCGGGGATTTCAGCTTCCGTTTGTACGGTAATCTCGATAAAACCCAGGCCGACGCGTGGGATATCAACCAGGGTCATCAGTCAGAACGTACCGGCACGTATTCAAATACTTTACCGGCTGGTCGTGAAGGGGTGATCAACAAAGACATTAACGGCGTGGTTCGCTGGGATTTCGCCCCGCTCCAGTCACTGGAACTGGAAGCTGGCTATAGCCGTCAGGGCAACCTGTATGCGGGCGACACTCAAAACACCAACACCAACCAACTGGTGAAAGATAACTACGGGAAAGAGACCAACCGTCTTTACCGCCAGAACTACTCTCTGACCTGGAACGGCGGCTGGGATAACGGCGTCACTACCAGTAACTGGGTGCAGTATGAACATACGCGCAACTCCCGTACGCCGGAGGGCCTGGCGGGGGGTACCGAAGGGATTTTCGACCCGAATGCGTCACAAAAATACCTCGACGCCGACCTGAGTGACGTCATGCTGCACAGTGAAATCAGCATTCCGTTAGATCTGCTGGTTAACCAAAATCTGACGCTCGGTACCGAATGGAACCAGCAGCGCATGAAGGACATGTTGTCCAATTCGCAGACCTTTATGGGCGGTGATATTCCAGGGTCCAGCAGCACCAACCGCAGCCCGTACTCAGACGCAGAGATTTTCTCTCTGTTTGCTGAAAACAACATGGAACTGACCGACAGCACCATGCTGACGCCAGGTTTGCGTTTCGATCATCACAGCATTGTGGGCGATAACTGGAGTCCGTCCCTGAACCTGTCCCAAGGTCTGGGCGATGATTTCACCCTGAAGATGGGGATTGCGCGCGCCTATAAAGCGCCAAGCCTGTATCAGCTCAACCCGAACTACATTCTGTACAGTAAAGGTCAGGGTTGCTACGCCACCGGCTCCGCGACCGGTATTGGTTGCTACATGATGGGCAACGATGATCTGAAGGCCGAAACCAGTATCAACAAAGAGATTGGTCTGGAGTTCAAACGCGACGGCTGGCTGGCTGGGGTAACCTGGTTCCGTAACGATTACCGTAACAAGATTGAAGCAGGTACAGTCCCGTTCGACAGAACGTCTATCACCAACAAAGGGAAAACGACTTATACCGATATCTATCAGTGGGAAAACATTCCTAAAGCGGTAGTTGAAGGTCTGGAAGGAACGTTGAACGTGCCGGTTAGCGAAACCGTTAACTGGACCAACAACATTACCTACATGCTGCAAAGTAAGAATAAAGAGACCGGCGAGCGTCTGTCGATTATTCCTGAATACACGCTGAACTCGACCCTGAGCTGGCAGGCACGTGAAGATCTGTCATTGCAATCCACCTTCACCTGGTACGGCAAACAGCAGCCGAAAAAATACGATTACCAGGGTAAACCCGTTACCGGTAGCTCGGCCAGTGAAGTCAGCCCATACAGCATCGTCGGCCTGAGTGCGACCTGGGATGTGACGAAAAACGTCAGCCTGACCGGCGGCGTGGATAACGTCTTTGACAAACGTTTATGGCGTGAAGGGAATGCCCAGACCACGGGCGATATCGTGACCGGGAACTATATGGCGGGCGCAGGCGCGCACACCTATAACGAACCGGGCCGGACGTGGTTCATGAGCGTTAACACACACTTCTGATAACGTTTTTCCCTCTCCTCGCTGCGGGGAGAGGGAAAGCGTAAGAAATCATGCACACAACGCACATCCCGCTCCCTTTCGCAGATCATACGCTGCACATTGTCGAATTTGATCCCGACACTTTCCATGAGCACGACCTGCTCTGGCTCCCCCACCACACTCAGCTCCACTCCAGTGGGCGTAAGCGTAAAGCTGAGCACTTAGCGGGGCGTATTGCTGCAGTCCACGCACTGTGTGAATTTGGCCACAAAACCGTGCCCGGCATCGGTGTGCAACGCCAACCATTGTGGCCGCAGGATCTGTTTGGCAGCATCAGCCATAGCGCAACAACGGCGCTGGCGGTCGTATCAACGCATCCCATTGGGCTGGATATAGAAGCTATTTTTACACCACAAACCGCAGTTGAGCTGGCTGATAGCATTATTGATAACCACGAACATCAGATTTTGCAGCATACCTGCCTGCCCTTTCCGCTCGCCTTAACCCTGGTATTCAGCGCAAAGGAGAGCCTGTATAAGGCGTTTTCCAATCAGGCATCGGGGCTACCAGGTTTCACCAGCGCAAAAATCACCGCACTCACGACTCAGCAATTAACATTACAAATCATGCCGTCATTTTCGGCAAACCTCGGCAATCAAGAAGTTAACGTTCATTGGTTTCAGCGTGATAAAAATATCGTGACGCTATTTCCATTCTCACCATCAGGATCGTGATCCTTTTCTCTTTTTAAGAAATTAGCTGCGCAAATCGTAGACAGTTCGATTATCTCGACTTATCGTTAACTTGAATAATAAATCATATTTGAATAAATATTCAAAGTGGAGAAAGAGATGAACAAGACCTTGATTAAATCCGTATTACTGGCCTCGATCCTTACCGCATCGGGTTCGCTGTATGCTGCCGACAACGGACTGATTGCGATTATTACCCCTTCTCACGATAACCCGTTTTTTAAAGCCGAAGCCGACGGTGCAGTCGCCAAAGCAAAAGAGCTGGGATACGCCACGCTGGTTGCCTCTCATGATGATGACGTCAATAAACAAAACCAACTGATTGAGACTGCTATTGCTCGTAAAGCGAAAGCGATCATTCTCGATAATGCGGGTGCAGATGCCACCGTAGGGCCGCTGGAAAAAGCCAAAGCAGCGGGTGTAGCTGCTTTTCTTATCGATCGCGAAATCAATAAAACCGGCATCGCGGTGGCGCAAATCGTGTCGAATAACTATCAAGGCGCACAGCTCGGCGCAGAGAAGTTCGCCAGGTTACTGGACGGAAAAGGGAAGTACGTTGAACTGCTGGGACGTCAATCCGACACCAACGCCCATGTACGCTCGCAGGGGTATCACGATGTACTCGATGACTATCCGGACATGAAAATGGTAGCCCAGCAGACGGCAAACTGGAGCCAAACCGAAGCCTTTACCCGAATGGAAGCCATTCTACAAACCAACCCAGATATCGTAGGTGTGATCTCAGGTAACGACACTATGGCGCTGGGTGCAGAAGCCGCATTAAAAGCGGCGGGGAAAAATAATGTCATCGTGGTCGGTTTTGATGGCAGCGACTACACCCGCGATTCAATCATTAATAAAAGCAATATTAAAGCGACAGTACTGCAGCCCGGCTGGCAGCAGGCGCAAATGGCTGTTGAGCAGGCGGATTACTATCTGAAAAACGGCAAAGCCCAGAAAGAAGAAAAACAGCTCATGGATTGCGTGCTGATTGACGAAACCAATGCCAGCAAGCTGAACAAGTTCAACCTGAGCCACTAAGCGGAGGCACTATGTCGTTAACACAATGGGGTGCCGCGCTGGTTGGATGCGCCACCCTGTTGCTGACGGCCTGTACGGTAGTTGACCTCGACGAAAACGGCAAACCAATTATCCCGGCCGATCCTCAGGCCAAAGCCAGTTTCGACAACCAGACTCCCGATCAGATCGCGCAACAAACCTGGCAATCCCGCGTCCTGGAAGCGGCACAGCAACATGTTCTGGATGCTTCAGCGCTGACCACTCGCCTGAAGGCCCCCTCACCCGCTCCCGAAAGCGTGTTTGTACGCCTGACCAGCCAGATTGATAGCGTCGACACCACCAATGGGCGAGAGCACACCATCGTGGTGAGGGTCAATGATATGCCCGTCACGATTCAGATTGGCCCGGTAATGCGTGGCAATGCTATTCGCGATGCCAGTGGTTTCAAGTTTGAAGATTTTACTAACCAGGTTCAGTTTGCTCAACTGTCACGGGCTTATAACCGTGAAGCGGCGAAACAGTTACCCGCCGTAGACACTAGCTGGCAAGGGAAAACTGCCACGGTGCTGTTCGCCGTGACGTTGAATGCTGGAAAAGCGGAAAACGCAGCAGCACTGACGCTGGAACAGGAGGCTCACTAATGCGCAATACCTCAGCTGATGACATCATCCTGCGCACGCATGCCATTTCAATGCTGTTTCCCGGCACAATTGCGCTGGACAGCGTCGATTATCAGGTCTGGCGTGGCAAGGTGAATGTGATTATTGGTGAGAATGGTGCGGGGAAATCGACGTTGATGAAGATCCTCGCTGGCGTTCAGCAACCCAGTAGCGGTGAGATATCGCTCAATGGAAATCCCGTGCGCTTTGCCAGCACCCGGGATGCTGCGGCACATGGAATTGGTATGGTGCATCAGGAGCTAAACCTGTTTGAGAACCTCTCCGTCGCGGAAAACATTTTCCTCGGTCGGGAGATTCAAAAAGGCATGGCTCCCATTAATGAGGCCGAGCAAGAGAAACGCACCGCGGAATTATTAACCCGGCTCGATCAGCCGATATCACCGCGCGACCTGGTTGGCAATCTCAAAGTAGGGCAGCAACAGCTGGTCGAAATCGCCAAAGCACTGGCTGAAGATGCAGATATCCTGATTCTTGATGAACCCACCTCAGCGCTCAGTAAAACTGAAGTCGAGATTCTGTTTCGCGTGATCCGTGAACTTACTCGCCAGGGCGTGTCGATAATCTATATCTCCCATCGCCTCGAAGAATTGATGGCAATTGGCGATGTGATCACTATTTTACGCGATGGTAAATTTCAAGCCGAAGCCAAGGTTAGCGACATCGATGTCCCGTGGATTGTGCGCGAGATGTTGGGCAGTGATCCGGTAAGCAACTTTCTCGAACCCGGCCGCACGTTTGGAGCTCCGGTTCTGGAAGCTGAACATATCACCTGCGTGAATACCGCTGGCAGCGCAGTCGTCAATGACGTCACCTTTAACGTTCATGCCGGTGAAATTGTCGGTATCTATGGACTTATGGGGGCTGGGCGAACCGAATTGTTCGAGTGCTTGTTAGGTACTGAGCGCAACTACCTCGGAAAACTGTGGCTCGACAGCAAACCGGTCCCGCAGCGCTTAACCACCGCCGATCGCATCCGTATGGGAATGAGTCTGGTGCCGGAGGATCGCAAGCGCACAGGGATTTTCCCCATTTCATCCGTCGCCACCAATCTGACCATTGCCAGCCTTTGGCGGCGTCTGCAACGTGGCTTTGCCATTGCCCGCAAAGATGAAGAGGCCGTGGTCGCCAGCACAATTGGCAATCTGTCGATAAAAGTCTCCTCGCCAGAGGTTGAAATTCAGGCGCTGAGCGGGGGGAACCAGCAAAAAGTGGTGATTGGTCGCTCTCTGCTCACCAATCCCAAAATTCTATTTCTTGACGAACCCACACGCGGCATCGATGTCGGGGCGAAAGCCGATGTGTTCCGCATGATGGTCCAGCTTTCCCAGCAGGGTATTGCTGTGGTCTTCTCCACCTCAGATTTAAAAGAAATTATGGCGGTTTCTGACCGCATTCTGGTGATGTCCGGCGGCAAGCTAACTGCCGATATCGCCCGCGATCGTGCCGAAGAATCGGCGCTGGTAACCGCAAGTGCTCAGGGGTTCTGATATGAAAACACTACAATCTGCCGCCATCGCGCCTCGCTCCACAGTCGCCTTCTCTCGGGAAAATATCCTGCTACTAATCCTAAAACTGCGCACTTTTATTGCACTGTTTTTAATCGTCGGGTTCTTTGCCTTCACCGTACCGGGATTTCTCTCTGGCGGCAGCATGGTCATTATGATCAAGCATATCGCCATTAACGCCTTTCTGGCGCTGGGGATCACGTTTGTCATTATTACCGCCGGGATTGATCTCTCAATTGGCGCTACGCTTGGGCTGTGCGGCATGGTCGCGGGATGGCTAATCACTAAAGGCATTGTATTGCCAATGTTCGGCATCGCAATTTTCCCCAGCGTCTGGGTGATTGTGCCTGTCGTCTTGTTGATTGGTGGGCTGATTGGCGCGGCGAATGGTTGGATCATCACCCACTATAACGTCGCACCGTTTATTTGTACGCTCGGAACCATGTACGTTTTGCGCGGGGCGGCGATGCTGACCTCCGATGGGCAAACCTTTCCTGGGCTTTCCGGCAATCCGCAGCTCGGCAATACCGGTTTTGATGAGATTGGTGCCGGTACACTGTTTGGGATTCCGTGGGCCATCTGGATGATGATTGTGCTGGCACTGGTCATTGCTTACGTCGCTCGTCGTCTACCCTTTGGTCGCCACGTTTACGCCATCGGGGATAACGAGCGCGCTGCTGAGCTGTCAGGGGTAAAAGTAAAACAGGTGAAAATCTGGGTGTATACCCTATCCGGACTGTGTGCCGCGATTGCTGGAATTGTGGTCTCGGCACAGCTTTCCGCCAGCCATCCGGCCAACGGTACGGCATTTGAGATGAACGCCATTGCCGCAGTGGTTCTCGGCGGTACGTCACTGGCCGGTGGACGGGGCACGATTTTAGGCACGCTGATTGGCGCTTTCGTTATCGGTTTTCTGGCCGATGGTCTGGTGATGATGGGCGTCAGCGAGTTCTGGCAAATGGTGATTAAAGGTATCGTGATTATCGTCGCGGTCATCATCGACCAGATGCAAAACCGGATGCAGCAAAAAGCCGCGGTGGTAGCACAAAAGGCGGCGATGGAAAGTCAGTAATCCCCTCTGAAAAGTCTGATATGTACAACCAGACAGCTCCAGGGGCCTCCTGGGGCTGTCAATTGTTTAACTCACCGTGACATCACCCTTTCACCAGACTGCGGGCTGTCGGGTAGTCGGTGATCAATACGTCAATATAATTCCCCTGCAATGCCCCGCGTATCGCATTCTGTTTTTCCACACCACCAGCCAAAGCAATCACGTGGTTACACTCCCGGATCTGCGAAAGCTCCATTCCGATGACCGGGTCTTCCTCATGGCTGAGTACCGGGTTACCTGCTGCATCGTAATAATGCAGACAGATATCGCCTACCGCGCCGCGCTCGGCGAGCAGTCGCAACATTTCTTCGTTGTAGTAGTTGCCTGAGTTTTTCAGCAATTGAGAAGGCTCCAGTTCGCCAATACCGACAATTGCCACATCCACTTCAGCAAACTTTTCAACCACCGCGGCAACGTCAGGGCTGTTAACCAACCGTGTACGCTCTTCAACCGAATGCTCAATACTTTGTGAAGGCAGCAGCCAGGCCGGACAGCCAAGGTGCGCTGCCAACTGTTGCGTAAGAATCGTGGCCTGCACGTTACCATTCGGCCCTACGCCGCCCAGCAGTTGGATCACACCCGCCGCACGGATATTTTGCGGGTGCATCTCATCGACCATACAGCGAATGGTGCTACTCCAGGAGGAAATTCCAACCAGGTCCTCGGCTCGCAAGCGGGTTTCAACGTAATGCGCCGCCGCGCTGCCAATAGCATGCTTAATTTGCGTATTGCTGGGGTTGTCACCGACATCCACGACAATCGCCTGACGAATACCAAACTGCTCTTCAATGGCTTTTTCCAGCGCCACAAAGATATTGGTCGGCTGTACGACGGTGATTTTCACCAGCCCTTCTTTCTGACAACGCGTTAAAGCACGGGAGACAAAGGACTGCGACAAATGCAGCAGCGTGGCGATTTCAGACTGTTTTTTATTTTCGGCGTAGTAAAGCGTGGCAATCTTAACCAGCAACCGCTGTTCATCCTGCTTTGACATGGCATTCCCCCTGATAAACTGCCTGTTATTTTTATTCATACCTGAATAGATAACAAGTCATCAGTACCTTTCCAGTTATCACGTTAGTGTGATCCTTTTCTCTTTTCTCCAAAATTTGGTGGCACAAGCCGTAGACAAACCGCCAGACAAGGCATATCTTTAATCATGAATAATAAATCAGTAGTGAATATTTATTCTAACCAATAACGACTGACTGTTTTATCTGCAGATTACGTGGTGGGTAGAGAGACAGTTGCACTACTGCACTCACATGGAATATTTATTCATTCAAGATTAAACATTCAAGAGGTGTCTTATGAATCCGTTTTCGCTCTCAATACCTGAGCTAGAAAAGAAAGCACGTGCCGTGCGTCGCCGCATTATCGTGTTGAATGCTGAAAGCCCGGCTGGCGGGCACACTGGCGCAGACCTGTCGCAGGTTGAACTGCTGACAGCACTCTATTTTCGCATCCTGAATTGCTCCCCGGAGATTAAAGAGAGCGACGAGCGCGATATCTACATCCAGTCAAAAGGTCACGCTGTGGGCGGTTACTACTGTGTCTTGGCAGAAGCCGGTTTTATTCCTGTGGACTGGCTGGCGACCTATCAACACGCTGATTCGCATCTGCCGGGGCATCCGGTAAAACATAAAACGCCAGGAATTGAATTGAATACCGGAGCTCTTGGTCACGGTCTGCCGGTTGCAGTAGGGATTGCGCTGGCGGCTAAACGCAGCAACAGCAAACGCCGGGTGTTTGTCGTCACCGGTGATGGTGAACTGGCCGAAGGCAGCAACTGGGAAGCGGCACTGGTCGCTGCCCACTATAAACTGGATAACCTGATTATCATCAACGACAAAAATAACCTCCAGCTTGCCGGATCAACCAAAGAGATCATGAACACCGATCCGCTGGATGAAAAATGGCGAGCCTTCGGTATGCAAGTCACAGAGTGTCGCGGGAACGATATGAGCGATGTGGTGCGCACGCTGGAAGGATTAACCCCTGAAGGCAAGCCATATGTCGTCATTGCACACACCACCAAAGGAGCCGGGATCTCTTTTATCCAGGGCCGCCCGGAATGGCACCACCGCGTGCCAAAAGGAGAAGAAGTTGAACTGGCGCTGGAGGAACTGAAAGATGCGTAATAGCGAACACCTCGCCACCGTCATGGTGAACACGTTAATTGCCGCGGTCAAACGTGGAATGGATGTTGTGCCGGTGGTGGCTGACTCAACATCAACAGCAAAAATCGCCCCATTTATGAAGGAATTTCCCGGTCGTCTGGTCAACGTGGGTATTGCCGAACAGACGTTGGTCGGTGCTGCTGCCGGACTGGCGCTGGGCGGTAAAATCGCCGTCACCTGTAACGCTGCGCCCTTCTTGATTTCTCGGGCCAATGAGCAAATTAAAGTCGATATTTGCTACAACAATACCAACGTGAAGTTGATTGGCCTGAACGCAGGGGCCAGCTACGGACCGCTCGCCAGTACGCACCACAGCATTGATGATATTTCCGTGCTACGCGGTTTTGGCAATATTGAGATTTACGCCCCGTCCTGTCCGGTGGAATGCCGACAGATTCTCGACTACGCCTTAAGCCACATAGGTCCGGTTTATATTCGCCTGGATGGCAAAGCCTTACCCGAATTACACGACGAAAACTACCAGTTCGCGCCGGGTAATATCGATATTTTGCGCAAAGGAAAAGATGTCGCACTGGTGGCAATGGGCTCAACTGTGCATGAAATTGTCGAGGCTGCCACAGTGCTGGAACAGGCGGGTATTGACGCCAGCGTAATCAGTGTACCGTCAATTCGTCCCTGCAATACCCAACAGTTACTGGCGGCTTTAACCCACTGCAAGGCAGTGGTTAGCGTGGAAGAACATAACATTAATGGCGGCGTGGGAAGTCTGGTGGCTGAAGTGCTGGCAGAAGCTGGCTGTGCCATTCCACTGCGTAGATTGGGGATTGCCGATGGCCAATATGCAATCGCAGCCGATCGTGCAGCAACGCGCGCGCACCATGAAATTGACGCGGCGGGTGTCGTGAAAAACGCCACCGCACTGTTGCTGGCAACACGATAAACAATAACAACAACAGAACACTTACTGGAGAAAGCGATGTCACGAATTCCTCATCAGTTGACCATGGCGGTGATTATTGGCAATCGGGGATTTTTCCCGAGCTATCTGGTTGCTGAAGCCCGCGAACAAGCCAGCGTGCTCTTTGAACGGCTGGGCATTAACACCATTATGCTCAACGATACGCAGACAGAACTCGGCGGTGTTGAAACCCGTCAGGATGCGAAAGTTTGTGCTGAACTTTTCCGCGCTCACCGCGACAAGATTCACGGTGTGGTGGTACTACTGCCGAACTTTGGCGATGAAAAAGCGATAGCGGAAACGCTGCGACTTTCCGGTTTAGATGTCCCGGTTCTAATCCAGGCGCAGGAAGACAACCTGGATAAAATGGGGCTTGCCACTCGCCGTGACAGCTTCTGCGGCAAGATCTCCCTGTGCAATAACATGCGCCAGTACGGTATTCCGTTTACGCTAACCACCCAGCATGTCTGCGACCTGTCAGGAGAGGTGTTTGCACAAGACCTGAAACGTTTCGAACAAATCTGTCGCGTGGTCGCCAGCATGCGCGGAGTTCGCGTCGGCGCTATCGGCGCACGTCCAGCTGGGTTTAACACCGTCCGCTACAGCGAAAAATTGCTCGAAAGACTGGGTATTGCCGTCGAAACACTGGATCTGTCTGAAGTCTTTACCCGCATCAAACGACTGCGCGACGACGATATCCGGGTGGATGAAAAACGCCGCCTGTTGATGGATAACGCCGACGCCAGCGCCATTCCAGCAGACAAACTGGTCACCATGGCAAAACTGTTTGTCGTTATCAGCGAATGGGTCATCGCTAATGATATTGATACAACTGCCATCCAGTGCTGGACCTCGCTGCAGGAAAATTTAGGCATCAACGTGTGCTCAATCATGAGCGTGATGTCCGGGCAGTTAATGCCCAGTGCCTGCGAAGTGGATGTGATGGGCGCGTTGTCAATGTACGCCCTCGCCAGCAGCAACTTAAGTCCAGCGTCCATTGCCGACTGGAACAATAATTTCGGCGACGATCGTGATAAATGCGTTCTTTTTCACTGCGGTAATTTCGCATCAGCCAGTCTGGACAGCCCGAAGATGGGGACGGCGGATATCATCGGTACCACCGTCGGTAAAGAGAACACCTGCGGTGCAGTTCACGGTCGTATGAAAAGCGGTGCCTTGACCTACTTCCGCCTGAGTACCGACGATTTAACCGGCGAAATCAAAGCCTACGTCGGTGAAGGGCTATCGGTTGACGATCCGCTGGACACTGTCGGCTGCCGAGCGGTAATCCAGGTGCCTCATCTGGAGAACCTACTGGCCTGGATTTGTCGTAATGGCTTTGAGCATCACGTGGCAATGAACCATTCCGCCAGCGCAGAGGTACTGCATGAAGCTTTCACCCGCTATCTCGGGGTGGATACCTTTTTCCATCGCTAATACTCAGGGAAACCGAAGGGCTGGAGAAAACAATGTCAGCACAAAAAGACATTATTATTGCGCTTGATGAAGGCACCACCAATGCCAAAGCCGTAGCGCTGGATGGTCAGGGAAACGTGGTCGCGAAGTTCTCCCGCGCGCTGGCGATCCACACGCCCCGTGAAGGCTGGGTTGAACAGTCAGGTGATGCACTTCTGGACGCATCACTGGATGTTGTGGCACAAGCCATTACCTGCGTCGGCGCACAACGCGTCGCAGCGCTGGCGATCAGCAATCAACGTGAAACGGCGATAGGCTGGTATCGTGCCAGCGGTCGCCCTCTCGGCCCTGCTATCACCTGGCAATGTTCGCGCACGGCCGATTTTTGCCGTGCATTACGTGAACAGGGGCACGAGGCGTACATAAAATCCATCACCGGATTACCCGTTGCCCCACTCTTTTCCGCCTCTAAAATACGCTGGCTGCTGGAGTCAGTTCCCAACGGTATGACGCTCGCACAGCAAGGGGAAATATGTCTCGGGACCATCGATAGCTGGTTACTGTGGAACTTAACGCACGGCAAGGAATTTCGTTGCGACATCTCCAACGCTTCACGCACGCAGTTGCTCAATCTCAACAGCGGACAATGGGATAGCGAGATGTTGGATCTATTCGGTATTCCGCAGCAGGCGTTACCCGAAGTTTGCCCTTCCAGCCACCATTTTGGCGTAACAAAAGGTCTGGAGAGGATACCTGATGGAATCCCTATTCTGGCGATGATTGGCGACTCTCATGCTGCGCTTTTTGCCCATGGGCTGGGTATGGAAGGCTGCGTCAAAGCGACCTATGGCACCGGATCTTCCGTTATGGCTCCCGTATTCTCGGCGCAGTCCGAGGTGAGCGCGCTGGCAACGACCATAGCCTGGCATGACGCTGACACCCTGGTCTACGGACTGGAAGGTAATATTCCGCATACGGGAGATGCCGTCGCATGGATGGCCGATAGCACAGGTCTTAGCGAATTACCGGAAGAGCAACTGCTTCATGAGCTCAATACGCTGCCCGCGACGGTTGACTCCACGCTGGGCGTCTATTTTGTTCCGGCCCTTACCGGGCTGGGCGCGCCCTGGTGGGATGAAGATGCCCGGGGGTTGATTCACGGTCTCAGCCGCGGAGTGAAACGCGCACATCTGGTACGTGCTGCACTGGAGTCGATTACCTATCAGATTGCCGATGTTGTTTTAGCGATGCGCCAGCACAACGGTTTTCGACTCAGCGCGTTAATGGTTGATGGTGGGCCAACAAAAAATGACTGGCTAATGCAGTATCAAGCCGATTTATTGGGCTGTCCGGTGATGCGCAGCGATATCCCTGAACTTTCCGCTATCGGTGCCGGATTGCTGGCACGCAAGAAGCTGCAAGGTGCATCTACCTGCCAGTTGCGAGATTATCTGCCCGATCACGTATCGTTCCAGCCAGACATGGCGCGCCATGGGAGATTGCAAAAACGCTGGCATGAATGGCAAGGGGCCGTCGAACGCACCCGTTGGCAAACCCGTTAATAAATCAACGCTAATGATAAATGCGCCCGCAGCCATAACTGACTGTGGGTGCACTGTTAATTCTTCAAAAGCGAGCTACTGCGGCTGACACGCCGCCAGCGATCTGCGTTGCTGTCCTTTTTCATCGAAGTTGTCGGCAGCCAGCCAGCGCTGCAAAACAGCGTCGCACTGGGGCCATTCGCTATCAATCATCGATAACCAGTCGCTGTCGCGATTACGCCCCTTGCGCACAATCTTCTGGCGAAAACGTCCTTCGAAGATAAACCCAAGGCGCTCCGCCGCCCGACGGGAAGCCGTGTTCAGAGAGTCACATTTCCACTCCACGCGACGATGGCCCAACGCAAACGCCTGGCGCAGCAACAGCCAGATGCTTTCGGTGCCGAGTACCGTATTTTTCATGCGCGGTGACCAGGTCACATGACCAATTTCAACCGAACCATGCTCCTGTTCGATCGCCATAAAGCACACCAGCCCCACCGCACGACCGGAACGCTGTTCAATGACAGCATAGGGAACCAGAGATGCATCCGTGGATTTGCCCTCTACCCAGCAAGCTGTGGCCTCAACGCTCGTGGGGCGAGAACTTGCAAGCCAGGTCCAGTCGCGATCGTCTGGCGCCTGCGCGTAAGCATCAAACAGATCGGCGGCATGGCTGTCGGCATCCAGGGGAACCAGTCGACAATATTGCCCTGCAAGTTCTTCCCGCGGCAGTACGGCGGCACCATTCCAGTCAGGCACAATATCGCCGACGGTCTGTCCATAAAGATTAATTTCCGGCACGATTCAACCCCTGTTGCGAAGTAAAAAATAGTTATAACACCGGCCATTTCGCCTTCAAAGCATCGCGGGGGGATTTCTGACATCGAACAGAAAATCAGCGGCCCTTCTATATGCAGCTTGCAAGATGACGCGTCTATACTGATTAAAAATCAACGCTGAAGAGAACACTATGTCCCTACCCGATTTTCATGTTTCAGACCCTTTTACGTTAGGCATTGAACTGGAAATGCAGGTGGTCAATCCTCCGGGCTACGACCTGAGCCAGGACTCTTCCCGACTGATTGACGCCGTAAAGCCGCAGCTCACCGCCGGAGAAGTAAAGCACGATATCACTGAAAGTATGCTGGAGATGGCGACCGGGGTTTGTCGCAATATCGACCAGGCGAGTGCTGAATTATCCGCCATGCAGCAGATAATCTCGCGGGTTGCTGCCGAGCATCACCTCGCCATCTGTGGCGGCGGTACGCATCCGTTTCAAAAATGGCAACGTCAGGAAGTCTGCGATGACGAACGCTATCGGCGCAACCTGGAAAATTTTGGCTATCTTATTCAGCAGGCGACGGTATTCGGCCAACATGTGCATATCGGCTGCGCAAACGGCGATGATGCTATTTACCTCCTGCACGGCCTGTCGCGATTTGTTCCCCATTTTATTGCGCTCTCTGCCGCCTCACCTTATATGCAAACGTCCGACACGCGGTTTGCCTGCGCGCGGCTGAATATTTTCTCTGGATTTCCCGATAATGGCCCGATGCCGTGGGTGAATAACTGGCAGGAATTTGAGGGGTTATTTCGTCGACTGGCTTACACCAACATGATTGATAGCATTAAAGATTTACACTGGGATATCCGTCCCAGCCCGCACTTTGGTACGGTAGAGGTTCGCGTCATGGACACTCCGCTAACCCTTGAACACGCAGTCAATATGGCGGGACTTATTCAGGCTACCGCCCACTGGTTGCTCACTAAACGGCCATTCAAGCACCAGGAGCGTGATTACCTGCTGTATAAATTTAACCGTTTTCAGGCCTGCCGCTTTGGCATGGCGGGAATCATCACCGACGTCAATACCGGCGATGGGCACCGCCTGTCAGATGACACGCTACGGCTACTGGAGAATGTCGCCGCTTCTGCGGACAAAGTAGGCGCGACCAGCGCGATTGAATCCTTACGCCTGCAGGTTAAAAATGGTCATGATGAAGCGCAGAGCATGCGTGATTTTGTCGCCGATGGCGGATCTCTGAGTGGTCTGGTGAAAAAACATTGTGAGATTTGGGCCGAGCTGTAAGCGTGGCGTTTGCGTTGCCCACAGAGATCCCGGACAATGGCTTTTTAACTCAAGTTTAACAATGCCATGAAACACCCGCTTGAATCACTGATGACCGCCGCAGGGATCCTGCTGCTGGCTTTTTTGTCTTGCCTGCTGCTGCCCGCCCCCTCACTGGGCATTGTGCTGGCGCAAAAACTCGTCGCCACCTTTCATCTAATGGATCTCAACCAATTTTATACTTTGCTGTTTTGTCTGTGGTTTTTACTGCTGGGGGTGATTGAATATTTTGTACTGCGTTTTATCTGGCGGCGCTGGTTCTCGCTGGCGGATTAGACCCGCGAGAACCCTTTGCCGTTAATGCGTTCGGCTATGATTTTCTTTGCGATACGCGCCCGGCGGCTGGCTGAACGTACGGGTGAAAATTCGCGTAAAGGTCTGCTGCGAATCGAATCCGTATTTCAAACAGATGTCATACACTTTCTGGTCGGTATCGCGTAGATCGCGCGCCGCCAGTAGCAGCTTACGCTCGCGGATGTAGCGCCCGAGGCTTTCACCTTTGTACTGCATAAAAAGACGCTGCAGGTGCCATTTGGAATATCCCGCATGGCGTGCAATATCATCAATGCGCAATGGCTGATTCAAATTATCATCAATCCATTCAACAATCGTATCAATGACCTGAGCAGAAATCGTCATCATGCTCTCCCCTGTATTCATTGAGTCGCCTGTTGCCACCAGGCCGTAAACGGTTGGTCCGGTTCGGACAGTATTACCGGTTCACCCAGCATTGGCGTCAGTAGTCGGTAATCCTGACGACGGCTGGCAAGCGCCAGTCGTTTGTAGGGATCATCCCAGGTATGTTTCGCCAGAACGAAACGGCCGGCATGCCCTGGCAACACGGCTTTCGCATGCAGATCGGCCGCGGCCTGCGCCGTCTCTTCTGGCATCATGTGAATAAACTTCCAGTCCTGGTCATATTGACCGTTCTCCATAATCGCCAAATCAACCGAGCCAAACTGCTCACCGATGGCTTTAAAATGCGGTCCATAGCCGGAATCTCCGCTGTAATAAACGTTCTGCTCCGGCGTTTCGAACATGAAGCTCGCCCATAGCGTCTGGTTGCGCTTGATACCGCGCCCCGAAAAATGACGAGCAGGCAGCACATGAACGATCAGTGAATCCGTCACTCTGACGGACTGATTCCAGTCCCGCTCTTCGATTATCTCGCTGCGCATCCCCCAGTAACGCAGATGCGACCCTACGCCGAGCGGCGTAATCACTCGCTTAATTTTCGGCATTAACGCCTTGATAGTGGCGAGATCCAGATGGTCATAGTGATCGTGCGAGATAATGAGCAGATCGATCTCCGGCATCGTCTGTGCAGTCCACGGATAATCCCCGGCAAAGGCTTTGTTCAGGAATGAAAACGGTGCGGCATAATTGCTAAATACCGGATCAATCAGGATACGTTGACCCGCCAGCTGCAAATACCATGAGGAGTGGCCCAGCCAGACCAGAGTATCCTGCTGTGGCGAAAGTCCGGCGAGATCGGTTGCCACCAGCGGTAACGGCTGCGCCGGGCGCGCATTATCACGCTTAGCGACCAGAAACTCCCACCAGGCCGCCAGCATACCTTTGTTGCCGGTATAGCCCGGTGTCGGCACCTGGTTATGAAACTGCCCTTCACGATAGTGAGGTGACTGTTCAACCAAACTCAGTTGTGCCCCTTGCGGGGCCTGACCAAACCCGGCATTGAGTACAAACGGTAAACTTGCAGCTGCGGCAATAAGCATAATAACAACCACACAAACTGTGAGACGCTTCATATCCTGACCTTAAACGCGCCCCTTTCCGCTGGTTTGCGCGACTGACTCTTGATTATGAGTGAGTAAGCACTCATTATAGAAATCGAAAGTTCGCCGTCAAGATGATTTTCAATCTTTGACATTCGCCGTTGCGGTGCTGCAAAGGCCGTGATTCAATCATGTTTTTTACAGACTTAAGGGTAAAGTGTAGTGGCTCGTCCGAAGAGTGAAGACAAAAAACTGGCATTACTGGAAGCTGCAACCACAGCATTTGCACAATCAGGCATTGCGGCATCTACCGCCGTGATAGCCCGCAATGCAGGGGTTGCGGAGGGGACGTTGTTTCGCTATTTCGCAACCAAAGATGATTTGATCAACGAGCTTTACCTCTTTTTGAAGCAAGACCTTTGTCAGTCGATGATGGCAAATTTGGATCGATCGGTGACCGATGCCAAAACCATGACTCACTACATCTGGAACAGCTACATTAGCTGGGGCCTGAACCATACCTGCGGGCATCGCACGATTCGCCAGTTGGCCGTCAGCGAGAAAATCAGCAAAGAAACGGAACAGCAGGCTGACGATATGTTCCCGGAACTGCGCGATCTTTGTCATCGCTCCGTACGACCTGAGTTTATGTCTGACGAGTATCGCGCCTTTGGCGACGCGCTGTTTCTTTCTCTGGCAGAGACCACCATGGAGTTCGCCGCCCGCGATGCGGCTCGCGCAAAAGAATATATTTCGATGGGATTTGAGGCGATGTGGCGCGCACTCACCCGTGAGGAAAAATAATGGACGGCCAGACCTTACATGCCTGTGCAAAGCGCCTTGCGCTCGAACTGCCTTTTACCGAGCACTGCTGGCCATTCGGCCCGGAATACGATGTCTTCAAAGTCGGCGGCAAAATTTTTATGCTGGTCTCAGAGCTTCGCGGACGCCCGCTGGTTAACCTGAAAGCCGATCCGCAAAAGTCACTGTTAAACCAGCAGATCTACCCCAGCATTGAACCCGGCTATCACATGAATAAAAAGCACTGGATATCGGTCTACCCAGGCGACGACATTACCGAGTCATTACTGACGGAGTTGGTAAATGATTCATGGCATCGCGTCGTAGACGGCCTGGCGAAGCGGGATCAAAAACGCCTGCGTCCAGGTTGATTTATCGTTAACTCCGATAAGTGTTTTTGCATTTTCCTGTCTTATCTTTTTCTTGCTAACCCTGTACCCTGCTGAAACAAAACGCACCCGCAGGGTATGAAAAATCACCAGGAGTAGTTATGGATATTGTTTCTGTCGCCTTAAAACGTTACTCCACTAAGGCATTCGATCCGAATAAAAAACTGACCGCTGAGCAAGCCGAAAAATTAAAAACGCTGCTGCAGTTTAGTCCGTCCAGCACCAACTCTCAGCCGTGGCACTTTATCGTTGCCAGCACTGACGAAGGTAAAGCGCGCGTAGCGAAATCCGCAGCCGGCGGCTTTGTATTCAACGAACGTAAAATGTTGGATGCTTCCCACGTCGTGGTGTTCTGCGCCAAAACGGCGATGGACGATGCCTGGCTGGAGCGCGTGGTGGATCAAGAAGAGCGCGATGGCCGTTTCGCCACCCCTGAAGCCAAAGCCGCAAACCACAAAGGCCGTACCTTCTTTGCCGACATGCATCGCAAAGAGCTGAAAGATGACAACCACTGGATGGCAAAACAGGTGTATCTGAACGTCGGTAACTTCCTGCTGGGCGTGGCGGCGATGGGTCTTGATGCGGTGCCGATCGAAGGCTTCGATGCGGCGGTGATGGATGCAGAATTTGGCCTGAAAGAAAAAGGATTCACCAGCGTAGTTGTGGTCCCGGTGGGTCATCACAGCGTAGAAGATTTCAACGCCGCGCTGCCAAAATCTCGTCTGCCGCTGGAAACAACACTGACGGAAGTTTAATCCCCGCATTTGCATAAGCTCTACACAGCGGTCATCATAGACCGCTGTTTATTAAGGAGACGTTATGCAGGAATTGATATCTCAGGTAGAAGAACTCGGCATTGAAATAAATCATACCACCTCACTGGTGATGATTTTTGGCATTATTTTTATCACCGCCATTATTGTTCACGTTATTTTGCACTGGGTGGTATTACGCGCATTTGAAAAGCGCGCCAACGCCAGCTCCCGCCTGTGGCTACAAATCATCACGCAGAACAAGTTATTTCACCGGCTGGCATTCACCCTGCAGGGTATCATTGTCAATATACAGGCCGCACTCTGGTTACAGAAAGGCAGTGAAGCAGCAGAAATATTAGTAACCTGCGCACAGCTGTGGATCATGATGTACGCCCTGTTGTCCTTGTTTTCCCTGCTGGACGTCATTCTCAATCTGTCGCAAAAATTCCCTGCCGCATCGCAATTGCCGCTAAAAGGCATATTTCAGGGCATCAAGCTCATCAGCGCTATTGTCGTCGGAATATTGATGATTTCCCTGCTGATTGGTCAGTCACCGGCAATATTGATAAGCGGTCTGGGTGCCATGGCCGCCGTGTTAATGCTGGTGTTTAAAGATCCGATCCTCGGGCTGGTGGCTGGAATACAGCTTTCAGCCAACGATATGTTGAAGTTGGGTGACTGGCTGGAAATGCCTAAATACGGCGCAGATGGCGCGGTGATTGATATTGGCTTAACCACCGTAAAAGTGCGCAACTGGGATAACACCATCACCACTATCCCAACCTGGTCACTGGTATCGGACTCTTTTAAAAACTGGAGTGGGATGTCGGCTTCCGGTGGGCGACGCATTAAACGCAGCATCAGCATTGATGCTACCAGCATTCATTTTCTTGATGAGGATGAGCGTCAGCGGCTGCATAAAGCGCACCTGCTGAAACCGTATTTGACCACGCGCCATCAGGAAATTGACGAGTGGAATCAGCAGTTAGATGCGCCTGAATCGGTATTAAACCACCGTCGGATGACGAATATTGGCACCTTCCGCGCCTATCTGAACGAATATTTGCGTCATCATCCGCGGATTCGCAAAGATATGACGTTAATGGTGCGCCAGCTTGCGCCAGACGATCACGGCTTACCGATCGAAATTTATGCCTTTACCAATACGGTGGTCTGGCTGGAATATGAAAGTATTCAGGCTGATATTTTCGACCATATATTCGCCGTGATCGAAGAATTTGGCTTGCGCATTCATCAGTCGCCCACCGGAAATGATATTCGCGCGCTGTCAGGCGCGTTTCAACGCTAACGCTCAGGTACTGGCGCGTGAAATATAGCGCCAGTCCATCATCACCCTTTCCGTCTGCGCGTCAGGATTTTCTATTTTATTCAGCAGCAATCCTACCGCTTTGCGGCCTATATCCCGCGAGGGCTGCTCAATGGTCGAAAGCTGTGGGGAAACCATTTCTGCCAGTTCCGTACCGTCGAATCCCACGACGGCGATATCCTGCGGGATCTGTAATCCGGCATTGAGAATAGCACGCATCGCGCCAGCGGCCAGCGTGTCCGATACGGCAAACACCGCGTCGGGTTTCACCTCTGCGGCAAGCAATGTTTTCATCGCCGCAATTCCTGCGCTGGAACTTAATTCCCTGGCGTATTCTACGGCCTGATACTCAAGCGACAGCGCATGCAGCGCCGCTTTATAGCCACGTTCGCGCAACCGGGCGTATTTATAACTCAGATCATGATTGATTAGCGCAATGCGTCGATAGCCCTTTTCCACCAGGTGAGATATTACCGACTGCGCAGCGTCAACATCGTTAATCCCTACGCAGGAAACCGCGCCTTTATCAGCATATTCCGCACACTGAACCCAGGGAGCGTCGCCAATCAGCGTGGTCAGTTCCGGTAATTTTGAGAATGCATCCATGGTGATAATGCCATCAACGATTTTCCCAGACAGCAGCTTTAGCGCCGATTTTGAGCGGGCGGTATCCGAGCCGGAATTACACAGCAAAATGCGATAGCCATTCTTTTCCGCCTCTTCTTCAATGCCTTTAACAACCTCTGCACAAAAAGGGTTGGCAATGTTGGAAACCATCACCAGAATCATCGAACTGCGTGCCGTACGCAGCTGACGAGCCAGCAGGTTGGGCTGATAATTGCTTTCTTTAATAGCCTGTAGCACGCGCTCGCGATTTTTGGCTTTGACGGTATCACTGTGATTCAGCACACGCGATACCGTCGCCACCGACACACCGGCAAGCTGGGCGATTTTTTGAATAGACATAACGACGACAAGTCCTGCGGTTTAGGCTTTACGTTGAGGCTACCATAAAATCACTGCCCGGCGAACCGGGTGCGTGTTTAGCGCTGCACTGATACCCAGCGCTGCTGCTGATGGCTTTTTATAATCGCATCAATGATATACATCACATCCGCACCATCAGAAAATGACGCAAATCGACGCTCAGCCGTCGCGGGCATTTTGCCTGCCTGCACCGCCTGATAGAACTGCTGCATCATATTCTTGAACGCATCCGGCCAGCCCTCAATATGCCCACCCGGAAAGTGCGCACTGGCAGCAACATCCGCATTCATCAATCCTGGGTCATCGGTCAGGATCTGGTTCGCCTGCTGACGGTGCCCGATCCAAAGTTGTTGCGGCGTTTCCTGATCCCAGTGCAGTGAACTCTGGCTACCGTTAATTTCAAAGCTCAGGTGATTCTTGCGCCCGGCACTCACCTGTGAAACGCTAAAGCAGCCTTTGCTACCATCGTCAAAACGTACCAGCACCGATCCACAATCTTCCGTCGTCACCGCTTTATCCTCAAATTGCAGGTCAGCCGTTTGCTGGCCAAACGTAGCGTTACTGGCGATGCTGGCTTTTCGTACCGGCCAGACGATAGCCAGATCGGCCATCACCTCGACAATACGTTTTCCAGTGACGAATTGCACCGTGTCACACCAGTGGGAACCGATATCCGCAACCGCCCGTGAGTTGCCGCCCTGTTTGGCATCGACCCGCCAGTTGTAGTCAGTTTCCAGCAGCATCCAGTCCTGCAAATAGCTCCCCTGGACAGCAAACAGACGCCCTACGCTACCGCGCCTGACCATGCTGGCAGCCTGTTGTACCATCGCAAACTGACGATAGACAAAGCTCACGCCGTGCACCACTCCTCCCTGCTCCGCCAGCGTTTCCAGTTCACGAGCCTCATCAGGCGTCATACACAGCGGCTTTTCTGAAAACACGTGCAGACCCGCGCGTAAAATCTGCCGATTGATGTCGGCATGCAGATGATTCGGCGTACAGTTATGCACCACCTGCAGTCCGGGATGCGCCAGCAGCGCCTCAACGCTGCCGTACGCCTGAGGAATATGAAGAGCATCTGCACGTTCCTGAGCAACCGCCAGCGAGCTATCACAGAGCGCCACCACGTTCACACCGCCGAGTCGACGCAACGCCTCGATATGTGCAGGCCCAATAAAACCGCTGCCAATAATGCCAACCTGTATCATTTGCGTACCTCATCGCCAGCGGCGAAATCATCAAATGCGCGTGAAGAAACCGGAATAATGTGGCGGCGTATAAAATCGCTCCCCTCACGCGCCCCGGTTTGCGCGTCTTTCAGGCAACACTCCCATTCCAGTACCGCCCAGCCAGGGAAATCATATTGTGTGAGCTTGCTGAAGATGGTTTTGAAATCGACCTGACCGTCCCCCAGGGAACGGAAACGCCCAGCGCGATCGAGCCACGGCTGATAACCGCCATAGACACCACTGCGGCTACTGGCGTGGTACTCAGCGTCCTTGACGTGAAACGCTTTAATGCGCGAGTGGTAAACATCGATAAACCCAAGGTAATCCATCTGCTGCAATAACAGATGGCTCGGGTCATAGAGAATGTTGCAGCGAGGATGATGATTAACCAGCGCCAGAAAGCGCTCGAACGTTACGCCATCGTGCAGATCTTCACCGGGATGGATTTCAAAGCAAACATCCACCCCATGATGATCAAAGCGATCGAGAATGGGTCTCCAGCGGCGCGCCAGCTCCAGAAAAGCCTCTTCGAAGCGCTGACGGTTATGCGGTGGCCACGGATAAAAGAAGGGCCAGGCGAGCGAACCTGAAAACGTAGCATGCGCCGTCAGCCCCAGTCTTTGCGAAGCCGCAGCAGCCTGGTGGAGGGTTTCGACGGCCCACGCCTGCCTGGCCTGCGGATTAGCGCGTACAGATGGCGGAGCAAATCCGTCAAAAGCGTCATCGTAAGCCGGATGGACGGCAACCAGTTGGCCTTCAAGATGGGTAGATAGTTCGCTAATCACCAGCCCATGCCCGGCCAGCATCCCACGAATATCATCACAATAGGCCTGACTTATGGCTGCTTGTTCAACATCAAACAAAGACTTGTGATTACACGGGATTTGTAATGCCTTATAGCCCAGCTCCGCCGCCCATTTTGCCACGCCTTCCAGGGTGTTAAATGGGGGACGATCCCCGATAAATTGCGCCAGAAAAATGCCAGGCCCCTTGATGGTTTTCATAACCCCTCCTGAAAATTACGCCTGCTCTTTGTCGTCATACTTGAAAGAGAAAAGGAAAATCACGGCAATCACTGCGGCAGCCACTGCCGGGATCCACCAGAATGTGGTCCACGCCTGAGGCACCGTTTGCCCCGCCACCAGACGGTTGTAAAGTGCGCCTGAAATTTGCGAACCAAGCAGCATACCGATCCCATAGGTAAACATAACGATCATGCTTTGCGCCTGACCTTTTACTTTCTCCCCGGCAATACGATCGGTGTAAATAAAGCCGACCACGAAGAAGAAGTCGTAGCACACGCCGTGCAGCAGAATGCCGAGATACAGCAGGAATCGGCCCTCTTCGCTGATGCCGAGGGCAAAGAATGCGTAGCGCACAAACCAGGCGCACATCCCGATTAACAACATGTATTTCACGCCCAGACGCCTGAACAGGAACGGGATCACCAGCATGAAGAAAATTTCAGACATCTGACCAAACGACATCGCCGTACTGACATCGCCAACGCCCGCATCAGCAAGAAACGACGCGGTATATGCGTAATAGGTTCCCAACGGTACAGAAATAAGCGTCGCGCAGAGCGAGAAGACAAAAAAGTGACGAACCTTGAGTAAGGCGAAAGCATCCGCACAAAACAGATCGCGCACTTTTACCGGCAGTCCTTTCGCCGGTGCGGGCGTGTTGGGCAACGTCAGGCTGTAGAGCGCCAGAATCACAGAAATAACCGCCGCCAGCGTAAAGATGCCGGTAGTATCCGAGATTCCGGTTACGCCGATAAAAATCCCCGCGACAATCCAGCCAATGGTGCCAAACACCCGCACCACCGGGAAAGTTTTGTCTTTATCCGACAGGCTATGAAAAGCAATGTTGTTGGTAAGCGCCAGCGTTGGCATGTAGCACAATGTGTAGCCAAACAGCAGACCAATCAACAGCGCACCGTTTTGCGCCACCAATGCCTGCGGAACAAACCAGAGGATCGCCGCGCCTGCAAGGTGCATCACCGCCATCACCTTTTGCGAGGCAAAGAAGCGGTCTACCAGCATCCCTAAGACGAACGGCGACAGAATAGAGGCAATGGGCCCGGCTGAAAAGGCATCGCCAATCAGCAGCGACATGTTGTGCTGGCTCATCACCAGCCCCAGCGTGACGGACCAACTTCCCCAGATAAAGAACTGTAAGAACATCATTAGCGACAGCCGGGGTACCAGCAGCCGGTACTGTACGTTCTGTTTTCCACTACTTTCGGTTGTTGACACCATTTTTTGCCTCACCTTTAAAAAGTAATCGATTACAAAATAGATTCAATAGAAAAGTAATCGATTACAAAACAAAGATCCTGCCAGCAAAGGCAAAATTGCGAGAGCGGTCACGATAAACATTGAGAGAAGATCCGATCCCATCCTGACGATGGGATCGGTAGAAACTTAGCGGGACTTACGACACAGCAGTTTGAAGGCAACGAACAGGAACAGGATCCACACCGGCAGGAGGATAGCTGACAGGCGCATATCGTCCATCGTACACATCAGCACCAGAATCATGCCAAGGAAAGCAATACACAGATAGTTCCCTGCCGGGTACAGCAGCGCTTTGAACTGCGTCTCACGTCCCTTACGACGCATCGCCGCCCGGAATCGCAGATGGGCCAGGCAGATCATAATCCAGTTCAACAGCAGCGTCGCCACCACCAGCGCCATCAGCAGACTAAAGGCCTTTTGCGGCAGGACATAGTTGATCAGTACGACCAGAGAGGTAATAGCACCGGAGAGGATCAGTGAATTCACCGGTACGCCGCGACGGCTGACGCGGGTTAAGAACTTCGGCGCGTTCCCCTGGACAGAGAGACCAAACAGCATACGGCTGTTAGAGTAGACGCCACTGTTATATACCGACAGCGAAGCCACCAGAATGACAAAGTTCAGCGCAGAAGCCACCACGTTGCTATCAAGATTATGGAAGATCATCACAAACGGGCTGCTGTTGGATTTCACTTCCACCCACGGGTACAGCGCCAGCAGCACCACCAGAGAACCGATGTAAAACAGCAGAATTCGGTACACCACCTGGTTTACCGCCTTTGGAATGCTTTTCTGCGGATCCTGCGCTTCTGCGGCAGTAATCCCGATAAGCTCAAGTCCGCCAAAGGAGAACATAATCACCGCCAGCGACAGGATCAACCCGTTCCAGCCGGTGGCAAAAAAGCCGTTGTAACGCCACAGGTTATCAATGCTTGCATGTTCCCCGCCGTGACCGGAAAACAGCATCCACACGCCAAAACCAATCATGCCGATAATGGCCAGCACTTTAATCAGCGCAAACCAGAATTCCGTTTCGCCATACAGACGTACGTTGACCAGGTTAACCGCGTTGATGATCACGAAGAATGCCGCGGCCCAAATCCAGGTCGGGACATCGGGCAGCCAGTACTGCATGTATATCCCAGCCGCGGTCAGTTCCGCCATGCCAACCAGCACAAACATCACCCAGTAGTTCCAGCCGGACAGAAATCCCGCGAACGGTCCCCAGTATTTATAGGCAAAATGGGCAAACGATCCGGAAACGGGTTCTTCCACCACCATTTCGCCCAGTTGACGCATAATCAAAAAAGCGATGATCCCGGCAACGCCGTAACCCAGTAACACCGCAGGTCCCGCCATCTGAATAGCCGGGCCAATGCCCAAAAACAGGCCGGTACCAATTGCGCCGCCCAGCGCAATTAATTGAATATGGCGGTTTTGCAACCCCCTCTGAAGCGTCGGCTCATTCGTTGACGCGGCATCAGACACGCTGGTGTCAGATGCAGTTGACGCGTTTTTCACGCCCTTCCCCTGTGTCGTTTTTATTGAAGGGGCTTCTTTTAACATTTCAACCTGGTTGTCGCAAGGCGCAATAAGGACCCGCTGTGCCCGTGGCATTGCGTTTGTTCATAATTACAGTGAATTATTCTGGACGAAAAGGCATCGCAGGCCACAGAATGCGCTTTACTGTTTTTCTAACATTTTCAAACGGGTGAACCCGCTGTGTTTCAGCCACTCGTTTTTGAGCCAGGCCAGGCAACGACTGTCATGAATAAGATCATCAAACGACTGGAAATCGTCAAAAGCGCTATTGAACTGGAAGATGAGGAGATTATTTTCCAGCAGGTAGATCATCTGAAAAATGAGCCTATGTCAGTCTTGCCAGGCACCATCGTTCAGGCGCTCGAAGCACGGCGCTTTAGTGACGCCCTACGTGAAATCACGGCCTGGCTGCAATCTCAACGGGCAGTCTCAACGTGGCAGGATCCTGCCATTGCCGCCAGTAAACTGGAACTAAAGGCGCTCGAAACACAGCTGCGTGACCTGATCGATAAGCGCAACACGCGCATTCAAATCCTCGATGATTTCAACGATCTGTATCATCTTCGCCTTGGGCCTCTGATGAGCCGGATCCTCGAGTTGCGTAAACAGCTCGCCGCCAGCGCCCAGCGCAAACAGGAAGCGGAGCGAAAACGCCGGGAACAAGACTATCAATCCTGCCAGCACTATATTTCCCAGGCCGTTGATCAACTGGCCAGGCTTAAGCAGCTCTGGATGAACCAGAATTCAGATTCGCGCGAATCGGTGGAAACACGTCAACGAATTCAGCAACAAACGGAGCTTATTACCGCCCTGCTGGCGGAGATTCGTGAGCTGGAAAACGACTTTTCTCGCCAGGACGACAGCGCAGCCCGTCAGGCACAGGAAGAAGCCAGCCATGAATATGATGAATATCAGGAGCAGCAGCAGGATGCGCAACATCGTTTTAGCCGGGACCAACGACTTTCTTCTGAAGAGCGTAATGAGTTAAAACGCCTGTGGCGTCAGGCCAGCCGTCTTTGTCATCCGGACGTGGTGGCGGACGATCTGAAAGAGAAAGCGCATCAGATGATGGTGCAGCTTAACCAGGCGCGCCAGAATGCCGACCTTGCTGCCGTTCGGGCGCTACTGACTCAATTGCAAAGCGGCCTCGAACCGATGATGGCGAGTGACCGATTGAACGATCTGCAGCATTTACGCAGCAAAATACAGCAGCTCAGAGAACAAATTAACGCACTACTCAAAGAGATTACCGAACTGGAAGCTGAGAACGCCTGGCGCCTTGCCACCTCCGTGACGGATAAAGAGGCTTACTTCTCCGATCAACAACGGGCGCTTACGGAAATCCGCAATACGCTGGAACAACAGGTGCAACAGGTTGAGCAGGAGCTGTTGGCGGGCTAAGCGCTATCAGCGATAGCAAGCAGAAAATACAACATCTTCAAGCGAGATTTGAAGGTTAAGCACCAAATGATAAAAATAGCACAAAATGCTTAGTTATTAAGATAAGTCAGAGTTATCAACTTAAATACTCGAGTTTTAGGTCGATAACTGCAAATAAGACAATATTTCTCTCTCCCACCGCTCTCCCTCTCTCTTTATCCTGGCCTTGATTAAGAATTCTCCTACCTGGCAATAGTCCCATTAAGAAGAATGATTATCTGTTTGAAATATAAGGTTTTTCATATAAATCCCCTCCAGTATAAATAGGAATACCCTGTCTTTATAGAAATGGCTGAAACATTATTCGCGTGATCCATAAGCGAAATCTATCAATCATTTACTCAGAGCTGAAATAAACGATTTATCTTAAATTTTAACAAAGTGTAATATCTACTTTAAGAATAGTTAATGATTCAAATTAATACAGAAAATATCTGTTGAATCTGCAATAAATAAGGATGCGTTCACACCAAAGAACGTCATACGAGATTTAATTAACATTTCATGCGTCGCAAGAAACTCTTTTTTAGCCTAAAAAAAGAGGCGACCGCCTGCACCAAAATTTCAAGGAGATCGTTATGTCTAAGGCTATTTTTTTGGGTGAATCAATTTATCCCTGGCTAGGCATGCGAGAAATCCTACGTGGTTCATCATTATATATTGATATCGCGTACTACTCCTCTCAGACGCTTTCTGCCGTCAACATAATCCCTTATGAAATGGATTGCATCATTATTAATCCTGACAACTCAGATTTTTTAAAATATGCCAGGATTATCCGCAACATGGCTTTACGCCCTGCCACAAAAATTATTGTTTTGGCAGATGAAGCTACTTTTTCTATTTTTCAAACCGTTTGCGGGAGGAACATGCTGTTCCTCGATCAAGACGCCAGCCTTGATCGGTTACTGCATGCCGTGACGTGCATATCACAAAACAAAAAACCACGTAATATCAAAGAAATAAATAACAAAATCACAGCAAACGAATTTAACGTAATGATGATGCTTGCCCGGGGGTGGTCACTGACTCAAATCGCTGGGGCATCACAAAAAAGTGAAAAAACCATCGGGGCGTACAAAAGCAACATTGCCAGAAAACTCGGGAAAAATAACTCCCGACTCAAGTACACCATTTCTCACTATAGCCAGCCGTAACTGACTTATTTAAGGACAATTATCACGGTTATTATTTAAAAGATTTCCTTTCGGCTCACTTTTTAATTCCGCATCGCACGGAAGGGAATCCTATTTCCAAAAATCTATTACCGGGTAGCACATCCGCGTGCCAACCATAGCCAACAACTCAATGTATTAACAATACACATAACAGGAATGTAGACGAGGGTTATATATGAACAAAGTTTACAGCATTATTTGGAACGCGGTGCTCGGTATCTGGGTGGTCGTTTCCGAATTAACCAAAGGAAAGAAAAAAAGCAGCTCGCGTAAAACTGTCGCCGTACTCACGGCCGGCGCATTAAGCGCTGCTTCAATGCAAGCTTCAGCAACTCCGATCATCGACATCGGTGAACATAATATTTTCACCGACTACCAGACAGGTATTTCTGTTGGGGATTATGAAGGTGTCCACGACTACGGATTCTTATATGAAGATATCACTGCTGGTCAGGCGCTCAATATCAGCGGCGCGATCCCAACCATCAGTCCGGGTCAAAGTGGCGTTGTTGAATCAACGACCATCAGAGAGCTACTGCAAACCGGTAAAATCACCCTACAGGCCACCAGCCCTGACCAGGGCGTAAAAACGATTACTACCGCCGAGGAGCTGGCGGAATACCTGACTTATAACCAATCATCAACGCCTTCGCAGAGCACAGAATTTGAGATTAACGACCCGGCGTTCCCCGGCGAAAAAACAACCATTAAAGTCTTTGATACTAACGCGTTAAGTAACTTTCTTACCGAATCACAGATTGGCGATTCGGCATTAAACACTTACGATCCGACGCAGTCTAAAATCTACAAACAATTTGGCATCGCGCTGGCGACAAACGGCTCCACGGCCAATCTGAATTTGGGCGACGACACGCTCAATGTACGCGCCAAAACCAATACCATCGAATTACTGGCCAAAGACTCCTCCTTACTGGAGGCTCAGGACGCGGGTAGCCAGGTTTACTGGCAATCCGATAACTTTATCAAATTTAACGCCGCCCCGGTTATTCCTGAAAAAACCTTCGCCGGCTCAGCGCAAACCTCCGTGTTTGGCGATGCTGTCACGCTCATGACCTACGGCTATGATACGGACGGCAAAGTCGTCGAAACGGGTGAGCGCACATTTAACATCACCAACACGCAGGAGTTGGCCGAATTTAACGACTGGCTGTTGGGCAATAGCAGCGACGCGGCGGAAAACCCGGAAGGCGAAAAAGTCAGCCAAATCCAGCTGTGGCTGGAAACGGATGAAGTCACTACCGTCACCGCAGCACAAACGAAGTATGCCGAGCTGATTGATGGTCTGATCAATTCCAGCAAGCCCTCTGACGTGCTCAGTTGGGATTACGACGTCTGGACAGACGGCTTATCGCATGCCAATAACGCGACCGCTGACCGCGGTGAGCTGCATGCTATTTACGCCAACGGCGCAGGCACCTCCGGCACCCTGAACAAAGATGCGATTCTTGCCGTTGACGGCAGTATTAATGGCGTCATGAAAGCCGTTGATGGCGGGGTTATCACAAACTTTGGCGAACTGAACGCATTACGAACGTCTACCGGGCAGAGCCTGGCGATTGGCATGCTGGCAAAAGACGCGACGGCAACCAACAACGGGATGATCAACTCCGGGCTGTTTATCGATAAAGACGGCAACCAAAACGTCAACAGCTATGGCGCATTTGGTATGCAAGGTCAAGGCACCAGCCAGATCGCTAACAACGGCATCATCAACCAGGCGATCACCACCGATAACTTTGGTACCGCTTCGGCAGCCGATCCCTGGAGCAAAGACGTCCCCGCTTCTTCGCTGACGCTGGCGATTGGTATGCAATTGTCTGACGATGCGCAAGGGGTCAACAATGGCGAGATTAACGTCGTAGACGGACGTAAAAGCGGTACATCCTTTGCCAGCGGCACCGCTTATGGCGTAGAAGTCGCCGGGAATGCCACCTTTACCAACGCTCAGAATGCCTCTATTTCTCTTGGTCGCGACGCAAGCGATCCGGCTAAAGATGTCACCATGGCAGGCGGTTCCAGCCTGAGCGCCGGTATTATGATCAAGAGCGCCAAAGAGGTGATTAACAACGGCCTTATCACGCTGGGAACCGGCGTCCGTAACGCCGCGGGGATTTTGGTCGGAAATGCCACGGGCAACGTCCTCAATACCGGCAATATCGTGATCAATGGCGGTTCTAAAGGGGGCAGCAGTAAAAACTACGGCATCTCCGTACACGACAGCGGCGCAGAAAATAATCAGGAAATCCGTAACGACGGCAAGATTAACGTGAATGGCACCAACAACGTAGGGATCCACGTTAGCGCCAATAACAAAAATGCCGAAGTCACCACCAGCGCTGCAGGCTCTATCGTGGTGGACGGTGAAGGCGGCGTCGGTAACCGTAACTACGCCATCTGGGCGGAAGGTGACGCCAACGGTCAGGCAGTGGTTAACGTCTATTCCAATATTACGCTGGATAAAGCCGGTAACATCGGCGTCCACGTGCGTGATAACGCCATCGCTAACGTTGACAGCTTAAGTAGCCCCTCATTTAACAGCACCGATCAGATTGGTTATTACCTGTATGGTAAGGGCGCTACCGCCAATATTGGTCAGGCGGTGATGAATGACAACGGTCAGGATCGCACCACCATTTTCCGTATCGCCAATGGCGCATTGCTGGCCGGTAATACCACTAACCCGAAAGATCAGTCCACCTCCAACCTGGATTTGACTCTCAGCGGTAACAATTCCGTGGGCGTACTCGCCACCGGCGCAGGCAGTAACGTAGATACCGGTGAAGCAACGTTCACCGTTAAGGGCACTGACTCTGCGGCGCTGGTTATCGAAGGCGGCGCGAAAGGGACCATCAGCGATAAAACCACCATCAATTTAACCGGTGAAAGAACCGTTGCCGGGGTTGTGGATGGTCAGGCGCATCAGTTGAATGGTAATACGCAGGGCAATGCCACGAGCACGACCCTCACCTCAAACGCGAAGATCACCTCTGAAGCCAGCGGCAACAAGGTAATCGCCTATGTGGCGAGGAATCTGGGCAACCTGATCCTCGATACCAAATCGATTATTGATCTGGCCAGCGTCGACAGCATCGGTGTCGATGTTCAAAAAGGCGGTAGCTTAACCAATAACTCCTCCCTCGCCCTGCATGTCAGCAACGGCATCGGCGTACGCGCCTCAGGCTCCAGCGCGCAGATTAATAAGCTGGGCAAAATTCAGGTTGATGATGGCACCGCTGGCGTTCTGTTAACCCAAGGGGCAAGCCTGCTGATTAACGGTATGACTGGCGACAGCATTACCACCGATGGCTCCGCTGACGGTATTCGCCTGGCCGAAGGCGCTGGCGCTCTGGCCGCGCAAAGCGTGATGATCCGCGCTGATGGTACCGGTGCCGGTATTCAAAACGATGCCAACAACACCAATATCACGCTGCGTGATGTCACCATCGACTCCAACGATGGCCCAGGGATCCGCACCAGCGTGGCGCTGACCATGAACGATGGGCTGAACAACATCCTCAACGTCAACGGTAAAGGTACCGGCTTCGCCTTTGAACAACGTAATGGCGACGCGGTGACGGGCAATCTAACCATCGGCAAAGGCTATACCATTGAGGTACTCAACAGCGAAGGCAGCGGTATCCGCGCCAATACGGACGGTCGTATCACCACCAATGCCGACATCAACGTGCATGACAGCGCAGGTGGTTCAGCAATCATCGCGAAAAATGTTAGCGCATTGACCAACAGCGGCAAGATTATCTCTGCCAGTACCACCTCACCGGTAATAGACGCCAGCGGCGACAGCAGTAAAGCCATCACCAACACGGGAACCCTGCAGGCCATCAACGACTCGGCCGTGGCAGTTCAGTCTGGTAAAGGCAATGACACCATCGATATCAGCGGCGGTGTGACCAGCGGCGTAATCAACACCGGTGAAGGTACGGATACCTTCAACTGGCGTAGCGGCTCTTATGCTGGCGAAGTGAATTTCGCGGGTACTGGCGGTAACAATAAAGCCAACATTGGCAATGTGACGCTGGATAAAACGCGCCACATCCTTACCGCAGCGGGTACGGGCAACGCCCTCACCTTCACTGATACAAAAGATGCGAAGATTGGTACGCTGGCTAGCGACAACCTGAATACCGGTACCAACATTGGCACCGGCTGGGATTCACTGACCATCAGCGGGTCAAATGCAGATGTACGCATCGTTGAAAACCTGAATCTGGCGAGCGAAACCCTTACTGTAAACAATGGTGCCACGCTGCGTACCGGCGACCACGTCGAACCAACCAGCACTGCCGCAAGCATTGGCGATTACAATGTCACCACCCAGGGCGCAGACAGCAAGGTTATCTTCGATACTCAGGGGGATACCTCAGCAGCACAGATCTATCGCGGCATCATCAGCGGCGACGGAAAATTTGAACGTGCGGCGGGCGGCACCACGGTGTTTACCGCTAACAACAGCTACACCGGCTCTACCACCATTGATCAAACCGGTACGCTGCAGTTAGGTGACGGTGGAAATGAAGGCGAAGTGAGCGCCGTCTCTGACATCATCGACAACGGCGTATTGGCGATTAATCGCGCCAACAACGTGCTGCTCAACGGTGTGATCTCCGGTATCGGCGCGCTACAGCAAATCGGTGGCGGCATTACCCGTCTGAACGGCAACAATACCTATACCGATAACACCACCGTTACCAACGGCACGCTGCTGGTGAATGGCGATCAAAGCGCGGCGCGCGGCGTCACCACCGTCAGCGGCACGTCCACACTTGGCGGTAAGGGCATTATCGGCGGTAACGTGCTGATGAACGATGCCACAACCATCAGCGCCGGTGACGGCGGTGCGGGTACGCTATCTGTTAACGGTAATCTGCAGCTTGGCAGCAAAACGACCTCCGCTTTCGAACTGGGCCAGGCCTTTACGCCAGGCGGTGCGCTAAACGATCTGGTGAACGTGGCAGGCGATCTGCAACTGGACGGGACCCTGGATGTTACCACTTCGCAAGGCGGTAACTTCGGACCGGGCGTGTACCGTATCTATAATTACGGCGGTACGCTGGATAACCAGACGCTGGAGCTGGGCGCAATACCGGAAAGTCAGGATAAGAGCTATATTTTTGTCCAGACCTCTATCGACAAACAGGTCAACCTGGTGAACGCCAACGGCGTTACCCTGCAGTTCTGGGACGGGGCGACGGTAAGTCAGAGCCACGGCGTGTCGGGCATTGAGGGCGACAGCAAAATTGACGGTGGCGATGGCAAATGGATGGCGATCGGCAGTCAGGGTGATAACAACTGGACCACGGCAACGGGCGAAGGTAACGCACCTTGGGCGCAGAAGTCCTTTGCCGTCTTCACCACCAAAGGTGGCACCGTTACCGTGGATAACGCCGCGGGAGAAGTTAACTTCTCCGGGGCACAGTTTGACGCCGATGGCTATGTCGTTAAAGGCGACGCACTTAACGCTTATGCCACCACGGAAAACGCGACCCACGCAGGCCAGACGCCGGGAACCGGTGAACTGCTGCTGCGCGTTGGCGCTGGTGGCGCGGGGCAAAACTATACCGCGACCATTGAGTCCGTCATCCGCGAAGCCAGCACGACTGACAAGCTGACGCTGGTGAAAACCGACCTTGGTCGTCTGATCCTCAGCGGTGATAACGCGTATCGCGGCGGCACACGCATTGATGGCGGTACGTTGCAGATTTCCGCCGACAGCAACCTCGGTCAGAGCGGAACCGACCTGGCTATCAACAACGGCTCCACGCTGCAGATGGGCGCGGACCTGACCAGCAATCGCACCATTGTGCTGGGCGCGAATGATAACGCGGCGGTGTTTGACCTCAATTCACATGATTTCACGCCAACAGGTGAGATTACCGGCGACGGTAAACTGAAAGTCACCAGCAGCTCAAGCGATGCGGGCAGTACCCTGTCGCTCAATCGCGCGAACAGCTATAAAGGCGACACAGAAATTGCCGGTACCGGAAATGCCAACAATGTGACGGTCAACGTCAGCAAAACCGGGGCCTTTGGTAGCAATGAAAGCAGCACCGTGAACGTCAATAACGGGGCAACGCTCAATGTCAGCGGAACAGAGACCAGCCTGAAATCCCTGACCATGAACATCGCCGACAGCCTGTTAACACTGGCGGATAACGTCACCGCCGCGAGCGCAAAACTGAACCTGACGGGCACAGCGAAAGCGCTGTTAACCGATAACGCCACCGCGGGCGAGGCGACGGTTAACGTGTCAAAAGACAGTACGTTGGCGCTGGAAGAAAACGCCAGCGGTGGTTCTGCTAGCGTGAATAACAGCGGACTGATGACCTTTGCGGACCAGGCGTTAGCAGAGAATACCGTCGTTAAAAACCTGGCGGGCGGCAAGGTCGATATCAGCGCAGTCGACAGCGCAACATCTATCGGCTCGTTGTCCGGCGCGGGGAATGTCGAACTGGGCAATAAAGAATTATCGCTGGGTAATCTGCATCTTGATGACACCATCAGCGGCATTATCAGCGGCAACGACGGCAGCCTGGTGAAAATCGGTGACGGCACGTTAACGCTGACCGGCGATAACACCTGGACCGGCACCACGGACGTCAATGAAGGCGTACTGCTGGTCAACGGTAATCAGTCTGCCGCGACCGGTCAGGTGACGGTGAAATCTGGGGCAACGCTCGGCGGGAACGGTATTATCGGCGGCGCGGTTGATGTACTGGATGACGGCCATATTACCGCGGGTGCGGCCATCAATAGCGTGGGTAAACTGACTACCGGTTCACTGACGCTCAGCGATAACGCACAGCTTGATTACCAGTTTGGTCAGGCCTATACCCCAGGCGGAGCCTTCAATGACCTGATAGATGTGAATGGCGATCTGACGCTCGACGGTAAGCTCAATATCCAGACCTCTCCAGGCGGAAGCTTTGACGTTGGTGTTTACCGCGTCATCAACTACACCGGCACACTAACCAACAATGTGATGGACATTGCCGACGCGCCGGAAGCTGCGGACAGCCTGTACGTACAAACCTCGGTTAAAAACCAGGTTAACCTGGTCAACCATGCCGGGCTGACGCTACGTTTCTGGGACGGCACCGGCGGTGAGAATGGCGAGCTGAAAAACAACGGCGTCATCAACGGCGGCGACGGTATCTGGCAATCCAGCCAGGGTAATGACAACTGGACAACGGATGAATCAACGCCAGAAGGCGCGCTGAATGCACCGTTTACCGATGCCGCGTTCGCCGTCTTCCAGGGTGAAGCGGGCAATGTAACCGTCGATAACAGCAAAGGCGACGTCATCATCAGTGGCGCACAGTTCGCCACCGATGGTTATCGCGTGGGCGGTGAAGCCATTACCACCGATACGGCTAATACGCTGATTCGCGTCGGCGATGGCACAGTAGACGGCGCTAACTACACCGCGACTATCGACAGCGTGATCCGCGGCACCGGCGGCTTGAATAAAGGCGACCTCGGTACGCTCATCCTCACTGGTGACAACACCTACAGCGGTGGAACCACCATCACCTCAGGTACGCTGCAGGTGGCGGGTGATACCAACCTTGGCGCACCAGAGACGGGAATTACCTTTAATGGTGGTACGCTGAAATATGGTGAAGCGTTTGATACCGCTCGTCAGGTGACTCTGGAATCCGGCGGCGGGACATTCGACACCAACGGACATAACGTTTCTCTGCTGACGGAAGTCGAAGGTAACGGTCAGTTGACCAAAACCGGTAAAGGCTCCCTCACCCTGACGCTGGATAACACCTACACCGGTGGCACCACCATCGAACAAGGCGTTTTACAGCTGGGTAACGGCGGTGATATCGGCAGCATTCAGGGGGATATCGTTGATAACGGCGTACTCAACGTCAATCGTGGCGATACCCTGGCGCTGACCGGTAATATCAGCGGCGAAGGCCAGCTGCATCAAACCGGCAGCGGTGTTACGGAGTTGCATGGTGAAAACAGCTACAGCGGCGCAACGCTGATTGCCAACGGTGTACTGCAGGCGGGTAATACCAACACTCTGAGTAGCGCATCACACCACTACGTTGTCGCTGACACTACCCTCAACACGCAAGGTTACAACCAGACGGTAGCGGGACTGAGCAACGGTGGCGATGTTTCACTCATCGGCCAGCAGACTGGCACAACGTTAACCGTCAAAGGGGATTACACCGGCGAAAAAGGGACTATCAACATGGCGGCCACACAAAATGGCAGCGGCGCAGGCATTGCCGACCGTCTGATTATCGATGGCGGTAAAGCCAGCGGTAGTACGCTATTGGATGTCGATGGTTCTGGTCTCGGCGCACCAACTATTGGTGATGGTATCGAAGTGGTAACCGCGCTCAATGGCGCAACCACTACGGCACAAACGTCACGAGACGCCTTCCATCTTGCCGCCGATCGTATGGCTGCAGGCGCATTTGAGTATAAACTGCATGCGGGCAACGCTCAGGGTCAGGGTGAAAACTGGTATCTGAGAAGCGAATATCGTCCAGAAACTATGCTGTATTCTGGTCTCGCCAGCGTCGTTCGTCAGGGCGACATCAGCCTGTTAGGCAACATGCACCAGCGTATGGGGGACGAGGTTAAACCGGGTATTGATGAAGACAATCGCGCCTGGGCAAGAATGATTGGCTACTCCGGTAAAACCAAACTGGATGATGCGGCTGGAACGCAAACCAGCTCCCACACCATGGGGATTCAGGTTGGCGTCGATATGTATGCCAACGAAAGCTGGAAAGCCGGGATGTATACCAGCATTCTTGATATCGACAGCAACGTGAAAGGCACGAAGACAGGCAGCGACGGCAAAGGCGGCAACATCGACGACAACGCGTTTTATGTCGGCGGCTACGCCACCTGGTTCTCAGGCGACGGGATGTATGTTGATAACGTCCTGCAATACGGTAACCATAAATCCCGCCTGGCGGCGACCGGTAACAACGGCTCGTATACCGTCAGAGGCAACACGCTGACGGCGTCGACAGAAGTGGGTAAATCGTTCCGTTTAGGCGCCAGCGCATGGAGTCTGGAACCTCAGGCTCAGTTAATCTATCAATACAGCGACTTTGATAACGGGCGGCTTGATGGTGTAACCCAAACGAAAGTGAAAATGGATACCGCGGATTCCTTTACCGCCCGTCTGGGCGTGCGTCTGGTCGCTGACTATGACACCAACCATGGCAAATTCCAGCCTTACGGCAGGGTCAACGTCTGGCAGGGTCTGGGTTCAAAAGACAAAACGCACTTTAGCAATGCGGTAGCCACCACCACGCTTGAGTCTTCACAACAGTACTCCAGCACTGAAGTTGCAGCCGGTCTGTCATGGTCTATCGACAGAAACCTGCAGGTCTACGGAGAGTTGGGTACGCAATTTAGCAACGGTGGCAGTAAGTCGCAGGTTGAAGCGCCGGTTAATGCATCAATTGGCTTTAAGAAATCGTTCTAAGCTGACATAAACTCGCTAGCCCTCTGTTTAACAGGGGGCTTTTTTTTGCCTGTCACGGATACAAAGCTACCTGATGCGCTTAACGTATCAGGCCTACGGACTTATTTTTATAGGCAGGAAAAGCGCGGGAGCGGCCCTCTGGCAACGCGAAACAAACGAGATTCAGGGGAACAACAGAGAGGGAGAAGATTAAGGATTATACTGCATCAGGAGTAACGGGATCTCTTCTGCCAACACCGGGGGAGAAATGAAAAAGCCTTGAATTTTGTCACAACCAATCTGCATCAGCCGGTCCAGTTCGGACTGGGTTTCCACCCCTTCAGCAAGAACTTCAATACCAAAATTGTGCGCCAGTGAAATTATACCCTCAACAATCTTTGTTGAACGGGTATCGGGTTCAATGCCGGCGATAAATTCCTTATCAATTTTTAAGGTATCAAAAGGATATTTCAACAGATAGTTAAGATTGGCGTGGCCGGTTCCAAAATCATCAAGGGCAATTTTGACCCCGATCGCCTTCAGCTCCGTCATATTTTTAGCCGCGACCTGACTGTCGCACAGCGGCGACGTTTCCGTGACCTCTATCTGGCATCGATGGGGCGGGAGACCACATACAGTAAGATTTTTTCTGACACGTTGGGGTAACAGCGGATCGCAGAATTCAAGCGCGGAAATATTGACGGACAATACAAGGGGCTCTGGCCAACGGGTTGCCACATCCCAGGGAGTGTGGGTAACCATATCTTCAATTGATATGATATTGCCGCTGTCTTCCAGCAAGGTAATAAAAACATCGGGAGAGATCATCCCCATCTGGGGGCTATTCCAACGCATTAATGCTTCAAACCCGCTAATACGCTGATTACGCAAATTAAAAATTGGTTGATAAACCATATAAAGCTGACTGGTATTCAATGCCTTTTCAAGCGCGGTTAACACCTCACTAGAATTAAACATTCCTCTCTCCCTCAACAAATCATAAAAATTAAAAACCAGTCAATATCACTCCCGAATTGTATCTACTATTAGGTGTGTTACATCAGAATAGAATGGCCAGGTTAGGGTAAAAAAGACATACGATGGGTAAATCTGACAATTAATTTATTTAATTCCGAGGTATTGGTCAGTCCCAGCTTGGTGACGACCCTCATTTTATGCGCCTGGATAGTTTTATAATTCAGGCTAACTAACTCTGAAATTTCTCTGGCGGTATATCCGTTTACCAATAAATTCAGAATCTGCTGCTCTCTCTCGGTTAATCTTTTCTGTGAGCGATACAGCCGGGGATTCCATTTCCCGGCTGTTAACGACGCCAGTTGACCGAAATCGCGCAGTGAAGATTTCTCCGTCAAAACTATCGTTTTTTCAACATATAATAACTCTACACATAATTTCGCCACCAAACTATCAGCAATAATTACCACGACATTATTATAAAACTTGAAGCGGTTTTTATTCAAAAACTGCACGATAGTTGAACATGGTTGTTCGTTATCAATGATATTAAAAACCATGGTTTGATGCTGGCATAATGATGACTGATGCAACATATCCTCAAACTGGAATGTTTGTATCGGTACATGTTTACTTGTCAGGTAGGCGAACAAACCGTTGCCCACAAAATTATCACTGCCACACATCAACATCCTGTTCATCGCTCCTTATCAGCATCAAATCTTGTTACTCATTAAAAATTTAATAATAATCTTCTCGACCTCTGCCTCTTCACGACGATTTTTAAAATCGAACTCACATGAAATCTGATGACAGGCATACAATTGATTATCCTCATCAAATTCATTGATCATGACGACATCGATCACTTTCAAATCCAGCTGTAAACTGCCAAACGTATCAAAATCCAGCGCGGCATTTTTAATCACCGCATCTTTATAGAGAAAACGGGAGTTCACATCTTTAACAATTAATGCACAACCGCCCTGCGAGATGTTTTTAATCTTCAGAGAGTAGTTTTCTCCGTTTTTGTAACGACCAAAACAGAAAAAGTCGTAACCCTTCAGGAAGGAAAAACGCTGATTTTGTCGCTGCTGGGCAAAGAAAATCATATCCGGGATGAAGTAGGATAATCCTGCTTGTACACCTGCTGATAAGGTTTGTTCGAATCTGGCACTAAATTTTACAATCCCACTCTCACTGTGCAGGATAAAGTACTGGACCTTTTCAGGAACAATGTCTTCGTGTCCGGAGATGACAAACCGCTCGAAATCAATCTTCTCTAACTGCGTGATAACACTATGGTTTTCACATAAAACTTCAAGTTTCGTTTTCTTGTGCAACTCTTCACGAAGGGTAGCGATGATTTCAAACTTGTTGTCCTTTGCTAATCCAAAGCTCATTCTAAAACCCTTATTTCCATATTTAAGATATGTCTCGCTTTTGGTTACTCACAAAACGCAAGATCAGCATCCACCCCTGGTGCTTAATTACCATAGTGGATTCCATGTCGAACAGTTGGTTAAAAATTAAGTTTTTAACTATCTTTAGCCATTTATTGATACGTAAAAACATTTAATCAAAGTTAATTCTAGCTGAAGCCATGCCTAAAACCACATGAAGTTGTTGGCTAACTATAACAAAAGAGAATAATAAAATTTTTTGAGATGTCATTTTGAGATAACAAATAGCAAGAACTACACAGAAAAAAATAGAGGGAAATGAATGGATTTTGATGGAAGGACCACGCAGTATGCGGACTGGCGTGCTATCGCAAGAAGAAGAGAAAATGCTTACTGCACTATATCATTAACCAGGAATATAGCTCCGACTAGTTATTGTGAAAAAGTGAATAATTATATTTCACCTGTAAAATAAATTTACCTTAGGGCAGAAAAAAGGCCAGCATCCTGCTGGCCCGGTAATTACCGAATCGAACTATAGAGGCTTACTGTCTTACAGAGGGTACAACGTTAAAAATTCAATACTTTTGCTTAATAATTGATCGCGATGAATCTGCGATGATCATCACCGCTCCCGCCAGCATTAATGTGTCTTTCAACACCAGACGCCCGGCTCCGGACAAGTACGGAAAACCGTGGTGCAAATCGCCCAGTGGCATCACCCATGCTTCCGGTGTGGTAATTAAAAATGATAACGTCACAATCGGAGTAGCAAATGCCAGTACGCCACCAATTAATCCCAACCAACGGCTAACAGGATTAGCCAGCACCAGCAATGCGATCAGCACTTCGACTACGCCCAGGCCATTGGAGAACGTATAGGTGTTATTCGCCTTCTGCCATTCCCGCTCCTGCGGTTTAAACTCACCTTCGTGGGTTAAATGCTGCTTATATTCTTCTGGATGTTCATAAAAAAATGACATTACCGGACTATTGGCAACAAATGGCGTAATACTATCGGCTTCGTAAGGTACAAATTTCATTAAGCCAATCCAGATAAAAACAATGGCAATACTCAGGCGAATCAATGTTAATCCAATTCTATCGCCCTTGCTGAGTAAACGCAGATACTTTTCCATTCAGACTCTCCTCACTTGTACAAAATTGCGGTTGCGTGAGTGCTGCTATCAATGCGCATTGAGGTGATTTTCCAGGAAGTTGCCTTATTTTCCTGCGCCAGTCTGGCGATTGCATGTTCAACAACAGAAGGTGCGGCGGCAATTGCCGACACGCTGACGCGGGCTACTTCGACTGGCTGCTGTGCCAGTGCAGAAAATGTCACCGGCGCAGTCAGTAAAGCAGTCAACAATAATGAAGTTTTAAGCATGTTCATTTCTATTTCCATTAACAAGTGATTTCACTCGTAATAGAATAAAACATTGTTGCTTATCTTATTTCCTCCATAACGCCAGAATAACTGTTCATGAGTATTTCTTTATATATGATAAAAAAAAGCCCCACACAGGTGGGGCAATCATGCAAACTATATTATTATTTTATTAGAGAGAAGAGATCGTTCAGTGATTCGCTCATGCTCGGATGAGTAAATATTTGATCGCGCAATGTCGTGTAAGGTAAACCAGCATCCATAACGGTTTTAATGATATTAATCATCTCATGAGAATCCACGCACAGCAGCGATACGCCTAATATCTGTTTCGTTTCGCGATTTACCACCGCTTTAAGTACGCCACGCGTGTCATTCATCACCCGTGCACGCGGGATAGCCGCGACAGGCAGGGTGACAACCTGGACCGCCGCGCCGCTGGCGCGAGCTTGTTCTTCTGTCATCCCCACACGGGAAAGCGGCGGCGTCATAAAGACAGAATACGGTACGTTTTGGCGATCACCGGTGTTACGTAATCCCTCGCCTAACAGGTTGTCGCGCACAATACGGAAGTAATCCAGCGAGATATAGGTAAATTGTAACCCCCCCGTCACATCGCCCATGGCCCAGATATTGTCTGCCGAAGTACGCAGATATTTATTCACCACAATGGCACCGCGCTCGTTGACATCCACACCCGCATTCTGCAACTGCAGATTTTCAGTTGCCGGTTTGCGGCCCGATGCCACCAGTAGCGCATCCACAGTCTGGACGCCTTCCGGCATTTGCACCTGCACCGCGCCGTCATGGGACGAAACCGCCTGCACCCTGGCATTGAGGATAATCTCAACCCCTTTGTCGCGTAAAATGTTGGCGATAGCGTCGGCAATATCCCGATCTTCGCGGGCTAAAAACAGTGGGGCGGCTTCATAAATGGTGACCTTACTGCCAAAGTTGGCAAACATTGATGCGAATTCAATACCAATATAACCGCCGCCCAAAATCCCCAAACGTTCCGGACGTTGCGTCAAATTTAACAACCCGGTACTGTCAAACACACCCGGTGTAGTCATTAACCCTGCCACGTTTGGCATCGTTGCCTGTGCGCCGGTATTAATAAAGATCTTTTCGCCGCTTAGTTCAATCTCGCCTGTTGGCTGCACGACCCGCACCGTATGGTTATCAATGAATTCAGCACGGCCTTCAATCACATCTACATTTTCCAGATCGGCAAGATTATGGAAATTTTTATCACGCAGAAAGCTGACAACGGAGGCCTTGCGCAGCATCGCCGCAGCAAAGTCATGCTGAAGTTCAGCATCGTGTACCAGGGTTTTGGTGGGAATGCAGCCGATATTGATACATGTCCCGCCATACATGGTGTTTGACTGTTCAATAATCGCCACTCGCCAGCCCGTTTTCGCCAGGGTAGCCGCCAGCGTTTTACCCGCTTTGCCAAATCCGATAATAATCGCCTGATACTGATTCATGCTGTCTCTCCGCCATGTCACTGTTCGTTTGTTGAACTGAAGTATAGGTTTAACGATGCATGAACAATGTATCCATATCGCGCAAATTACTGTCAAATCGTCTAAATCACTACTATCTCTCTTCCACTCAATCCATCGGGACAATAAACTAACACCATAAATTTATTTAAGAAATAATGAGTAACAGCGTTACTTTATCTCGACAAGCATCAACAAGAACTGCTCAGGAGTCTTTATGGATGCACTTAGCCGATTACTTATGCTTAACGACCCGCAGGGCTCGATTGATCAAAACTGCCTGCTGAGCAGGGACTGGCAACTGCCGCACGCGGCGGGCGAGCTGTCCGTTATCCGCTGGCATACGGTAACCCAGGGATTTGCTCAACTGGATATGCCAGACGGAACGTCTTCTACGTTACGCCCTGGAACAATAGTCATTCTGCCTCAAAACTCCGCGCATCGGCTGTGCCAGACAGGGGAAGAACAAACGCATATTGTCTGCGGAAGCCTGCGATTGCAGGCATCTTCACGCTATTTTTTAACCGCCCTTCCGGAAGTATTAATACTGGCACCAGAAGATGACAGTCCCATTAGCCACTGGCTGAAGGCCATGATTGCGCTGATGCAGCAGGAATACATCAACGATCTGCCTGGCTCCAACATCGTTTGCAGCCAGCAATGCGCTACGCTGTTCGCGTTAGCCGTTCGCGAGTGGCTAGCCCAGCCGACACCCGCTAAAAATGTGCTGAATTTACTGCTGCACCCAAGGCTGGGTGCCGTTGTCTTCATGATGCTGGAGTCACCGGCTTTTCCCTGGACTGTCGAAGAACTCGCAAAGCGTGCCCATATGTCGCGGGCCAGCTTTGCGCAGCTATTCCGTGAAGTATCAAACTCCACGCCGCTGGCGGTGTTAACCGAGCTACGCCTGCAATTCGCCGCCCAGATGCTGTCACGCGGATCGCAGCCGTTGATCGTTATTGCCGAGTCGGTGGGTTACGCCAGCGAATCATCGTTTCACAAAGTCTTTTTACGGGGATTTGGCTGCACGCCGGGCGAGTACCGCAAACGCGTGAAAGCGCTGGCGGCATAACGCACCGCCTGCTTCGGCAACAAAACCGACGCAGGCGAGCGCTTCAAGGCATTACTTTTGGCTGCGATGCCTGTGCAGCCACATCAGCTTATAAGCTGCCGGAATAATAAACAGCGACAGCAATGGCGCGGTAATCATGCCGCCAATCATCGGCGCGGCAATGCGGCTCATCACTTCTGAGCCCGCCCCTGTCCCCCACAAGATTGGCAACAGGCCCGCGATAATCACCGCCACGGTCATCGCTTTCGGACGCACGCGCAGCACCGCGCCGTGATACAACGCTTCATCCAGCTTATCCGCCGTAAAGGTTTGCGGATTTTCCAGCGCAGGCTCGGCTTCAATAGCATGGCGCAAGTACATCAGCATCACTACGCCAAACTCCGCGGCAACGCCAGCCAGGGCGATAAACCCGGTTCCGGTCGCAACCGACATATGGAACCCCATCCAGTAGAGGAACCAGATCCCCCCTACCAGCGCAAAGGGCACGCTGGTAATAATCAGCAGCGCTTCACCAAAGCGACGGAAAGCCAGATAAAGCAGGACGAAGATAATCATCAGCGTCATCGGCACCATCAGTTTGAGCTTATGGCTGGCGCGTTCAAGCAGCTCGAACTGCCCGGAAAACGCCACGCTGGTCCCCGGCTTTAACTGTACGTTTTCAGCGATCGCTTTTTTCAGATCGTTCACCACCGAAACCATGTCACGGTCGCGGGCGTCGATATAAATCCAACTGGTGGGTCGCGCATCTTCGGTTTTCAACATCGACGGACCAGAAACCACTGTCACATCTGCAACATCAGCCAGCGTGATTTGCTGCTTCATGGGCGTCAGAATGGGCAGATTACGCAGCGCTTCCGGGCTATCACGATAGCTCTGCGCATAGCGAAGGTTAATCGGATAACGTGCAATCCCTTCCACCGTTTCGCCCACCATCGCGCCTCCGACCGCGGAGGTGACAAACAACTGTACCGCGCCGACGGTCATACCGTAGCGGGCTGCGTTCTCCCGATTAATGTCCACATTAATATAGCGCCCACCCACCAGCCGCTCAGCCAGCGCCGAAGCGACGCCCGGCACGGTTCTGGCTACCTCTTCGATTTGTTCCGCCGTGGCGTCGATATCAGCCAGAACGTTACCTGACACCTTTATCCCAATCGGGCTTTTGATGCCGGTAGAAAGCATGTCGATACGGTTACGAATAGGCGGAACCCACAGATTCGCCAGCCCTGGCAAGCGCACGGTTTTGTCGAGTTCGGCGATGATTTTGTCCATCGTCATCCCCGGACGCCACTGATCCTGCGGCTTCAGTTGGATCGTTGTTTCGACCATTTCCAGCGGCGCGGAATCCGTTGCGGTTTCCGCCTTACCGGTTTTACCAAACACACGCGCCACTTCCGGAACGGTCATGATCAGCTTGTCGGTTTTTTGCAGCATATCCGCCGCCTGCGCCGCCGAAATCCCCGGCAGAGTTGACGGCATATACAGTAGATCGCCTTCGTTAATCTGCGGCAGGAATTCACCACCGACTTTATTCAGCGGGTAGATAACCGTCAGTATCGAAAGCACCGCCACCAGCAGGGTGGTTTTAGGCCAATGCAGCACCTTCAACAACAGCGGATGATAAATACGGATCAGGAAACGGTTAAGCGGGTTACTGCTTTCCGCCGGAATTTTGCCACGGATCCAGAATCCCATCAGGATCGGAATGACGACAATAGCCAGAAACGCCGCGCCTGCCATGGCATACGTTTTGGTGAACGCCAGCGGGCCGAACAGTCGCCCCTCTTGCCCCTCGAGCGTGAAAATAGGGATAAACGACAGGGTGATAATCAGCAAGCTGATGAACAATGCCGGGCCGACCTCTACCGAGGCATCGGTAATGACCTTCCAGCGCGTTGCGTTATCCAGTTTTTCATCCGGATGCTGATGTCCCCACTCTTCGAGCCGCTTATGGGCGTTTTCAATCATCACAATCGCGGCATCGACCATGGCCCCGACGGCAATGGCAATGCCCCCAAGCGACATGATATTGGCGTTCAGCCCCTGGAAATGCATCACGATAAACGCGATACACAGTCCCAGCGGTAGGGAAATAATCGCCACCAGCGCCGAACGCAGATGCCACAGGAACAGCGCACACACCAGCGCAACAACGATAAACTCTTCCAGCAGCTTATAGCTCAGGTTATCAATAGCGCGATCGATGAGCTGACTGCGATCGTATGTTGTAACTACCTCAACGCCTTCCGGCAGGCTGCTTTTCAGGGTGTCGAGTTTGGCTTTAACGGCGGAGATCACTTCACGCGCATTTTTACCGGAACGCAGAATTACCACCCCGCCCGCCACTTCGCCTTCACCATTCAGTTCGGCGATCCCACGGCGCATTTCCGGCCCAATCTGCACACGCGCGACATCGCGCAGATAAACAGGTACACCGTCGGCCCCTGTTTTCAGGACGATATTATTGAAGTCATCAAGCGTTTGTAGATACCCACTGGCACGGACCATATATTCCGCTTCAGCCATCTCAACAGACGAGCCGCCCGCCTCCTGATTCGACGTATCCAGTGCAGATTTCACCTCCGCCAGGCTGATGCCATATTGCGTCAGCTTCATCGGGTCGATAACAACCTGGTACTGTTTAACCACGCCGCCTACCGAGGCCACCTCTGCCACGTTCGGAATCGTTTTTAACTCATACTTTAAAAACCAGTCCTGAAGAGTACGTAACTCTGCCAGATCGTGTTTACCGCTGCGATCGACCAGCGCATATTCAAAGATCCAGCCGACGCCCGTGGCGTCCGGTCCCATCTCCGCGCTGACCCCTGCCGGTAATTTTCCCTGAACCTGGTTGAGATACTCCAGTACGCGCGAGCGCGCCCAGTAAGGATCGGTGCCATCTTCGAAAATGACGTACACATAGGAATCACCAAACTGCGAGAAACCACGCACGGTCTTCGCGCCCGGTACCGACAGCATGGTGGTGGTCAGCGGGTAAGTCACCTGATTTTCAACGATTTGCGGTGCCTGCCCTGGATAGCTGGTTTTGACGATCACCTGAACATCAGAGAGATCGGGCAACGCATCAACCGGGGTATTAATGATGGTCCAGGTTCCCCAGATACTGAGAAACAGCGCCCCCATCATCACCAGAAAACGGTTTGCCACCGAACGGCGGATAATCCATTCAATCATTTATCATGTCCTCAGTGTGAATGGGTCGCCTGGGCTGGCTTTGCGGATGCGTCTTGCGCACCACTGTTCTGCGCGCGCATACGGTCCAGTGCGCCAGAGATATTCGCCTCGGAATCAATCAGGAACAGACCACTGGACACCACTTTTTCACCTTCAGTCAGGCCTGAGCGGATAGCCGTCAGCCCTTGAGATTCATGGAATACCGCAACCTGCTTCGGTACAAATCGACCTTCGTTATCGACGGTGATCACCCGTTGCTCGGTGCCTGTATCAATCAACGCCTTAGAGGGGATCAGCAGCATCGGTTCACTTTGCGTTTTCAGTTGCAGGTAAGCATTCATCCCCGGCTTGAGCGCCTCATCAGGGTTATTGACCTGCAAACGGATCTGCAGCGTACGCGTGGTGGCATCGACACTAGGCAAGATATTCCACTTGCTAATGGTGAAAGGCTTATCCGGCCAGGCGGGCACAGTGATGGTAAATTGCGAGGCGTCGTTGATCAGCCAGGCGATAGATTCCGGGACCGACGCGCTGACCCATACCGGGTCCATCCCCTGAATTTTCGCGACCACATTGTCTTTGGAAATGTTCATGCCGGTACGCAAATCGAATGCGGTAATCACCCCATCAATAGGGGCTTTCAGGGTAAAGCGGGTCTGAATTTTACGCGTCGATTTTAAGCGCTGAATATCCGCTTCCGGCATACCGGCCAGACGTAATCTCTCCAGAATCCCTTCCACCTGCGTCGCACTGCCGCCGGTCTCCCGCAGTAACAAATATTCGCTCTGCGCCTCAACCCAGTCGGGAATCGTCAGATCGATAAGCGGCGCACCTTGCTTAATTTTGTCGCCCACGGTTAGCGGGTAAACCTTCTCGATAAAGCCTGCGGAGCGAGCCTGGACAATAACAAACTGGTATTCGTTATAGCTAACGTTAGCCGGGAAAGTTTGCGCATAGTGCAGCGGGCCACGGCGCACAGGTTCTGTTTTCAGACCCAAATTTTGGGTCTGAGTAGGATCGATACGCACGCCAGGCGCTGACGCGCTCGCGGTCTCTTCATCGGCATATTTGGGGATCAGATCCATATCCATAAACGGTGATTTACCCGGCTTATCAAAGCGCGTGTTCGGGTACATGGGGTCATACCAGAACAACACTTTTCTGGCTTCTTTTTGCGAAGCCTGCCCGGTTTCAGCCGTTACGTTTGCTGATGAATAATAAGTATAAATACCGACAGAAATAACCCCACCGGCAATCATGCCAGCGAGAATAAGCGCGGTATTTTTAATATTTAAAGACGCCATAGTGATTTCCATTGCGCGATAGTCTCACCCGAATTTCGAAGAATCCGGGCAAGAATAAAAGAGACCAGCGAGAACGTTATTTACTGATGTGAATATCGCGTAACACAGAGATATTTCCCTGCTGAACAAACGTAAACGCAACCTTATCGCCGGGTTTAATATCGTCAGCCTTGGTGTCGGCAACCCGCGTAAAACGCATCGTCATGGCAGGCCAGTTCACCGCGGGAATGGGATCATGCTTGATCGTGATTTTTTTACTTTCTTTATCAATAGCTTCAATCACCCCGGTGGCGCTAATGACGTCTTCCTGTTGGGCCGCTGGCTGCATGTTCATCATCTCGCCATGCTGATGCTCATTGGCCTGAGCGTTAAACATGACCACAGAGAAAAAGCTAAACAACACGGCTTTGGCGGTAGTATTCATACTTGATGCTCCTGAAAAGTTAATATTAAGGATTACTCCACCCAACCGCCGCCTAAGGCAGCAAACAGCTTAATTTCATTAACCTGTTGGGCGTAATTAAGATCGAGCAGCGATTGCTGCGTAGCGAATAAAGAACGTTCGGCGTCCAGTACTTCGATGTAGCTAACCGCACCATTTTGATAAAGCGCTCTGGCGCGTTGTAAGGTGATTTGCAATGACGTCAGGTAGCGCTGCTGACCGCTAATTTGATCGGCAATGCTTTGGCGCAACACCAGCGCATCCGCCACCTCTTTAAACGCGTTCTGAATTTTTTGTTCGTAATTCACCACCGACTGCTGTTGGCGAATTTCAGCGAGGTCGAGATTGGACTGATTACGTCCGGCGTTAAAAATGGGAATATCTATTTTGGGGACAAAATTCCACATGCCGCTGGTCGCATTAAATAAGCTGGAAAGATCGCTGCTGCTGCTGGAAACCGAACTGGTCAAGGTAATCGACGGGAAAAACGCTGCCCGTGCGGCGCCGATATTGGCATTCGCCGCCATTAATCCGTGTTCAGCTTCCAAAATATCCGGGCGCTGCAACAGGATTTGCGACGAGAGTGATGGCGGCAGCGTTACTGGTTTAATATCCCCGCTGCTGCGCATCTGGTCGTTGGGTAATTTCCCGTACGTACCCAGCAACAGTTGCAGCGCGTTGTTGGCCTGCGCCAGTTCACCTTTACGCTTCGCGATTTCGCTGCGCGTGCTTTCAATCACGCCCCGCGCCTGTTCCAGCGCCAGCACGTTGGTGCTTCCGGTCAGCAACTGCTTCTCAACAAAAGCGTAAGAACGCTGATAGTTTTGCAGCGTTTCTTCGGCAATTTGCAGTTGTGCATAAGCCAGACGCTGATTGAAATAACTTTGCGATACGTTGGAGATTAATGAGATGTGTACCGCCCGACGCGCCTCTTCGCTGGCAAAGAAATTCTGTCGCTCAGCTTCACTCATATTCTTCAGCCGCCCAAAGAAGTCCAGATCGAAACTGAGATTGAGTCCAGCTTCGAATTCACGATCGGTGCTGCTATCACCTTTTAATTTACCGCTGTAAGTACCGCTGGAACCTGCCGTGAGTTGCGGGTAGCGGTCAGCGTCCGTGACGCCATATTGCGCTCTCGCTTCCTGAACTTTTAGCACTGCCATACGTAAATCGCGGTTATTGACCAGCGCCTCGCCAATCAGCGCCTTTACCTGGGAGTCAACGAAGAAGCTCCGCCAGCCCGTGTCCTGATATCCCACCGGTGCAGAAACCAGGGCGTTCTGGCTTAAGGAGAATTGCTGCGGCACAGGCAATGTCGGACGCTGATAGTCCGGCGCCAATGAACAACCGGCGAGAACGAATACAGCGCTGAGGGTAAGAAGCTTAAATTTGCTCATAGTTCTTCTCGTCCTGACCGGACTGATGGCCCTAAAAAATGTAGGAATTTATAGCGTTGTACTTTAACGAAGTGACTCTGTTTAAGCGGTGACAGGAAAATGACAAAACTGTCATTTTCCCAATAACCGATTGCTATCCGATCCCGCTTCCCTAGAATTGAAAGTCCGCACAACCCGTGTGAGAAGGAGAATGCGATGAAGGTGTTGATAGTCGAAGATGAGAAAAAAACCGGTGAATACCTGACGAAAGGCCTGACGGAAGCGGGTTTTGTCGTGGATTTAGCGGATAACGGCCTGAACGGGTACCACCTGGCGATGACCGGCGATTACGACCTGCTCATACTCGACATCATGCTGCCGGATGTAAACGGCTGGGATATCGTACGGATGCTGCGTTCCGCTAACAAAGGGATGCCCATTCTTCTCCTCACCGCGCTGGGTACCATCGAACATCGGGTTAAGGGTCTGGAATTAGGCGCTGATGATTATCTGGTCAAACCGTTCGCCTTCGCCGAACTGCTGGCGCGGGTCAGAACGCTGCTGCGCCGCGGGGCGGCGGTGATTGTCGAAAGCCAGTTTCAGGTCGCGGATTTAATGGTCGATCTGGTCAGCAGAAAAGTCACCCGCAGCGGGACGCGTATTACCCTGACCAGCAAAGAGTTTACGCTGCTTGAGTTTTTCCTGCGTCATCAAGGGGAAGTTTTACCCCGCTCACTGATCGCTTCCCAGGTCTGGGATATGAATTTTGACAGCGATACCAATGCCATCGACGTCGCCGTTAAGCGTCTGCGCGCCAAAATTGATAACGATTTTGAGCCGAAACTGATTCAGACCGTACGCGGCGTGGGATATATGCTTGAGGTTCCTGATGCCCAGTAAACGATGGCGGCGCCCTTTTTCGCTGGCGACACGACTGACCTTTTTTATCAGTCTGGCGACGATCGCTTCATTTTTCGCCTTTGCATGGATAATGATCCACTCCGTGAAGGTCCATTTCGCCGAGCAGGACATCAATGATTTGCAAGAGATCAGCGCCACGCTGGAGCGGATTATTAACCAACCCAACGAGCCAGAATCACGCCGTCTGGAAACGCTAAAAAACGTGGTAGAGGGCTACTCGAACGTCATTATTTCTCTGGAAGACAGTAAGCAGAAAGCCATTTTTCATTCGCCAAATGCGCCGGATCTCCGGCAATTTATCGCCAGCGCAAGACCGGATAAAAATGCCCATGCCAGCGATGTTTTTATTATATCCGGCCCTACACTGCAAACGTCCAAACATATTCACGGACAAAAAACGTCGTCTAACTGGCGAATGATTCGCCTGCCGGTAGGAAAGCTGACTGATGGAAAAGCGGCATATACGTTGTATTTGGCGTTATCGATCGATTTTCATCTGCACTATATTAACGACCTGAAAAACAAACTGATTATGACGGCATCGCTGATTAGCATGATGATTGTATTTATCGTGCTGTTCGCTGTGTATAAAGGCCATGAACCGATCCGTAATGTCAGTCGGCGCATCCAAAATATCACCTCAAAAGATCTTGATGTGCGCCTCGATCCGCAAGCGGTCCCTATTGAACTGGAACAACTGGTAAGTTCGTTTAATCACATGATCGAACGCATCGAGGATGTATTTAAACGTCAGTCGAACTTCTCGGCGGATATTGCCCATGAGATCCGCACGCCAATAACCAACCTGGTCACGCAAACGGAAATTGCGCTCAGCCAAACCCGTAGCCAAAAAGAGCTGGAAGACGTGCTGTATTCCAATCTTGAAGAGTTTGGTCGTATGTCGAAAATGGTAAGCGACATGCTGTTTCTGGCGCAGGCAGACAACAATCAGCTTATCCCGGAAAAGACAGCGCTTAATCTGGCCGATGAGGTTGGTAAAGTGTTCGACTTTTTCGAAGCCTGGGCAGAAGAGCGCGAGGTGGGCTTACGTTTTGAAGGACGCGCATGCTGGGTTTCAGGCGATCCGTTAATGCTACGCCGGGCAATGAGTAATCTGCTTTCAAATGCCATGCGCTACACGCCAAAAGGCGAGTCGGTAACCGTGCGGGTGAAAGAGGCGGATGGCCTGGTCCAGATAGTCGTGGAAAATCCCGGCCCCCCCATTCCCCCACAGCATCTATCGCGGCTATTTGATCGTTTTTATCGGGTTGACCCTTCGCGACAGCGTAAAGGCGAAGGCAGCGGTATTGGCCTGGCGATTGTGAAATCGATTGTTATCGCCCATCAGGGGAAAGTCTCGGTGACATCCGATCAGCTTGCCACCCGTTTTATTCTGACGCTGCCCAAGCATGCGATGTAATTTATGATAATGGCGTTGATACCTTAAACAATTCGAGTTACAGGAAGGCGGCAAGAGAGGGAATCCCCGGTCACTTACTTAAGTAAATGACTGGGGGTGAACGAGCGCAGCCAACGCATATGCAGCTTGAAGTATGACCGGTATATATATCATCACCGATTCTCTGACGTAACCGTCATAGTCCTGTCACGCCGCTGACAGCCCTCACCAATTATAATTTCTTCCGTAAACCCCAACAGGAGAAATATGATGAATAAGATATCCTCTTTTTTCGCTATCGCGTTTTTTATTTCAGCTGGCGTTAATGCGGCCGACACACCCAAAATGCATCAGCAGGCCGCAGCGGCCCATGAAATGATGAATAACAGCGGTGCCCCTGCACATCAACAAATGGCGCAAGAACACGTCGCGCAGACGAATAATTCAACGTCAACGCCATCCCAGGCACGCCCTTTTTCACAAATGAATAAACATGAAAAAGCGATGGTCGTTCACCAGTCAGTGAATAACGGTCATTCATATGCCCATGAGGTTCAGGCCAGGCAGCACCGCGCACAGATCCCCTCGCAAGGGTAACGTTGCCCTGTGTTGAATAAAATGTCCATCAATACGCTATGTATGAATATTGCGGACAAAACGCGCCAGGCAGGCCTGTACATTTACAAGCCTGCGTTCCTGCCGTTAATGTCAATATTAATATTTCTTTAAACACTTCATTAAAAAGTAAATATAATTAAGCGTTTTATCTCACTTGTATAAACTACGTAATTCACCTGCTTGTAATGTTGCATATTACAGCCCCCACACCCTCACCATTAATATAAATTAGGATTCCCCCTGGTATGCGTCATTAATATTTAATGGGAGACTGCCGTCGTCGTAAACATGACATTCGAACAGTTCGTATTCCTATAAATAAACTTAATGATGATAGTGAGCAAAAAAATGAAAAAACGTCTGCTGACCCTCTTTGTCCTCGGCCTGACAACGGCCACAACAGCATGCGCAATTACCCCGGCAATGCAGAAAAAGTATGAACATTCAGGTTGTACACAAATGAGTGAACTCAATGGCTGCGATATCAATAAATCCTATCAGTGGAACCGCGATCATGGTTTTATTGAGAACGGCAACAGCCAGCAGAGCCGTCATCATCATCATGGTGAAGAGCAGCAAAATACCGCTGACCGGGATAACCACGATAATGCCGATATTTACGGCAAATTCAGCGGAAATTACGTAGCCAAATTTGCCAATGGTCAACGCAGCGTTGATATTCACGTCGAGGGTTCCAGCGTGTACGTCAATGGTAATGAAGTGCGTGACGTAAATACCTATCAGGATACGATGACCTTCCGTGTCGGCTATGCCACTTACACCATTAAAACGAATGGTCGCGGTAGCTGGAATGACAGCGATGCCGGGAATGCTGGCAAAATTGTGCGCGAGTAACGGATACCGCCACAATGAAAAAACTGATTTCCACGTTGGTTATTATGGCTAGTCTGTCGGGCTGTGCCGAACATCCTTATCTTTCTGCAGCCGCTGCTGGTATTGGGGCCGCAGCAGTTGCCACGGCGATCGCTAATCACAAAAACCGTGAAGCCAACCGTGATAAAGAGCATGAACGCCAGGAGCGTGAGCAAAGGGAGAACCAGCATGCGTGGCGGCATAGTCACCATCACTCCGATGATGACGGCCATTACTATCACCGCTAAGTCAGCACAAAGAGCGCTGCGATCACAGCGCTCTCAACGGTCATGTATTACAGTATGCCGTTTTAATACTGGAGTCAGGCATGGCATTAACCCTCACGGTATTGCTTGAAAACAGGCGCGCTGCGAGCGCAGATAAATCATTACGGGCAAAGCCTGGATTAAGTCTGTTAGTTCAGGATGAAACCACCACCATACTATTTGATACCGGCCCGGACGACAGCTTCATACTTAACGCCGCGCAAATGGGCGTAGACCTGACGCAATTGACCGCCGTGGTTCTTTCGCACGGCCATTACGATCACTGTGGCGGCGTGCCGTGGCTGGCGGATAACAGTCGTATCATTTGCCATCCCCAAATAGCTTGCGAGCGGTACGCCTCAATAACCCTGGCGGGAACGCCAAGAAAAATAAAAAAACTCTCGCGTGATAACGACTACTCTCGACTAATCATGGAATACACCCGTGAACCGTTGGCGATCAGCGATCGATTTTTGTGGTCCGGGGAAATTAGTGTCGCCACTCCACAGGCCTATGGCGTTATTAGCGAGAAAATACCTCAACCGGATTACATCAGCGACGAAGGCGTATTGATCTATAAATCTGATCGCGGGTTAGTCATCATTACCGGATGCGGGCATCGTGGAATAGAGAATATCGTACGCCATTGTCAAAACATCACCGGCGTTAACCAAATTTACGCCCTCGTCGGTGGGTTCCATTTACGCACTGCCTCCCCCGCTAAGCTATGGCGAACCCGACAATTTATTAAGCAACAACAACCAGAAAAACTACTCGGCTGTCATTGCACCGGTTCGTGGGGTCGATTGTGGCTACCGGGAACTGGCGCCCCAGCAACGGGAGATGTGATTGTGCTGGCAGAGTAACGGCGGTAAGACATTGCCATACCAGCAATAAAAAGCGGGAGCCTTACGGCCCCCGCTTTTCAACCATCATTACAGAGTGACGATTGCTGGCTCATCAAAGACGGTGAGTTTTGGCGCTTCGCCGGTGAATTTCTCTGCGTATACCAGGCTGGTATTCCCCACGCAGCCATTCGCCAGCCTTGAGGTTGGGATATCCGCCGTCAGCACGTTCGCGCCGCCATTTTTGCAGATACCGTTCTCAATATCTGGCCATGCGCCTTCATGGATACAGATAATTCCCGGTTTGATACCGTCACTGATGTGTGCCCCCACCAGCACCTGTCCACGCGCGTTCCATACGCGTACCAGATCGCCTTCGGCAATACCTCTGGCTTTCGCATCATCCGGGTGAATCGTTACCGGCTCACGATTGGCAATCGCGTACTCTTTGCGCAGCGAAGCGTAATTCAACTGACTATGCAGACGATGTGCCGGGTGCGCCGTCAGTAGCTGCAGTTGATCTTTATCCGCAGTTCCTTTCCATTCATCGGGTTCAATCCATGACGCATGCGGCGGACAATCTTTGTATTGATAGCCTTCAATCGTTTTTGAGTAGATTTCTATCTTACCGCTCGGCGTTCCAAGCGCATTCATCACCGGATCGCTGCGGAAATCCGCGTAGCGTACATATTTGTTATTCTTTTCATTCTCACGCATTTCGATCAGTTTGTTTTGCTGCCAAAACGCGTTGAACTGAGGCATGGCGATACGCTGGGCGCGGGCGGCTTTTTGTGCGGCATCATAGAACTGCTTCAGCCACGCCATTTCATCTTTGCCCTCGGTGTAGACCGCCTTACCGCCAGGCTTGAGCATCTCCGCCAGATCGGCAAAGACGTCAAAATCACTGCGTGCTTCAAACTGCGGCTCAATGACCTGCTTCATCGGCACCAGATGTTGGTTACTGTAATCACCGGTCATGGTCAGATCGTTGCGCTCAAACGACGTGGTTATCGGCAGAACTATATCGGCATGTTTGGCCGCTGCGGTCCAGTAGCACTCAGAGATGACAACCAGTTCAGGCTTCTGCCAGGCTTTGATTAAACGGTTAGTATCCTGATGATGGGTAAAGTTAGCGCCGCCCGCCCACCAGATCATTTTGATATCCGGGAAGGTTTGCTCTTTACCGTTATGCTGATATTTGCCGCCTGGATTTTCCAGCGCTTCGACAATTCGCGCTACCGGCAGGCTGATCACCGCATCGGAAACCGCCCAGTCGTTACCCGCAGATGACCCACCCTCAATTTGGGCGGAGATGGCTGGCAATACTCCCCCGGTACGCGTTGGGTTACCGCCGTTGGAATAGTGATAAGAGAATCCGAAACCACCGCCTTCGGTACCAATTTGCCCCAGCATCGCCGCCAGAGTCACCAGCATCCAGTGTTTTTGCTCACCGTATTGCTGGCGCTGAATCCCCCAACCCGCCATGAGCATGGTTTGATTGCTGGAGAAAATTTCCGCCAGCTTCTCCAGTTGCTCCGCAGGCACGCCGCACACGCCGGAAGCCCACTCGGCGGTTTTCTCTATTTTGTCGCTCTTGCCGAGCAAATACTCTTCAAACTGCGGATATCCGGTGGTGTATTTTTCCAGGAAGGCTTTGTCATGGAGATTTTTCTTCACCAGCGTATGGGCGATCCCTAACATCATCGCCACATCGGTCCCCATATGTGGCGCAATCCAGGTTGCATTATCACCAAAGAACTCAATGGTTTCGGAACGCATCGGATCGATGGCGATGACGCTTTTCCCTGATTTCTTCAGCAGATTAAAGTATTCAATCCCCTGTTCATCCGTGCTGCTCCAGGCAATCTTGAGGGTATTGAGCGGGTTCATCCCCCACAGCACCACGACCTGACTGTGTTCAAGCACCATCGGCCAGGTGGTTTGCTGCTCATAGACTTCAACCGATCCCACAACGTAAGGCATGATCACCTGCGCGGCACCGGTTGAATAATCGCCGGTATGACCTGCGTAACCACCGGCCATGCTCATATAGCGTTGCAGTAAGGTTTGCGCTTTATGCAGAACGCCGCTGGAGCGCCAGCCATAAGAACCAGCAAATATCGACGCCGGGCCATAGCTGCTACGGATCCGGCTATGCTGCTCATGTATCAGTTTCAGTGCCTGCTCCCAGCTAACCCGCACGAAAGGATCGCTTCCACGTTTACCATCCGCATTACCCGGGTTTTCCAGATAGCTTTTGCGCACCATCGGATATTTTACGCGGATATTGGTATGGACCTGATCCGGCGCGGTTTGCTGTAACGAGTTCGGCACCGTTTTAGGCAACGCGCCTTTTGAGGAAACCACTTTGCCATCTTTTACTTCCACGTATACCGCGCCCCAACGCGCTGCCGTCAGAATCGCTCCGCCATTTTGGCCTTCGGCCCAGGCCGGCATTGGGATCACCGAAGAAATCGCCATTGTCCCGGTTGCCGCGCCGGCCGTCTTAATAAAGTCACGTCTTGTGAGTTTCATGATTTCTCCTGATTTATCGCTTATTTGTTCATGTCTTTAGCGTTGTACTGGAAGTAACGGCTCAGGATATCCAGTTCGTTTTCACTGATATTGGTGCGAGCGCCCATCCCTTTTGCTACTGAAGGCCAGGCGTTGAGGGTGAAATGATTCGCCGGAATTGGCGCATGGCAGCCCGCGCAGTACACATTGTCGAGTTTGCGTGCGTAATCCCACATCGGTTCACGGCTGGCGAGAGCGGAACCGCTCCATTCACCCTGCAGCACGACATCTCGCCACACATTGCCGTAATCATCTTTTTTCCAGTCGGAGAGGATCTTCAGCGATTGCTGACCTTTTTCACTCAGGCTGGCAAGAATCAAACGCTGTCCTGCCGCGTAGTAAATGACCTGTTCATTTCCCTGCATCTGGCTACCGCGAATCTCGACCTGTCGCGTATTGTCCGTTGTTTTCAGAACCTGCATTTTTGTTGCCGGGTAAACGGTTCCCAAATCGCCCAGCGCAGTGTTGCTTACGGCATAAAGCTCTGTTGCCGAAGCAGGGGTGGAGGCGGACTGCGCTTCAAGCCCTTTGAGCGCGCTGTCATCCATTTTTATTTCAGGTGGGAAATGGGCGACGCCTTTGTGGCAATCAATACAGGTTTGCTTTTCCTCGATGCCCATTTTGTGCATTTTCTGGGCCTCTGCGCTTTGTGCGGCAAGATCCATCGCGTCCATGCTGTGACAGCTACGGCAGGTCGCAGAATCGCTCGCTTTTAGCTGTGCCCAAACGGTTTGCGCCATCTCCAGACGGTGTTCTTCAAATTTTTCTGGGGTATCGATTTTTTTGGTTATGAACTGATGATAAACATCTTTTGAGGCCCGCAGTTTAGCCACCAGATAATCCAGGCCGCCCTGGGGGATATGACAATCAGCACACTCTGCACGAATACCTTTCTGATTCTGAAAGTGAACCGAACCGGTATATTCCTCATACGGTGCCTGCATCGTATGACACGATAAACAGAATTCCGTGCTTGAGGTTTTGTGCAACGTCCATTGCCCTGCCAAAACGATAACAGCACCAAGAACAATGCACAGCAGCATCGTCCCGAGGATGGTTTTATTTATTTTTCTCATCTTTTATTCCCACAAGATGAATACCCTTTAATGGGTAGATAATAATTACCCTAACGCGGCTACTTATTGATATTCATCAAACGCAGAGGGAAATGAGAATCAGCATGTGGGTAAGTTTGAAGGCGCTCGCATAATTAATACGAACGAAATTAAATATAAAATACCTTTTTAAATTCAGATAATTAAACCAAATCCAAGGTTTAATTAACCATTAATTATGGAAACGTCAGAATAAAAGTTTGATGAGTGCTGAATGGCATTAAAATTATGCCCTTGGCAATAGTCGCTATATAATAAAATATATAATGAAAAAACATAAAAACGAACCCTTTTCTATTACGTGATAACACGTATTAATGAAGATACCCCTCTTGTGGTTGTGCTCAGATATACATTCACGACAAGACTTGTGACACACACCTATCATTGACGCGCATTTATGCATGCAACCTTGATCTGGTCACTTATTAAACAGATTCGATTTTCGCTACACTCTGGGTAGAGGTAAACAAACAGGAGGTAGTGAATATGTATCGCTCAATTCTGGTGCCCATTGATATCTCTGAAACCGATTTAACCCGCCATGTTGTTCCACAGGTCCAGGCGCATGCCAAAACCGCTAAGGTCCACTTTTTAGCCGTTATTCCTACCGTTCCGTTCTATGCCTCGCTGGGGCTGGCTTACTCAACAGAATTCCCGGACAGAAGCGGTCTGCAGGCCAAGGCCAGCGAAAAACTCGAAGAGATTATTAAGCAGTTCAATATTCCTGCAGGCAGGAGTCAGACTCACGTCGTTTACGGCCCGCCGAAGGATCAGATCCTCAAACTGGCGGAGGCGGTAGACGCTGAGCTTATCGTCATTGCCTCACATAAGCCTGGTTTTAGCACTTATCTGCTGGGTTCAACGGCGGCTGCCGTAGTACGCCATGCAAAATGTCCCGTGCTGGTTGTGCGGTGATAGGGCTAAAATGGGGGCGAATTTGCACTAACGTTTATAAGTTAAGCATTATTGAGCACATGTGATTCTTGCTCAGGGTTCCGTTCACCTCAGTGGTAAATGTAGCAATATACCGGAGGCAACAGATTCATTGCCTCCGGATGTCCCACTCTCAGTTACTCATTACGCCCTTTCATTTTCGTTAAAATGGCAAGCATTAGAGCGAATGTATTCCCGTTTTTCTGTGGCTTAGGCCATCACTCAGTTCTGAATATCCAGCCTGACCAGTGCCAGCAACAGCTGACTCAGCGCACCGTAGAAACCAAAGTCATCATAGCGGCGGCATTTGGCGGTGAATTCCGGTAACCAGCGTAACAGCCCCGCCAGCGTTTCTCTGCGCAGCGCATCAATACGCTGGCGGCTAAACCCGGACTCTCCCAGAGAAAAATGCAGATGACTCAGCAGTTCGATAAAAATTGCCAGATGATCGGCTGACTCGCTAAACGTTTCGCTTACCTGCATGCCAGCATCGGCTAACAATCGTTTAATGACCCCGTAATTCGGCCCTCCTTCAAGATGGGCCGACGCATAGGGTAACGCCGCGTGTTTTTCCGACATCAGAAACAGGCTACAAAAATCAGCCGCCAGTTCGAGGGTTGCGTCCTCACGCACCTGAAGCGCAGCAATTTTCTCCTCCAGCTGAAGGACTTCCGCTTCAAGCGACGGTTCACCTTTTAGCACCGCGAACCACTCAGCCATTTCGCTGGACTGCAAAAGTGCCAGGCTGTCATCGTCACGTTCCCGGGAAAACAACTGCGCCAGCCAGGCGTAAACGCAGGCCATCTGTTCTGTTGTCAGGGAAGAGTGTTTTATCATGACGATACCTTCTCCGCCGGAACATATTCGCACTGCGCCACCATTTTTATCGGGCCGCTGAACGCCGTCACGTTATCCACCTTGCCGGTATATTTCTCAATTTCCACCAGCGTGGTATGAGCGCTGGTCGCCTGTGCCAGTTGAGACGTGCCGATATCGATTGTTAATACGTTTGGATTGCCGTATTTACACAGCGCCCCAGTTTCTCCGCCGTTATCAGGGTCGTACCAGGCACCTTCATGAATACGCGCCACGCCTGGCGAGTAGAGATCGGAGACAACCGCCCCGGCCAGTACTTGTCCACGTGCGTTAAAGACACGGACAATATCACCGTTGCGAATCCCCCTGACGCTGGCATCCTGCGGGTTGATAAACACCGGCTCTTTACCACTTACCGCATAATGCTTACGCAGCGCTTCAGATTCACAAAGCTGCGAGTGCAGACGGAAATCAGGGTGAACAGATTGCAGATGCAGTGGCCAACGCTGCGACCCGGGTCCACCATGTGAGCGTTCGATTTTCTCAAACCACATCGGATGCCCCTGGCAGTCGTCATACTGCATACCGGCAATGGTTTTCGAGAAAATTTCGATCAATCCGCTCGGCGTGCCCAGCGGCTCAAGATCGGGGTCTTCGCGGAATGCCTGATGACGTACAAACATCTGCGGATGTTCGAATTCAACGTACTCTTGCTGATTCCAGAAAACGTCAAAAGCGGGGAGATGAACGCCGCGCCCTTTCCCCTGCTGGCTTCCTTCCTGCCAGATCCGTTTCAGCCAACCCATCTCATCCAGCCCTTCGGTAAAGGCTTCTTCACGATTAAAGCGGCGGCAGAGATCGCGGAAAATATCGAAATCATTACGTGCTTCAAATTGCGGCTGCACCAACTGTTTCATGGCGATAATACCGCGGTTGGAGTGGTTGCCATACTGGTCAAGATCGTTACGCTCAAACTGGGTCGTCGCGGGCAATACGATGTCAGCGAATCGACAGGTCGAGGTCCACTGATTATCGATGGCGATAACGGTTTCCAGCTTACGCCAGCCCTCAATAATACGATTGATCTGCTGGTGACGATGGAAAGGGTTGGTCCCGGCAAAAACGCACATCTTCAACGGCGGCAACTTGACGGTTTTGCCGTTCCAGTTAATTTGTTTACCCGGCTCAAGAATCGCATCGATAAAACGCGCGATCGGGATGGTGCTGCTGTACCCCTTATAATCAGTGCTGTCATGCACAGGAGGTACGGTGGTGGAGCCAGAAAAACCGCTCAGGATAATCCCTTTTCGGCTTGGCGTGCCCGCGCCGTTGTAGTGCCAGCCAAAGCCGAAGCCACCGCCGGGTAAGCCGATTTGTCCAAGCATTGAGGCCAGCACCACGATCATCCACGCCCACTGTTCCCCGTGCTGCATACGCTGGACGCACCAGCCGGCAATAATCTGCGTTCTTCCGCCCGCCATTTGCCGCGCCAGTTCACGAATCGTATCGGCATCAATCCCGCATATTTTTTGCGCCCACTGGGCATCTTTAGGCTGTCCGTCACTTTCCCCCAGCAGATAAGGCAGAAACTGCTCAAACCCTACGCAGTAGTTATCGAGAAAATGCTTATCGTAGAGCTTCTCGGTATAAAGCGTGTGCGCCAGCGCCAGCTGTAGCGGCACATCGGCCTGCGGATTCACGGCGACGTGTTTAACCTTGTCGCGGCCCAGGTAGTCGTGCGTCGAGGTGATGACCGGATCAACGCTGATAACCGAGATCTCGCCGCGCGCCACTTTTTCTTTCAGTTGTTCGTAGTATTCATAAACATCATGATCCGGGCACCACCAGTTCGCCTGCTGGTTTTTAATCAGGTCGGAACCCCACAGCACAATCGTTTTGCTGTTTTTCAGCACCAGCGGCCAGGAGGTCTGCTGTTCATATACCTCCATTGACCCGACCACGCGCGGCAGAATCACCTGGGCTGCACCAGTGGAATAGTCGCCCCCGGTACTTACGCTGTTGCCGTGCAGCGCAATGGCGCGCGCCAGCATCCCCGAGGCGTTATGGAACATGCCGGTTGATTGCCAACCGCTGGCCGTCAGCAGCGCGCTCGGGCCATAGGTCTTCTGAATTCGCTCCAGCTCCTGATAGAAGAAGTCCAGCGCTTCATCCCACGAAACGCGCACAAAGCGGTTATCTCCACGCTGCGTGGTATCGCTCTGATGGCGTTTACGCAACCAGTCGACGCGGACCATTGGATAGCGAATACGCGCCCCACCATGCACGTGATCCGGCAGTCCGGCGATCATTTTTGACGGGTACTTATCACGCTCAAACGGTTTGGCTTCAATAAAACGCCCATCAACCACGGTGGCGCGGATTGCCCCCCAGTGAGATCCGGTCAGGATCCCCTCTTTGACGCCAGTTCCCTGCACCTCTGCGGCGTTGGCGCTGCGCGGTGTGAGCAGCGAAGGTCCTAACATACCAGCGACGGTCAAGCCGCCCAACTGCAGTAGAAAACGACGGCGAGATGCCTGAAAGAGATCGTTATTTTTCATTGCTTTCTCCCTTATCGCCATGCGGCTTGTCCGTGGTGTCAGAGGCATTCATCTGCAGATATTTCAGTAAGGTACGTTCTTCACGTTTATCCAGACTGGTAAATCCAATCATGCCGTTCAACGTGCCAATCCAGCCGTTGGCGTCAAAGTGTTCTTTCTCAGGTGCGCCGTGGCACTGGTTACAGGTTCCGTTATAGAGCGAGTCGGCATAAGCCCAGATTGGCTTAATGTCGTTAACCATATCGCCCTTCTGCATCCAGGCGGTGGCCTGCAGCTTGCTCCACTGCGTATTCGTTTCCGCGACGGTCGTTTGCTCCAGGGTTTTCACGTGCTGCTGAATGTCGCCACGAATGGAGGCCACAAAAATGCGTTTACCTGGCAATTGCGCCAGCACGCGCTGACGCCCGTTACTCTCTGTCCAGCCCACAATCTCAATTTGCAGCCAGTCGCCGTCACGCTTTAACACTTTTACTTCAGAAGCAGGCAGCAGTGAGCCCGCAGGTTCTTTATCCCCTTTGGCGGCATAAATAGGTTTGATGTCCAGGGAATAGAGCGTATCGCCATCGTCGTTTGCGTTGGCGCGTAACTGGTCAAACTGCTTGCGGAAACCGCTGCTCATATCGGGAAGCTGATGCGCAATACCTTTATGGCAGTCAATACAGGATTGATTGTCCTTGGCCGCAATCTTCATCTGACGCGCAGCTTCAGGGTGCTGTTTCGCGTGATCCATCGCATCATAGTTATGACAGGAACGACAGGTCGCGGAGTTGTTCTCTTTCATTCGCGCCCATTCGCGCTCCGCCAGCTCGGCACGTTTGGCTTCGAATTTCTCAGGAGTATCAATAGAGTGGGCAACAAAGGTCTGGTAAATATCGTTGCTGGCCTCCAGCTTACGTTTCACCATGCCAGGGATATCGGATGGAATGTGGCAATCATGACACTCTGCGCGCACCCCGGAGGCATTCTGAAAATGCGCAGACTGTTTATATTCTTCATAAACCGGCTGCATGCTGTGGCAGCTCACGCAAAATTCGGTTGAACTGGTTAATTTAATGCCAACGTGCGGTAAGACGATCAGCGCGATACCGACCACCATCCCGATGACGACCAGCGCCAACACTGACCAACGTGCGCTCGGTCTGAGCAGCGCCCTCCATAGTTTCCGCATAATAGCCCCTGTAAATATATGGTTTAGTTACAGAGGATCTTATTTCGCAAATGTGAACGGCAACACTGGTCAGGATGAATGGCTTACGGCACAATGTGAACAGATATGAACAGAAAGAGACAACAACCAGGATGTCGCATCACATTGTCATTGTTGAGGATGAACCCGTTACCCAGGCACGATTACAGGCTTATTTTGAACAGGAAGGTTATCACGTCTCGGTCACAGCCAGCGGAGCCGGCCTGCGTGAAATCATGTCACAACACTCTGTCGATCTTATTCTGTTAGATATCAATCTCCCGGATGAAAATGGCTTAATGCTGACCCGCGCCCTGCGTGAACGCTCAACGGTGGGGATCATCCTGGTAACGGGTCGTAGTGACCAAATTGACCGTATCGTTGGCCTGGAAATGGGGGCTGATGATTATGTCACCAAGCCGCTGGAGCTACGTGAACTGGTGGTGAGAGTGAAAAATTTACTCTGGCGTATCGACCTTGCCCGCGAGGCGCGACCGGAGGCCAAAGACAACTGCTATCAGTTTGCCGGGTATTGTTTGAACGTCTCCCGTCATACTCTGGAACTGGGCGACGAGGCAATCAAACTCACCCGCGCCGAGTATGAAATGCTGGTCGCGTTTGTCACCAATCCGGGGGAAATTCTCAGTCGCGAACGTTTACTGCGCATGCTTTCGGCACGACGGGTAGACAATCCGGACTTACGCACCGTGGACGTACTGATCCGCCGTTTACGCCACAAGCTGCGGGCTGATTTACTGGTGACACAGCACGGGGAAGGCTATTTTTTAGCGGCCGACGTGTACTGATACAGATAAACAGGACGGAATCCGCCGGGTGACAACGAGCACTTTACATGCTGGCTGTCGGCATTTTTCGGGGTGAGCACCAGGATCGGGGGACTGATATTTTCCGGCACCGGTTGTCCTTGTAATACTCTGATAGCCTGCTGAATCGCCAGTTCACCTTGCCAGACCATTTGATCGCTGGCAGCCATAATGATTCTTTCGCGTTTAAGCCCGCGATACACCTGATGCGACAGATAAAAAGAGACGACAGTTAACGGCGCGCCCTGATTGCGCTTCTCCCCCATCGCCGCTTCAGCAGCAATTGCCGTACCGGCCACCACGTCGACATCCGGGTGACGCTCAAGCATCTCCTGCAGCAGGTTACGCTGTATTTCAATATCATTATCGCCCAACGCCACATCCACGATGCGCACCTGACTGCCGGCAATCGCCTGACGGAATCCGGCCACCATCTCACGACTGCCCCCGGCGTCATCAGGTCCTGGCAATAATAAGACCTTTAGCGGTTTGCCCGCGCTCCACTTAACCAAATAGCGGCCTGGCTGATAACCCATCTGGAACCACGGAACCCCAACCCGGGCTTTTACCGTTGCGTCATGGATAGCATTCACCACCTCGATAACCGGTAGCGTGCCAACCTGTGCCTGCAAATCCGGAAAAGTCGTCGTGCTGCTGCCCAACAAAATGGCATCCGCGCCCCATTGCTGGCATTGAGCGATTTGTGATTTTTGCGTGTCGAACTGGCGATACCCTCCCGCCTCGAGCACCTTCAGGCTTACGCCGTATTTTTTCGCCGCCTCCAGCATGCCGTAATTCACGGAAAGCCAGTAGGAATCCTTCAGGCTGGGATACAGCGCGCACAGTTTCCAGACTTTGTTTGCAGTAACGTCCGTTAGCGGCTCCGGCACTGCCTGCTGGGTATCCGGCCAGCGCAGCAGTGCGGACCCGGTCGCGTGACCTAAGCCGGGAAAAAGTGTGATAAGCAGGAAAACCAATACGCGCATGATAGCCTCAACATTGATAAGGCTTTATCCTAGTTGCTTTCCTCTTTTGGACTCAACCTTTTTAATCTGTGGCGACCCGACAGTGAATTTATCTCTGACCAAACGACTGTGGATAGGCTTCGGGCTGATGGCGGCACTGACCCTCATTAGTACGCTGGTTGGCTGGTATAACCTGCGTTTTGTCAGCCAGGTTGAGCAGGCCAATACCCAGGCGCTGATCCCGACCATGGACATGGCGCGCCAGCTCAGCGAAGCCAGCGCCTGGGAACTGTTTTCCGCGCAGAATCTGACCACCGCAGATAATGAAAATATGTGGCTGGCTCAGGGGCGTATGTTAACCGCCCAAAGCCTGAAAATAACCGCTTTACTGAAAACCCTGCGCGAGCAGGGCTTTGACACGTCGGCCATTGAACAACAGGAAAAAGAGATCGCCCAGTCGTTAAGCCATCAGGGGGAGTTGGTTGGCGAACGTCTGAAACTGCGCGATCGGCAGCAACAGCTCAGCCAACATATTGTTGAGGCTACCGCCGACGTTGCCGAAATGGCGCGCGGTCAGGCCAGTAATGCCGCCACCTCGGCGGGCGCTACGCAGGCAAGCATTTATGATTTGATTGAGAGCCATCAGGGACAGGCGGCAGAACACGCTCTCGACAGGCTTATCGATATCGATCTGGAATATTATAACCAGATGAATGAACTGCGCCTGAGCGCGCTACGCGTGCAGCAAATGGTGATGAATCTGGGGAATAACCAGGCGCAGAATAACCTTGCAGCGCTGGAAACCCAGCTTAATGCCGCCGTCAGAGTGCTTCACCGCCGACAAATACGCATTGAAGATCCGATGGTACGCACTCAGGTTGCCGGCGCTGTAAATTCGATAAGCCGTTATGTCGATCTGCTGGCCCTGTATCGTCAGGATAATGACATCACCACCCGCTTACAGATCTTATCGCAGAACAATATCGAGCAATTTACCCGTTTCAGTAGCGAAGTCAGTCAGTTGGTAGAAATCATTGGCCAACGCAATCAGACCGGGCTGGCGCATCTCAAACAGGCCAGCCAGCGCGGGCAAACGCTGCTGCTGCTGTTAGGTGCGGTGTCATTGTGCTTGTTAATTCTCATTCTTTGGCGCGTAGTTTACCGCTCGGTCACGCGCCCGTTGGCGCAGCAAACCCAGGCGTTACAGCGTCTGCTTGAAGGTGATATTGACTCCCCATTTCCGGAAACCGCGGGCGTTCGCGAACTGGATACCATCGGGCGGTTAATGGACGCCTTTCGCGGCAGCGTTCACGCCCTTAATAGCCATCGCGAACATCTGGCCGCTCAGGTAAAAGCTCGCACCGCCGAACTGCGTTCTATGGTGTCTGAACACCGGCAGGCGCGGGCAGAAGCCGAAAAAGCCAACCAGGCAAAATCGGCGTTTCTGGCCGCCATGAGCCATGAAATACGCACCCCGCTGTATGGGATCCTCGGCACTGCGCAGTTGCTCTCAGACAATCCCGCTCTGGCGCAGCATCAGGAGAATCTGCGCGCAATCACTGACTCTGGCGAGTCTCTGCTGACCATCCTCAACGATATCCTGGACTATTCCGCCATCGAAGCGGGCGGAAAAAATGTGGCGATCGGCGATGAACCTTTTGAGCCCAGACCCTTGCTGGAAAGTACGCTTCAGCTCATGCACGGTCGCGTTGTGGGTCGCCCGGTCGTGCTGGTTACGGATTTTGCCGACGATGTCCCCGACTCCCTACGCGGCGATCCGCGCCGTATTCGGCAAATCATAACTAACCTATTAAACAACGCGCTGCGCTTTACCGATCGCGGACACATCACCCTGCGTAGCCGATGTAAAGATCAGGACTGGTATATTGAGGTTGAGGACACGGGATGCGGGATTGATCCTGTCCATCAGCGCGATATTTTTCAGCCGTTTGTTCAGGTTAGCGGTAAACGTGGGGGGACCGGGCTTGGACTCACTATCAGTGCCAGCCTTGCGCAGGCGATGCAGGGAGAACTGAGCGTCACCAGTACGCCGGGAGTCGGAAGCTGCTTTCGTTTGCGTCTGCCATTACGGGCTGGCGCGATGCCGGTAGCTAAATCCGTTCCACGTGCCATATCGTTACAGGGTTTACGCTTACTGCTAATCGAGGATAACCCCCTCACGCAGCGCATCAGTACAGAAATGCTCACCCTCAATGGCGCCCAGGTCACCGCTGCCGACAGTGCAGCTGCGGCGCTCACCATACTGCAGCAAGACGCCCAGTATAATGCCGCGCTGGTTGATTTTGATCTTCCGGATATCGACGGCATCACGCTGGCGCAACAGTTAACCCGCGAGTTTCCGACGTTAAAGCTAATAGGCTTTAGCGCACACGTCATCGACGAAACGCTAAGCCAAAGAACCAGCACCCTGTTTCTCGGCGTTATTCAAAAACCGGTTCCCCGGGATGAACTCAGTCGGCTCATTACCCATTATCTGCACGGTAACGCCCCTCTCCCGGTTGCATTAGAAAATGACAACCAACGGTTAGATACCCAGCAATTAGCCGGGGATATCCAGCTAATGGGATGGCAAAAGGTGCACGAATGGTTAGCGCTCTTTAAGCAACACACCCTTCCTGTATTAGATGAGATTGACGCAGCGCGCGCAACATGTGAGTACGAGAAGATAAAACGTCTGGCACATCAGCTAAAAAGCAGCTGCGCCAGCATGGGGATGCGTTCTGCCAGCAGGATGTGCGCAGCGCTTGAACAGCAGCCGCTAGCTGATTTTTCACTCAGAGAGGAAGTACAACTAAGTCTTACAGAAGTGGAAATGTGGTTGGCAAAAGAAAATTTGTCGCGATTAGCCGAAGCTGAACATCAGAAGTGACGTTGAAATGGTACGCCCTGTAGGATTCGAACCTACGACCTACGGCTTAGAAGGCCGTTGCTCTATCCAACTGAGCTAAGGGCGCATTGCGAAGTGATTACTTCATGCAGATGAAACGCGTGAATTATACGGTCAGCGCTTGCTGAGTCAATGCCTTTTGTTTCGGTTGCTGGCGAAGTGTACGAATGTTGATTTTTTCTGCTCGTTCAAAGGTATCCAGGAAATCACCTGGTAACAACTCAGCCCGCAAAACGTCAGATTTAGGGATGCATGTATTTAGAATATTTATGATTTTGCTTAACATTCCTTTATCCCCTCTCCAGTGGTTCAGGAACTCTTTAATGTTAAGTATCGCCATCAAGGAAGAAAACAGTCACTTCGAACATGGACTGAAAATCATCATCTCCCATCTGGCAAATCAGTGGCATCAGGAGATTAGCTTTTTACCTGTCGAAGATATCGATCGCGCTGAAATCGCGTTTATCTCACTGGATGAAGATTGGCTCAGCGCCGATTGTTACATGGTTCCTGTCCACACCAGGCGCCAACACCGGGTGGTCATCTGTAGCAAAAACGACAAAGATAAGCTGATGTTCCGCCCCTGCCTGTACATGTTGCCACTGATTTATCGGGAAGATGACGTAGACGAGATAACCAAAAAACTGGTCCTCATCCTGCAAAAACGCGCACTGCGCACTAGCGTGCCCGCGACTATCTGCCATTACTGCACCACCCGCAACTTTTCTATCGAAGAACGCCAGTTCTTAATGTTTCTCGCCAGCGGGTATACGTTAGCCGAAACGGCTCACCTGCTCTCAGTCAGCGATATCCAGGCCAAAGCGACCCGCCGCAGCATTATGAAAAAGCTGCATGTGAAAAACGATCAGCAATTCTTAAGATACATCCGCGCACATCTGAACTTTCTGCAAAATTAGACGGGGTATCTCTGCCTAATTTTTATTGAGAAATATCTCATCATCGATTAAGCATCGGCTCCTACTGTACCTGGCTTCAGGCTGCGAGAATAATCCGGCCATACTATTTCCGGGGAAAAAGAAAGACACACCCGGTAATATTTTATCTAATCTCAGAGAGAGGTTGAACTGGATAAAACGATCTTTTGGGCATTGAGTAAGACATCAGAAAACTTCCGGCAAATTATTCTGATGGGGTACGCAATCGCCAGTCTGATGATTGTTGAAGCACTGAAACCCAACGGCATAAGTCAACTCACCTTTGCGCTGACAAAAGTTTGCTTCAGGGATGTCTGTAGTCAGCAATTTATCCAGACCTGCCGCAACAGAAATGGAATGGAAAAGGATGCACAGTGCAAAACGCCGGGACCGCTATCGCCGTATACGAAACGCTAACTGTAGCTGGCAATTTCCCCACTGTACCTCACAGGTATTTGACCGGATCGAGTATCTGGCGCAAAAACTCGAATGCACCTTACCAGACGGCACTATATCTCAGGCGATAATTACGACAGACTACTATCTGGCCTATGCGCTGAGTCGACATTTATTCTCAGGTACTCGCACGGCGATCTTCCAGAGCGTTGAATCGACCTTGCTCAGCATGCAAGAGCCGGTAATTAGCCAGTTAGTGATTGACATTGAAAGCTTAACAACCCCTTATTTCGATATACTTGAAAGCCTGCGCCAGCTAATTAAGAAGCATAATGACATCCAAATCTTCATAATGCTTTCCAGTCGCGATGAAGACCTCACTACATTTATTACACTGTCCGGTCCATTTTATATCTTGCCACGCAATTTGCGCCTCCCCGAGATGCGTCATGCCTTATTATCTCCGGTTCTTAGCTATATTCATTCCAGACGCATAAATCAGCTCGACTGGGAGCTGATTACCTTACTATTACAGGGTAACTCCTTAAAAAAGATTGCATTGTTACAGACACAACCCTATCACCGTATCATTTATCGCCTGAATCAGTTGATTACGCGCCTTGGATTACCCAGCAGGCAGCGCTTTTTGCATCTGATACACCGCCTCAACGTTACCTCTACCCATTTAATTTAACACCATAACTCATTGTGCTATAAGATTTTTTAGGAAATTACTTATTTTCAAATAAGAAAACAGATCTAATTTTTACAAATATTTAATATTTACAACTATTCCTGGTATTATGCCTGGAGCCACTCCCACACTTAACCTTACTGATCCTGTGCATTTCAATAGAAAATAGTCCCATTGCAGTCTTAACAAAACCTAAACAATTGGTTTATTGTGTCGTTTTTACTGTTTAAAAAAAATTTTCAATCTGCCATAATTCGAACCGCAGATAAATAATACCAATAGTCATTAACACATCTGGATCTTTCAGAATATCCTAACTGACATTAACAACCAGGATGTTGTAAGTCTTTTCCGAATGAGCAGAGCAGGTATAATCCCCACAGTTTCCTGATTAATTGTTAGTTTTCCCGGTGTGAAATGGATTTTCCACAAATTCATTGTTCTGCAGAAGAACAACCGAATAAACAAGGATGAAATAATATTTATTCGGCTCTCCCTCAGAACAATTCTTGGCTATTTGACAATATTATAACGCCTGATGTTTTATCAAATTCGCAAGATACGCAAACAGTTTGAGGCATACAACAATGAAACCAGCATCCGTTATCATTATGGACGAACACCCTATTGTCAGAATGTCGATAGAAGTACTACTCGAGAAAAACAGTAATATTCAGGTAGTGTTGAAAACCGATGACAGCCGTACGGCAATAGAACATCTGCGCACGTACCCGGTCGATCTTGTCATCCTGGATATTGAACTGCCTGGTTCTGATGGGTTTACATTACTCAAAAGAATAAAATCATTGCAGGAGAAAACTCGGGTACTGTTTCTGTCCTCAAAATCCGAGTCGTTTTATGCCGGGCGTGCTATCCGGGCCGGTGCAAATGGGTTTGTCAGTAAACGAAAGGATCTCAATGATATCTACAATGCGGTAAAAATGATTTTATCGGGATATTCCTTTTTCCCTTCGGATACCCTTAATTTCATTAACAATATAAATGCACAAAAGGGCGTCTTACATGACATGCCGCTCTCTAACCGTGAAGTTACCGTTTTGCGTTATCTGGCAAACGGGCTATCCAATAAGGAAATTGCTGAGCAGTTGTTACTCAGCAATAAAACGATTAGCGCTCACAAGGCTAATATCTACTCCAAGCTCGGGTTGCACACCATCGTTGAGCTGATCGATTACGCAAAAATGCATGAATTAATGTAATAACACTCCCGGCGAGATTTCGTTCGGGAGTGTTTTGTTAGCGCATTGATTAGTTATAGTTAATCATGAACGTGGCATCAGCCCTGGCAATGCCAGGCTGAACCCCAGCAGCTAACGCGATATAGTTTGCGAAAAAGGTCAGCGTGGCGTTGCCGTTGTCATCAATCCCCACGGTCTGGCTGGCCTGCTCGAGCGGCAATCGCGTACGGTCGCTGTCGTGCAGTTCGATCGCCACCTTTTGCGCCATCACCGCGTCATCAAGCGCCAGCAACGTCGTGCCTGGGGCCGGAGTTCCGGAAAACGTTATCGAAGCGGATCCCGGCGGGCAGCCTTCTAGCTTCAGCGTAAACGCGACCGGTTGAGTGGTATCTCCGCTGGTCTGAAGCTGCTTTGTCGGCCAGGTGCCTAGCTCCACAGACTTATTGCTGTCGCCGGCAATTACCGCGCAGGTAAAGTCCACCACGTTACCGCGCAGTTCAATATTGATTTCCCCCAGCGACGAAGCGGCATGGCACAACGAGCTGAATGTCAGCAGGCACACTATTGCCAGAAGTGTCCCTGCGGCTGGCGTTTGTTTGTTAGTCATAATCCACTCGCAGATAGCCACGGGCTGTAAAAGGTCCTTCGGTAGGCTTATTGCCCGTTACGCTGACCGGCCATGTTCGAATACCCACGCTCGCCGCGGCGTTATCATCCAGTTGAAACGGGATAGTGCTGGACAGATTATTGGGCGTTAGCGGTTTACCGCTGCTGTCGGCGACAATAAAACCTAAATCCGGGTTGTCAGATACCATCATTTGCCCGGTGGCTTTCTCGGCCTCTACACGCATGGTTAAGTAGGCCTGTGCAGCGACGTTGGTGCATTTTATCGCCACCGTTTTGGTCTGCGGATTGATGCCTTCAGGCCGGTTTCCCGCTCCTGCCTTGCTAAACAGCGATGCGCCAATATCACCAAAATCAAACTCAACAATCTGCCCAGCGTTTACTTCGCAGTTTTGTGGAACCTCCACCTTGCCGCTGTAGCTGATGGTATAAACCGGCACGCTTAGCGCATCTCCGGTACTGGTCGTGACATAGACGCTGAACATCGTCTGCCGCGGAATCGGCACCATGTTAATAAACGGGCGGATCACTTTGAGCTTAAACACCAGCTTTGAATCCATCACGCCAAAAGGCTGCTGCTTAGGTACGTTTGGGTGAGTCCCCATGCGAATGTAATTACGCGGGGGATAAAATAACCCGGCATAGTCATCAGTTATGCTCATGGCCCCCAGCAGGTAGTCATTGAGCTTCAGATACTGAAAACCGCCTTCGGTACTTTGCACCGGAAGTTCAGTGGCATAGCTTCGATAGGTGTAATTTACCGTTGTCCCGGCCGGACAGGTGGCCTTCACGCCAACCCAGCCAGATTTTTCCGGTAACGTCACCACCTGTCCCGGCTGGTTGTTACTACTGTTGAAGACATTCGACAGATCGTAAAAAACATCCGTTGACGTGCCATTCGAGTTTTGGCAGACCGTCGCCCAGGACGAATGGGTCATCAGCAGTAAAGCGCTTCCCAGTAACAAACCCGTTTGTCGTTTCATCGTATTATTCCTGTCGTGCTGACGGAGATTCGCACGTCACGTTCGTGAGCGTTACCGCTTGTTTCAGGCTCTCCTCTGGCAAGGCATAGCGCGCCACGCAGCGTGCGTTCGCGCCTTCCCCCCATTGGATCAACAACTCGCCTTTTAGCGGCAAGCCGCTCAGGTAGATTTGCCCGTCTTCACCCACCATGCTGGTCACGCCGCTGGTGTTTTCACGCACGACGGAGCCAAACGGCACTGGTTTACCGGCATGTTTGGCGGTAATCAGCGCCCGCACACCGATTCGTGTATCAAACGCCGCCCGCACCAGCGCCCCTTTCGTTGGCACTACGCTACTGACGTTATTCTCCACATCGGTATTGTTGTTCATGGAATTGGTGTCTAACGCGACGCGGTTATAGCGATAGACGGTGGCATATGGCATCACCGCGTATCCGCGCCAGTCGGTTTGAACGCCGGTCTGGTTCTCTATCCGTACACCCTGCGCGCCCGGCGCTTTAATCAGCACGTTGGTATCGCCCAGAGGCTGACTGAGCGTAATGCCGTCCGCATGCCCCACCACGCCGCCGGAGAGCTGCCAGTTGTAGTCATGCTGGTCACGGTCGTAGTTGTAACCCACGCCCAGCGTGCCATAGGCCGCCTGCCAGTTGGCGCTGGCGTTTCCGCTATAGCCATTGGTGCTGCTGTGCCCCTGATTCACGCTGTAGCTCAGATTGCGCCCATCCAGCAACGTACCGCCGATCCCGCTCTGCCAACTGTTCTGTCCGTTGCTATTACGGTTGGCATTAAAGGTGGCGTAGGTGCGATCGAGGGCGTTATCACGCGAGTAACGCCGTCCGCTCAGCAGGCTGAACGGTACTGACATATTGAACGCCAGAATACGGTCGGTGTCGGAGATGCCAACCGATTCATTCCACGACCAGGAGAGTGAATAGCTAATCCCCTGCCAGCCGCTGGCATAGCCCAGTTGATACCAGGTATTGGTGTCTGAAGTATTCCAGTACGTCTGCTGACTACCCGAGATATACAGCGATCCGTAATCCCCCAGATTCTGCGAAATGTTAATCTGGAAACGGCCCTTTTTGCTGTAGCTCAGGTTGTGGTAACTCGTCACATTGGGCACGTCGTGGCGATTGCCCTCACTGTCGTATTCGTACTCATAGCCTTCCATACTGCGATACGCCACATCGTCGAGGGTATAGAAGCCACGCGTTGAGTAGCGATACCCCAACAGCTGGAAGTTAGTGCCAAAATTGTTCAGCGATTTCGCATACAAGAAACGTAGCGACTGCCCCTGGTGCGTACTGTCATCCGCCAGTTGGCTGCGCGCATGGGTGAGATCGACAGAAACCGCCCCCCAGTCCCCCAGGTTTCGACCGGTGCCTAAAACCACCGCAGTGTAACGTGAGGCCAACTGCGTACCACCGTATGCGGTATAGCCCTCTGGTAACCCGGCAATTAATGTTCCCTGAAAAAAGAACGGTGAAGATTGCTGGCTATTGCCGCTGCGAAAATCCCCGGCGACAACGTCATATTTGAAACGCCCTTCTCGCTGTAATAAGGGAACGGTGGAGTACGGCACCGTATAGCGTTGCTGGCTGCCGTCCTTCTCATCCACCGTGACCTCAAGATCACCGCTGGATGACGTTGGGTTGAGATCGGTTATCGAGAAAGCGCCGGGTGAAACATAGCTTTGATAAATCACATAGCCATTCTGACGAATGGTCAGTTTCGCTGCGGTACGCGCAATGCCGCGAACGGTAGGCGCGTAGCCCTGTAAGCTGTCGGGATACATACTGTCTGAGGAATAGAGTCGCGCACCGCGAAACCCGACGCTGTCAAAAACGTCGTTGCCAGTGTTGCTGTCGCCCATCACCAGTTCGCCCTTCAGCGGGACAATTGCGCGCTGAAGCCATGTACCGATGTTTTTCCAGCTTTGTGAGTGGTATCCGTCGCCCCTAGAGTAGCTCCACGCACCGTTGTTTCTCAACCGCCAGGGGCCATAGTTCAGACCACTGAGCATACTGAGGAAATAACTGTCAGTATCACTGCCGCGGCTGCCGGTAAAGCTGTAGTTAACCAGCGCGGCCGGGATCCCTTCATCCCACTCTTCCGGTGGAATATAGCCGCGCGCGCTGTTTAACATTGACGCCTGTGGCAGGCTGACGTTTAAGCGCAGGGTAGAAAAATCAAACGCAATCTCGCTGCCGGGAATCGCCTCAGGTAGATTGATACAGGTATCGTTCGGATCCTTACTGAGTGCCGGAAACGCGGCGATATTGACGCCAAGGCGCTTCACCCAGTCGAGTCCAAAGCACGGCATCAGCCCACCGGACTTCTCCCCGGCTTTTGCCGCACTGGTAGTAAAACGAATATCCTGAGTGGCAACAAACTCATCGTTGCGCCAGATATCCACGCGATAAACGCCTTCAGGCTGGTGATTGCCTTTTTCAAAACGTGATAAATCCGCCACGGTTGCCGTATCCGCAGATAAAAAGGCCGGATTAAAATAGCTTTCCCCATAGCTTAGAGAGGGAAAGAGCGCCGCCAGCGTGGACAACGCCACCCCCGCCAGCGGTGGCGTAACCCCCGGTAACAGGCCGGGAAAATACGTTGTCTTATTCATCGTTATCTCAACGCACACTAACCGTTTTGGCCGGGGTCACAGCGCCATAATCATTGACCGTCTGGAACGTGACGTTGCCCTGAACGCCCGTGGGTAGCAGGACCTGCGCATCGCTTTTCGGCGCAATCATCACGTTATCAACCTTCGTTTTCCCCACATTGAGATTGACCAACGTGACGTAATACGCTGACGGATTGTTGATTTTCAGGTGGTTGCCGGAGCGGGAAAAGGTCAGCATTCCTGGTGCATCTTCCGGGATTTGCGGCAGATTATTCGGACGAACAAAAAGTTTGATGCGTGACAGAATTGCCAGTTGCAGAACGTTTTTGCCCTCAAGGCTGTTTTTATTGACTGACGGAATGGCTTTGACGTTCATCCAGAACAGCGACTCACGGTCTTTGGGCAGCGGTTCACCGGCATAGATGATACGCAGCGTGTTTTCGCTTTTGGGTTCACTAACAAACAGCGGAGGCGTAACCACAAACGATTTTTCTTTAGCGCCGACGCTATTCTCAATCCATGAATTTACCAGGTAACGTTCTTTGGTATCGCTATTGCTAATAGACAGGGACGTTTGTTTAGCATCGGCCGGATAAATAACGCGAGTGGCGCCTAATGCAATGCCTCCGGCAGCCTGAACACTGGCAGCAGAAAATAAGGCCAATAAAAGGATAAAACCTGATTTTAGATAATTAAACATAGCTAAAAATACCTTTGATGCGATTATCGTTGGGAAATAAATCAGGGATAAACCAACGTAAACCACACGTCTGAGCGAAGCGTTCCCGGCGTTATATTTTCCGAGACAGCCCGATAGCGGGCAGTAAAATGAAACGTCATCTCTTGCGTTATAATCGGCGCATAATGAAGCGGCAGGGCATTCGGTATAATTTGCCGTTGGCGCTCGTCAAATAACGCCAGGCCAATCCCCGAAGCCGCAGACGCATCGCCGCTGGCAAGAAAAACCTGCGGATCTTCCGCTGGCGTCACGCCCGCAAACGCAATCCCAACATGGTCATAAACATCGGAGCTGCACGACGTTAAGCGCAGTGAAAACGGTACGCTGGTAGAGGCGAAGCTTCCCGTCCCAGAGAAAGCATTGGTGCGATACTGCCCCATTTGCACCCGCATATCCTGACTGTCAGTGGCGACCGTACAGGCGCCGTTGACGAGCTGCCCCCGTAAGTGAACGCGGCCACTTTCCAGTATTACCGTATGTGAAAGCACAGGCATTACGCACAGCATTCCCGCCAGCGCCACGCCTTTCCCTATCATCTGCCGCATCCTTCATCATCCCCGGATATTGCCTCATCCATTGAGGCGAACGTCATCCTTGCGCAAATCAAAACGGCTTATTCGTACTTCATGATGAATGTCGCGTCGGCATTTGCCTGACCCGGCGTTGCGCTTGCGGCAGTGGCTTTGTAACGTGCAGAGAAACGCAGGGTGTTGGTCCCTTCTACCAGCGCCTGAGCGGTAGAGAAGGTTGCGCCATCCGGCTTCAGCGCGGTGGACGTATTGTCCAGAATTTCAATCCCAACACCGCCCGCAGTTGTACCGTTGTCTGCAGAAGAGACGGCCAGCAGGTTGTTATTGGTATTATCGGACTGGCCAGAGAAAGCAACGGCTGCAGTTGCGGCAACGTTCGGGTCACAGTCGTTCAGCACGATAGAGAACGGAATTTGTGCTGTAGTGTCACCCACTGCGGCAAAACTGGCAGTACGATACTGGCCTAACGTCACAACCTGATCAGATGACTGAGTACTGACTGCACAGGCTGCATTGACCAGTTCACCTTCAAAATGCACAGTACCGCCGCTAACGCTTACCGGATCGGCTGCAACCGCTGCACCGGCGACTAACATCAGGCTGGCAATAACAGAAGAGGTCATTAATTTACGTTTCATGGATTTCCCTTGAATTACACACATCCGGCTCCAGCATCCTGCGGGATCCGTTTGAATCATTATCGACATTAAATGTCAGGCTAATTATCTCTGCATCCTGTAAAGATATATATCGCATGAGAATTAGCTAACCTTTTACCCCAATTCTCCTGAGTATTTGATTCACTAATTATTCCTCGCGAATATGACTATTCGTCACAGCGATAAATTAAACATTTCAATTAATGAAAAATACCTGCAAATCCTTTTAATGACCCTGGCTAATTCTTAATGGGACCTAGGAAAAATCTGGGTGGGAATGAGGTAAAATCCCTCATAATTAACCGTAACAGACTGGTTTGTGGCGCATTACCCCTGAATATACCAGGGTGATGAGTTGTTTCATTCACGTTAATTTTAATTAGCATGCTCATTAATTATCCGTAAGGCTTAAGCCTCTGTACTGACCCCATTCGCAGATCGTGACGCCCCCTGACGCACGTAAAAATGCAAACGAAAACTGACAGCACGTCCCGCTTCTGACAAAATAGCGGCATCCCCTTCGATTTAACGTAACAGACGGAATCCTCTCTCTGATGGCAGCAAAGATTATTGACGGTAAAACGATTGCGCAGCAGGTGCGCTCTGAGGTTGCTCAAAAAGTTCAGGCGCGTTTAGCGGCTGGATTACGCGCCCCAGGCCTGGCTGTTGTGCTGGTAGGTAGCAACCCGGCTTCGCAGATTTATGTCGCGAGTAAACGCAAAGCCTGTGACGAGGTGGGGTTTGTCTCCCGCTCCTATGACCTGCCTGAAACCACCAGCGAGGCGGAGCTGCTCGAGCTGATCGATACGCTCAATGCAGATACCACCATCGACGGTATTCTGGTCCAGCTACCGTTACCTGCGGGTATCGACAACGTTAAAGTTCTCGAGCGTATTGCGCCGGATAAAGACGTTGACGGTTTCCACCCGTATAACGTTGGTCGCCTGTGCCAGCGTGCGCCGCGCCTGCGCCCGTGTACTCCGCGCGGTATTGTGACTCTGCTTGAGCGTTACAATATCGACACCTACGGTCTGAATGCGGTCGTTATTGGCGCGTCGAATATTGTTGGCCGCCCGATGAGCATGGAGCTGCTGCTGGCTGGCTGCACCACCACCGTCACCCACCGGTTCACCAAAGATCTGCGTCGCCATGTAGAGCATGCAGACCTTCTGATTGTTGCCGTCGGCAAACCTGGCTTTATTCCCGGCGAGTGGATCAAAGAAGGTGCGATTGTGATTGATGTCGGCATCAACCGTCTGGAGAATGGTAAGGTTGTTGGCGATGTGGTCTTTGAAGATGCTGCCGCACGCGCGTCATATATCACGCCGGTACCCGGCGGCGTAGGCCCAATGACGGTCGCCACACTTATCGAAAACACGCTGCAGGCGTGTGTTGAATATCATGATGTAAAGGACGTTTAAGATGGCGACATTTTCACTGGGTAAACACCCACACGTTGAACTCTGCGATTTACTGAAGCTGGAAGGCTGGAGCGAAAGCGGCGCCCAGGCAAAAATTGCTATTGGCGAAGGGTTAGTGAAGGTCGATGGTGCGGTAGAAACGCGTAAACGCTGCAAAATCGTTGCCGGACAGACCGTCAGCTTTGAAGGCCACAGCATTAACGTCGTGGCGTGATCCCAGGAGCCGGATGAGGTTAACCCCTGTCCGGCCACTTCCTCTCTCGTTTTCAGATAATGACTTCATCACCACTTCACAGTGAACTGTTAGCATGTTGTTTTTCCACATGAAGCGATCATCATGCCAACAATCGTTACCCACGCTGCCGTTCCACTCTGTTTAGGATTAGGTCTCGGGCGTAAAGTCATCCCCCCGCAATTACTGTTTACTGGCGTCATTCTGGCTATGCTGCCGGATGCCGACGTACTGTCGTTTAAGCTTGGCGTCGCCTACGGCAACGTGTTTGGTCACCGCGGTTTTACCCATTCGCTGCTGTTCGCCTTCGTGGTACCGCTGCTCTGCGTATGGATGGGTCGACGATGGTTTAAGGCAGGATTAATTCGCTGCTGGCTATTCCTGACGGTTTCACTGCTGTCGCACAGCCTGTTGGATTCGGTCACCACTGGCGGCAAAGGCGTCGGCTGGCTGTGGCCGTGGTCGGATGAACGCTTCTTTGCACCGTGGCAGGTGATTAAAGTCGCCCCGTTTGCGCTATCACGCTACGCCACACCATACGGGCACCAGGTGATAATTTCGGAGTTGATATGGGTATGGCTACCGGGAGTTATGATGATGGGGGTGCTGTGGTGGTATCGGAAATATTAATTTGCCGGATACGACAAGCGTCTTATCCGACCGACATTCGTAAATTGATTGCCGGACAGGGCGCGAGCCGCCATCCGGCAATCAATATCATTACTTACGGCGCCAGGTAGTGCCCTGCGGGCCATCTTCCAGCACGATACCCATCTCATTGAGACGGTCACGCGCGGCGTCAGCTGCCGCCCAGTCTTTGGCTTTACGGGCATCCAGACGCTGCTGGATTAACGCTTCAATTTCAGCAACTTCACCGTCATCCGCCTGCGCACCGCTTTGCAGGAATGCTTCGGGCTCCTGTTCCAGCAGGCCCAGCACGCTGGAAAGCTTACGCAGATGCGAAGCCATACCGTTAGCCGCCGCCATATCTTCACCCTTCAGGCGGTTAACCTCACGCGCCATATCAAACAGCACGGAGTAGGCTTCCGGCGTATTGAAGTCATCGTCCATCGCTTCAATAAAGCGCGCTTCAAAGGCTTCGCCACCGGCTGGGGCAACGGACTTATCGGTGCCGCGCAGCGCGGTATACAGACGCTCCAGTGCAGAGCGCGCCTGCTTCAGGTTCTCTTCGCTGTAGTTTAACTGGCTACGGTAATGACCAGACATCAGGAAGTAGCGAATGGTTTCGGCGTCGTAGTATTTCAGCACGTCACGCACGGTAAAGAAGTTGCCCAACGATTTGGACATTTTCTCCCGGTCAACCATCACCATCCCAGAGTGCATCCAGTAATTAACGTATTCACCGTCATGCGCACAGGTGGACTGAGCGATTTCGTTTTCATGGTGCGGGAACATCAGATCCGAACCACCGCCATGAATATCAAAATGGTTGCCCAACTGTTTGCAGTTCATCGCCGAACATTCGATGTGCCAGCCAGGACGACCCGCGCCCCACGGAGACGGCCAGCTCGGCTCGCCTTCTTTGGACATTTTCCACAGCACGAAGTCCATCGGGTTGCGCTTCACATCAACCACATCAACGCGTGCGCCCGCCTGCAGCTGATCCAGATCCTGGCGTGACAGCTGACCATAGTTCGGGTCAGTCGGCACGTCGAACATCACGTCGCCGTTATCAGCGACATATGCGTGACCTTTGGCAATCAGCTGTTCAGTGATTTCAATAATCTCAGCGATATGGTGCGTAGCGCGCGGCTCCAGATCCGGGCGCAGAATATTCAGCGCGTCGAAATCGCTATGCATTTCCGCGATCATTCTGTCGACCAACGCCACAAAGCTCTCACCGTTTTCATTCGCGCGCTTGATGATTTTGTCATCGATATCAGTAATATTGCGCACATACTTCAGCTTATAGCCGAGGAAGCGCAGATAGCGCGCGACAACGTCGAAAGAAACGAAGGTACGTCCGTGGCCAATATGACAGAGATCGTAAACGGTAATACCACACACGTACATGCCGACTTCCCCGGCATGAATAGGTTTGAATTCCTCTTTTTGGCGCGTCAGTGTATTAAAGATTTTTAACATCGAAGATTCCGTGTAGACGTGTGTGGATAGTAAAGTCTGTATAATACCCATAATTTAGACCGGAAGCAGCACACTTTGCGAGGTGATCGCAGCTTGCGGTTATGCTATAACACACCCCTAACTCTGACCCTTCACGGGGTCGAAGCACCAATCTATCGGAACAGGATGCAAAAATGGTTACTTTCCACACTAATCACGGCGATATCGTAATCAAAACGTTTGATGATAAAGCGCCTGAAACAGTTAAAAACTTCCTGGACTACTGCCGCGAAGGTTTTTACAACAACACCATTTTCCACCGTGTTATTAACGGTTTCATGATCCAGGGCGGCGGTTTCGAACCGGGCATGAAGCAAAAAGCCACGAAAGAAGCGATCAAAAACGAAGCGAACAACGGTCTGAAAAACACCCGTGGTACGCTGGCGATGGCGCGTACTCAGGCTCCGCACTCCGCAACCGCACAGTTCTTCATCAACGTTGCAGACAACGACTTCCTGAACTTCTCCGGCGAAAGCATGCAGGGTTGGGGTTATTGCGTGTTTGCTGAAGTTGTTGAAGGCATGGACGTGGTTGATAAAATCAAAGGCGTTTCCACTGGTCGCAGCGGTATGCACCAGGATGTGCCAAAAGAAGACGTCATCATCGAAAACGTGACCGTCAGCGAGTAATCGTGACGACACTGTTTATTGCAGATCTTCACCTCTGCACAGAAGAACCGGCGATCACCGCCGGTTTTCTGCGTTTTTTAGCCGGTGATGCGCGAAAAGCTGATGCACTGTACATTCTCGGCGACCTGTTTGAAGCCTGGATTGGCGACGACGACCCAACCCCACTGCATCATGAAATAGCCGCGGCGATAAAATCACTGGTTGATTCCGGCGTTCCCTGCTTTTTTATTCACGGCAACCGAGATTTTCTGCTCGGCAAACGTTTTGCCCGTGAAAGCGGCATGAGCTTGCTGCCTGAGAAAAAAGTACTCAACCTGTATGGCCGCAAGGTATTGATCATGCATGGCGACACTTTGTGTACAGACGATGCAGGCTATCAGGCGTTTCGCGCCAAAGTACATCAACCCTGGCTACAAAAGCTGTTCCTCTCCCTACCTCTGTTCGTTCGCCAACGTATCGCCGCGAAAATGCGCGCCAACAGCAAAGCGGCCAACAGCAGCAAGTCACTGGCGATCATGGATGTGAATCCGCAGGCTGTCATCACCGAGATGGAAAAGCATCAGGTCCAGTGGTTAATTCACGGCCACACCCACCGCCCGGCAGTCCACGAGCTTACGGCCAATGAGCAACCCGCTTTCCGCGTGGTATTAGGCGCATGGCACACCGAAGGGTCGATGATCAAAGTCACGCCAGATGACGTTGAACTGATCGCATTTCCGTTTTAATTCCGCAGATATCCAGTTCCTCTTTACACAAAACTCGTTGCGATGTAGCCAACTACAAAGGCTGCCTGAAGGGTGAAGTGTAAAGCGCGCAATCGTTTTCCTTGACGGCGAATTATGCTATTCTCTGTGGCCTCAAAAGTCGAGTGTAGTGCATCACAGGAGTTTTCAGACGCATGTCTTCCCGCAATAACCCGGCGCGTGTCGCCATCGTGATGGGGTCCAAAAGCGACTGGGCTACCATGCAGTTCGCCGCCGAAATCTTCGAAATTCTGAACGTGCCGCATCATGTTGAAGTCGTCTCCGCCCACCGCACCCCTGACAAGCTGTTTAGCTTCGCCGAAAGCGCAGAAGAGAACGGCTATCAGGTGATCATTGCCGGTGCTGGTGGCGCTGCGCATCTGCCGGGCATGATTGCGGCGAAAACGCTGGTGCCTGTTTTAGGCGTCCCGGTGCAAAGCGCGGCGCTGAGCGGCGTAGATAGCCTTTACTCCATCGTACAGATGCCGCGCGGTATTCCGGTCGGAACGCTGGCTATCGGCAAAGCGGGCGCGGCAAATGCGGCCCTGCTGGCAGCACAAATTCTGGCAACACACGACAAAGCATTACACCAGCGTCTGAACGACTGGCGCAAAGCACAAACCGACGAGGTGCTGGAGAATCCGGACCCGCGAGGTGCGGCATGAAGCAGGTCTGCGTACTCGGTAACGGTCAGCTAGGGCGCATGCTGCGCCAGGCCGGTGAGCCGCTGGGCATTGCGGTCTGGCCCGTCGGGCTGGATGCCGAACCAGCAGCGGTCCCTTTTCAGCAAAGCGTGATCACCGCTGAGATTGAGCGCTGGCCGGAAACGGCGCTCACCCGCGAGCTCGCGCGCCACCCGGCATTTGTCAACCGCGACGTTTTCCCGATTATTGCCGACCGTCTGACGCAAAAGCAGCTTTTTGACAAGCTCGGCCTGGCAACTGCGCCGTGGCAACTGCTGGCGGATAAAAGCGAATGGCCTGCAGTATTCGACAAACTCGGTGAGCTGGCGATCGTGAAACGTCGCGTCGGCGGTTACGACGGTCGTGGGCAGTGGCGTTTGCGCGCAAATGAAACCGAACAACTGCCGGACGACTGCTACGGCGAGTGCATCGTTGAGCAGGGAATCAACTTCTCTGGTGAAGTCTCATTGGTTGGCGCTCGTGCGCACGACGGTCGCACCGTCTTCTATCCGCTGACCCATAACCTGCACCAGGACGGCATTCTGCGCACCAGCGTGGTCTTCCCGCAGGCTAACGGCAAACAGCAGAAACAGGCCGAAGCGATGCTCTCAGCCATCATGCAGGAGCTGGGCTATGTCGGCGTGATGGCGATGGAATGTTTCATCACCCCGGAAGGTCTGCTGATTAACGAACTGGCTCCACGCGTGCACAACAGCGGGCACTGGACGCAAAACGGTGCCAGCATCAGCCAGTTTGAGCTGCACCTGCGCGCCATTACCAACCTGCCGTTACCCACGCCGGTAGTGAACACTCCTTCGGTGATGGTAAATCTGATTGGTAGCGACCTGAACTACGACTGGCTGAAGCTGCCGCTGGTGCATTTGCACTGGTATGACAAAGAGGTGCGTGAAGGGCGTAAAGTGGGACACCTGAACCTGAGCGACAGCGATACCGCGCGTCTTAGCGCGACGCTGGAAGCGCTTATCCCTCTGCTGCCGCCGGAATATGCCAGCGGTATTATCTGGGCGCAGTCAACGCTGAAATAAGCCGATATGGGCGGCGTGTTTACACACGCCGCCCATTTTTTACAGACGGATACAGGTTCCGGCTTTGCCCGCCAGCGTATCTTCAATACGTGACAACGCGCCAATCCAGGCCGGTTTCCCACGTCGTTTCACATATCCGCTGACGGCGGTGACCTTTGGTCCCATCGAACCATCGGCTTTAGCAAACGGCGCTAGTTCATCAGGAGAGGCCTGACGAATCGCGCGCTGCTCCGGCGTCCCCCAGTTTTCATAGACCGCATCGGCATCGGTCAGAATGACCAGACCATCAGCATCAATCTGTTCAGCCAGCAACGCCGCAGCCAGATCCTTATCAATGACCGCTTCAGACCCTAATCCTTCGCCAGTAACAGGTACGCCGCCTCCCCCGCTGCAAATTACCACATGCCCTTCTTTAAGTAAGAGCTTAATGGCATCGCTTTCTACAATCTGGCGAGGTTCTGGCGAAGCGACAACGCGCCGCAGGTATTTGCCGTCACGCTTCATATGCCAGCCGTAGGTGGCTTCCAGTTGCGTTTGTTCTTCGGGCGAATATACCGGGCCGATAAATTTCTCCGGTGCCATAAACGCAGGATCGTCCTCTGACACAACAATCCGTGTTAACACCGTGGTCACCGGCGGCATCTCCGGTTCAGCGGTCAGGCTCTGGGCCAACATATAACCAATCATGCCCTGAGTCTCGGCAACCAGCACATCTAATGGATAAGGCTCGACCTCCTTCCAGGCAAGATTCTGTAACGACAGCAGGCCAACCTGCGGTCCGTTGCCATGTACAATAGCCAGACGGTACGAGCGCGCCAGACGCGCCAGGGCAGGTACGGCGCTGGCAATATTACGATATTGATTTTCTGCGGTCAGCGCCTCGCCGCGCTGCAATAATGCGTTGCCACCAAGAGCAACAACCAGCGTTTTCATTCCCTATCCTTCTATGATTTGTTGCCCAATCCAGAACCCCAACAGGGTGTCTGCACCGGAGGTATGCCCAAGCGCCAGCAGCGAATTTATCGCTGTGTCCAGCCTTTCCTGGCGACGCAAAGCATGGGTGAAGTGGAGTAAAGGTGAAGCGAAGTAACCTGATGCCGCGTAGCGTAGGTAGCTCACGCTAACCACAGTCGTCGCCTGCTCAAGGTAGCCGGAATCATCAAAGAAACGGTGACCGGAAACCTTATTCAGCGCGCCGAAATACCAGGCCGCCAGCAGCATGCCAGTCAATGTATCATCATGACTGGGCGTTAAACCGGGCCCTTTGCCTAACCACTGTCGCCAGTCTGTCGGCATCCCCGCAAGCGCCGAGAAAAAGCAGTGGCGGAACTGACGTAGCTCGGGGCACAAAGGCAGGTTTGCCGCCAGCATTAATGGCCCGAACAATCCCGTTTCCTCGCCGCGCTCCATCCAGTCGGGTGCAAGGCGCGGGGAATGTGGACGGTAAGTTATTCTCAATGAACAGCGACGCTGCGGCTGGCACAGCAAAAATGGCCCCAACTGGATCCCCCCAGGGACAGCCAGAGGGGTTTCACTCCCACGTAACGCCGTACGCAGCGCATCAAAGTCATGCGTACGGATCACCCATCCTCCCGGGCTAAAGCCGCTACCCTGGCGGTGCAACGTCAACAGTGCGCCGCTTTCGGCCACAAGATTAATCGCGCGCCGCCAGATGCCGGACAACTGCCATACTTGGCGAAAATCCGCAGACTGCTGGCTGCCGAGCAGAGGATGGATGATCATCATGCGCCCCCCTTTTAGCTAATGCCCATGCTTTCAGCCAGCGCTTCCAGGGCCAGCTCAAAGCAAGCTAACGGCGCACGGACGGTTCCCGCGCCAATCTGGCCAATACCGGCCTCTTTATGCGCAATACCGGTATTGATCAGCGGCGTAATCCCCGTTTCGACCACGCGACGGATATCGAGTCCCAGGCAGGCCCCCTGGAAATCCCAGCCGGGGATCTGCAGCTGCATATTGCGCTCCAGATAGATTTCCGCCATCTCCTCGGACACGGATTTCGCGGCTTCCATCCCTCCGGCACCGACAAAACGCGTGACGCCAGGTGCGGCGATCATCGCTGCACCGCCAATGCCAAAAGTTTCGGTGATGGCGCTATCGCCCATATCCGGGTTTGCCTGCTCCTGTGAAAAACCAGTAAAGAACAGTCCCTGCGGTGTGTTAACAGGTGCGGTAAACCAGCGATCGCCAAGTCCGCTCACCCGAATTCCGAACATGTCGCCATTACGGGTCATCGCCGTCACAATACTGCCAGAACGCACAATCGCTCCGGCGTCCATCGCTGCTTTGCAGTAAGCCATCGCCAGGTTGAGGAAGAACTGGTCGGTTACGCTGAGGAAATCCATTACCTCAGCAATCTGCTGCTTATCATGTTGCAGACGGGCAATTTTCGGTGCCAGGGTTCGCATTAGCAGGGCTGAAGAGGCAATGTTGCGCTGATGGAACTCGTCCCCCATCGTAATGCCCTGCGCCATCATGGCGGTCAAATCAATACCCTGCTCCAAAGTGCCCAACGCTGCGCTTAAGACTGGCATCAGGACATCGCGCATCCAGCGTAAACGCTGCTGGACATCTTCTCCGTATGCGCCGAAACGCATCACTTTGCCAATGCCTTCGTTGAGATTGCAGTAAGCCCGGTTCCCTTCAGTGATGTTTTCCACCACCAGCATCGGCATGCTGGCAGAGGTGATTCCGCCCATTGGCCCCACGGCATTAACGTGATGGCAAGGTACAAAATTGATTTTCCCCTGCTCCAGTAATGCCAGCGCGCTCATTTCATCATTGGCCCACCCTTCGAAAAGGCATGCACCAATGCAGGCCCCTTTCATCGGGCCGGTCATCTCTTGCCAATGCATTGGCGGTCCTGCATGAAGCAGCGTTTTTCCTTCATTGAGTTCGCTGATTAACGAGGACGCGGGTTGCACATCCAGCCAGTGCGGGCGCGCACGACGAATTTGTTCGATTACTGCAGCATTGGCTTGCGCCACTGATGTAAACATTGGAACCCCTTATTGCAAACGTTCTAATAAACGAGCCAGTTTTTTGTTACCGCCAGCGACAGGCGCCCACTGGTAATGCACCACAGGCTTTTCTGCCGCCTGTAAATCCAGTGCAAAACTGCGTAACCCGGCATTAATGACCGCTACTTTTTCCAGTAGAGAAGGTGCGGATTGATGAGATAACGGTCGAGATGGCCGAATAAGTTCGGCGGCAAGCAGAGTTGCCTCAGGCAGTGAACTCACTACAGCGATACCGGCGTCCTCCAGCGTGGCGATTTGCAGTGAACGACACTGCGGATCGCGTTCTGTACCGGTCACCGTCGCAATCGCAAACAGCGGTTGCTCGATGTTTCGGGCAGCACATGCCTTTTGCCAGGCCTGAACCAGTGATGCCGCAGGGTCTGCCGTCGCACCGTAACCAATCACGACGTCGACCAATAACACCCGTACCTGCGGCTGCGAACCGAGATCCGTAATAAGCTGATTACGTAGTGCAGGATCGATCATCGGATGCGGCCGCCCGACGGTGTAAAAATCATCCCCCAGGTCAATAATCTGATGCCCGGCGGCATCCAGCATCATGCCGTGATGATGCTGAGCATCCGCAGCAACGTTAAGATGTGCAGCCAGCAGTCCCGCCGCTTCGGCAGCCAGCGTTCCTCCGGTATATAGCCCACGGATCAGTCCATCTCCCGTGGCAGCAAGCGCGCAGCGTCGCGCCGTGACTCGCGCCAGTAAACAGGCTAGACGGGCCGCATCATCCAGCGTCGATGCAAACCAGACGTTTTCATCACGGGCCGCTGTGCAGGTGTAACCTAAAAACAGGGCCACAACGGGTTTTCCCGTGGCTTTCATCGCCGTGACAATACGCTGACGAACAGCTTCCGCCGGTGGTTTAGACACAAAAGCCAGCACCTGGCTTTTATCATCTGTACCGAGCATCTCCAGCGCGGTAAGTGCGCTAATGCCCCCCACCTCAGCGCTCAGATCGCGTCCGCCCAGCCCGATGGCGTGAGTGATGCCTTCCCCGGCCAGCGCTATCTGTGAACAGAGCTCCTGGATCCCTGTGCCGGAGGCGCCTATCACACCAATATTGCCTTCCGGCATTACGTTGGCAAAAGCCAGCGGCGTACCGGCGATCATGGCGGTTCCGCAATCCGGTCCCATCACCAGCAGACCTTTATCTTGTGCGCGGCGCTTGAGATTGATTTCATCTTCCAGCGTGACGTTGTCGGAGAACATCATGACGTTCAGGTTGCGATCCAGCGCCTGGTTCGCCAGTTCTGCCGCGTATTCACCAGCAACAGAAATTAGCGTCATATTCGCCTCAGGCAATTTCTGACACGCACTTTCCCAGCGTCTGACCTGCAGTAGCGTTTGGCTTCCCCCGGTAGCCTGCGCCAGTTGCTGCAACGACTCATCCAGCTGTTGCAAAATGGCCTGCGTAATACTCTCATCCGCCGCTTCAGTACGAATAGCCACGCAAATATCATTCGGCGTAGCCTGATTAAAATCGTCATGCCAAAACCCGGTCGTTTCCAGTAACGATTTATTCGCCGGCGTTCCCATCATGACCGATACATCGTCTACATTTTCGGACTCACTCAGCTTACGTGAAATGATCATTAAACTGACAGAGTCCTGAAAACACCCTTTTTTAATAAAGGCGTGGATCATAACAACCCCTTAATAATTGCACCCATGGCAATTGCACGAGTAGTGTTAATGTGGAACTCAAGGTATATATCCAACATCACAAATAGAGTGACTGGCATCACACACAGATCATTAGCAAAAGAATTTTAATAACCACAGGAGGATTACATGTTATTTTCTAACGGCATTATTTATTTAAAAAGAAATGGCAAATCAGCAATGATTATCAAATAAATTCTAACTATATTTTTTTGCCTGTCTGGATCACATATTAGATTTATTTTCCCGGTATGTTAACGGCAGTCATGCTTCACACCGTCGTTAAAAAGGAAGACAGATGAAAATCAGTCGGGAAACACTCCACCAGCTTATCGAGAATAAGCTTTGCAAGGCCGGACTAAAACGAGAGCACGCCGCAACGGTTGCCGAGGTATTGGTTTATGCCGATGCCAGAGGCATTCATTCTCATGGCGCCGTTCGTGTTGAATACTATGCCGAGCGCATTTCAAAAGGCGGCACCAACCGCGAACCCACCTTTCGTTTTGAAGACACCGGTCCTTGCACAGCGATTTTACATGCCGATAATGCCGCCGGGCAAGTCGCAGCAAAGATGGGTATGGAGCATGCAATTGAAATTGCTAAAAAAAATGGCGTCGCCGTGGTCGGCATTAGCAGAATGGGACACAGCGGAGCCATTTCTTACTTTGTCCAGCAAGCCGCCCGTGCAGGCTTGATTGGCCTCTCCATTTGCCAGTCCGATCCAATGGTCGTACCGTTCGGCGGCGCGGAAATTTACTACGGAACCAATCCGTTAGCCTTCGCAGCGCCTGGGGTTGGCGACGATATCATGACCTTCGATATGGCGACGACGGTGCAGGCCTGGGGCAAAGTTCTGGATGCCCGCTCACGCAATGAACCGATCCCGGATACCTGGGCTGTCGATAAAAATGGCGCACCTACAGCCGATCCTTTTGCAGTCAATGCGTTGCTACCCGCGGCCGGACCAAAAGGGTATGGTCTGATGATGATGATCGATGTGTTATCCGGCATCCTGTTGGGGTTACCGTTTGGTCGTCAGGTCAGTTCTATGTATGAAGATCTGCATGCTGGACGTAATTTAGGCCAACTGCATTTAGTAATAAACCCCGAATTTTTCTCCTCCAGCCAATTATTTCGTCAGCATCTCAGCCAGACCATGCAAGAGTTAAATGCCGTTGCTCCTGCACCTGGTTTTAAACAGGTTTATTATCCCGGACAGGATCAAGATATTAATCAACGCAATGCTGCGATTCATGGTATCGACATTGTTGACGATATTTATCAATACCTGATTTCCGATGCTCTCTATATCAAGTCATACGAAACAAAGAATCCCTTTGCACAATAATTATTGAAACAGGAATTTCATATGATCAACCATTTTCGTCACGCAATAGAAGAATCCCTTCCCTGGCTCTCTTCCTTTGGCGCAGATCCTACCGGTGGGATGACGCGCTTGCTGTATTCGCCAGAATGGCTTGAAACACAACAGCAATTCAAAAAGCGTATGGATGCCAGCGGCCTGGAAACGCGCTTTGATGAAGTGGGCAATTTATATGGTCGCCTGCGCGGGAGCGAATCCCCGGAACAGGTCATTTTAAGCGGCTCGCATATTGACACCGTCGTTAACGGCGGCAATCTTGACGGCCAGTTTGGCGCGCTGGCGGCGTGGTTAGCGATTGACTGGCTTAAGACAACCTACGGCGCTCCACTGAAAACGGTCGAAGTGGTCTCCATGGCTGAAGAAGAAGGTAGCCGTTTCCCGTATGTTTTCTGGGGCAGCAAGAACATTTTTGGACTGGCAAATCCCGATGATGTCCGCAACATCCAGGACGCCAAAGGCACACGCTTTGTTGATGCGATGAACGCCTGCGGATTTACCCTCCCCACAGAACCACTACACGCTCGCAGTGACATCAAAGCCTTTGTTGAATTACATATCGAGCAAGGGTGCGTGCTTGAAAGCAATGGTCAGTCTATCGGGGTCGTCAGCGCGATTGTCGGGCAGCGTCGCTATACGGTAACGCTGAATGGCGAGTCTAACCATGCAGGTACAACGCCGCTGAGCTACCGTCGCGACACTGTTTACGCCTTCAGCCGTATCTGTAGCCAGTCGATTGAGAAAGCCAAAAAACATGGCGATCCTCTGGTTCTGACCTTTGGCAAAGTTGAGCCGCAGCCAAACACTGTCAACGTAGTGCCGGGAAAAACGACCTTCACCATCGATTGCCGTCATACCGACGCCGAAGTGCTGCGTGATTTTACTCAGCAACTGGAAAATGACATGCGCGCCATCTGCGACGAAATGGATATCGGCATTGATATCGATTTGTGGATGGACGAAACGCCAGTTCCGATGGATAGCAAACTGGTCGCCACCCTCACCAAACTGTGTGAAAAGGAACAGCTGAACTATCGCGTGATGCATAGTGGCGCGGGCCATGATGCGCAGATTTTCGCGCCCCGGGTGCCGACCTGCATGATATTCATTCCCAGCATTAACGGTATCAGCCACAACCCCGCTGAACGCACAAATATTAACGACCTTGCCGAAGGGGTCAAAACTCTGGCATTAATGCTTCATCAACTTGCCTGGCAAAAATAAGGAGTCAACAATGGGATATCTGAATAACGTCACGGGTTACCGCGATGATTTATTGGCTAACCGCGCAATTGTAAAACACGGTAACTTTGCCCTCTTAACCCCCGATGGACTGGTTAAAAATATCATTCCGGGTTTTGAAAACTGTGACGTCACCATCCTCTCAACGCCAAAACTGGGCGCGTCGTTTGTTGATTATCTGGTGACGGTACATCAGAACGGGGGCAACCAGAGCGGTTTCGGCGGCGAAGGCATTGAAACGTTCGTTTATGTTATTTCCGGCAAAATTGAGGCAAAAGCGGAAGGTAAAACATTCACTTTAACGCAGGGTGGATATCTGTACTGCCCGCCAGGCGAGCTGCTCACCTTTAGCAATGCTCAGGCTGAAGACAGCCAGCTGTTTTTATACAAACGTCGTTACATCCCCGTAGTGGGCCATGCGCCGTGGCTGGTCTCCGGTAACGCCAATCAGTTAGAACGCATCCATTACGAAGGTATGGATGACGTGATTCTGCTGGATTTCCTGCCTAAAGAATTGGGTTTCGATATGAATATGCACATTCTGTCGTTCGAGCCGGGCGCCAGCCACGGTTATATCGAAACACACGTCCAGGAACACGGCGCTTATATTCTTTCAGGCCAGGGAGTTTATAACCTCGACAATCAGTGGATCCCGGTGAAAAAAGGCGACTACATCTTTATGGGCGCTTATTCCCTGCAGGCCGGATACGGCGTGGGTCGTGGTGAAGCATTCAGCTACATCTACTCCAAAGATTGCAACCGGGATGTCGAGATTTAACAGCGTGCAGTCCTCCTGATACTTTTTTTTATTTAGCTATGTTGGGTTTTGCCACGGTATATACCGTGGCTTTTTTTATGCTTAACGCAGAGTCATCGCCTGACCCAGTTTCATCGCACAAGCGATATTACGCGCGCAGTGATAGAGATTAGTTTCACCGCTCGCCAGCACTTCTGCTAACGGCGCGAGTCGCGGTAGAATACTGAATACCGCATCGATACCATGGCTGTGCACCACCTCTACGCCGTCGCCCAACACCCCAGCAATACCAATAACGGGAACGTGATGCCGCATGGCCACCGACGCTACGCCGATTGGCGCTTTGCCACCGACCGTTTGTGAATCAATACGTCCCTCGCCGGTGATAACCAGCACCGCATCTTTGATTGCCCGCTCCAGATGTACAGCCTGCAGCACAATCTCGATCCCGGGTTTCATACTGGCCTGCAGGAAGATAACTGCAGCAATCCCCATTCCTCCAGCCGCCCCACCGCCAGGCATCTGAGCAACATCCTCACCGGTCAGGGTTTGCAGCACACGGGCATAGTTGAGTAGCCCTTCTTCCAGCATCTCAACCATCTCAGGCGTAGCCCCTTTCTGCGGGCCAAATACCCTTGCAGCACCGCGCGGACCAACCAGCGGATTATCGACGTCACAGGCAACGTCAATTCGACACGCTTTCAGCCGCGGATCGCACTGTTGCAGGTCGATGTGTGCAAGGCGAGACAGACTCCCACCCCCAGCACTTAATGACTTACCTTGCGCATCCAGAAAACGAACGCCAAGCGCCTGTGCCATCCCTATACCTCCATCAACCGTCGCACTCCCGCCAATACCAAGAATAATATGGCGAATACCAGCATCCAGCGCATGGCGAATCAGCTCACCAGTGCCGTAACTTGAGGCCAGCAATGGATTGCGCGCCTGCGGTTCGACCAGCATCAGCCCACTCGCCGCCGCCATTTCAATAATTGCGGTCTTACCATCCCCGGTCAGGCCATAAAATCCCTTTACCTGTCCCCCCATCGGCCCGCAGACTTCCACAGAGATAACTTTTCCTCCTGTCGCCGCCACCATTGCATCCACAGTTCCCTCTCCGCCATCAGCAACCGGTAAACAAATATATTCTGCATCCGGGAATATGGCCGAAAATCCAGCTTTAATTGCCTGGCAGCATTGGTCAGCGCTTAAGCTCTCTTTAAATGAATCTGGCGCAATTACAATTTTCATCATCAATCCTTTTTCATCATGTTATTTAATGCGTTCCCATGGAATGAGATTCTCCATAAGCACCGCCAGTAAAATCCCTACCAGCAAGCCATTGCTCAGTAATGGCCGAATAGCCAACGGAAGATCTTGTAAATAAACCGGAGGCAGTCCCATCAAAAAAATGCCGACAAATAGCGGGAGCGCCAGTCGATAAATATTCCGTGCGGTAAATGTGATTTGCTGGCTAAATACCAAACCGGAATAAAGCAGCGGAAGATAAGAAACCAGCATCACGGCACTGCTGATCGCCAACGGAATGGCGCAAAATAAACGGGTTAGTGGCGTAACCATTGCCACGAATAAACATAATACGCTGCCGCAAATAAATGATTTTCGCGAGCTATCGCCGGTCTGTGTTAACAGGCCGATAGAAGAGACAAAGGGTGAAAATGGAATAACGGCAAAAGGTACTGTCACCAACGTCATAAAACCGGAAATAATAAAACTGCGGCGATAACGCGAGCTGCTGGAGCCTTGTTGTGCATAAAAGACGTCCGTGCCGCGCACCGCGCCATAGGTATTACTGACATTCACCAGACCGGTGATAACTGCCGTCAGAATAATGCCCGGCAACAGTCTGCCGTGACTGCCTAACGGGAACCACTGCCAGCTTAATTCACCGGACGGCAAGGTTATTGATGGAAAACACAATCGCCACAGACCCCATCCCACTATCGCCCCTACCAACAGGGCATAGCGTGAGATCCGCTGTGGTAAAAAGATGATCATCGCAAGGATGAAGCACATCACAGCAACTGCCAGGCTAAAGGGCGCCAGTTGAATTTTGACGCTGGTATCCGCAATGCCAAAGGGCAACCCCAACATGCCTTTAAAAAATATAGTGGTCAACTGCGCGCCAAGCAGCAGCATAAAAAAGACCATCACCGTTGGGGTAAAGAGCCCGGCTAATCGATGCCCCAGGCCACTAAAGCCGATAATCATCGTCAGAACAGCGGAAATCACAATTCCAACAGACAGGCTGGTAGCAATATCATTGAGTGGTGTTCCGCGTGATGCCTCAGCCAGCGTAATCGTCAGTATGGTTCCCCACCACAAACCGGTTGGTCCTTCCATAATGGCGCGGCGATGGCCACAAATAACCTGCGCAAGACAGGCAAGAGACGTCGTTAAAAAAGCGTACTGCGTGAGCATTAGCAGATTGCTCACAGGGAGATGAAAAGCAGAAACCAGCGTTGGCGGGACCACGACCGTATTACAAAAAATAAAGAAAAACCACTGAAAGCCGGATAACAAACTTTCGCGGTTAATAACAGGAAGCATATTCATACCTTAGAATAGAGAATGCCCGCCAATATGACGGGCATTAATTCACATCACATTATTGTTGATGTTTAAGGATAAATTGACCTTTAGGCGATACCGGGAAACCCTGCTCAATGTCATAAATAACATCACCACGCAGAATGGTTTTAGTAATGCGCGCGCCAATCGTACGGCCAACATACGGGCTGACTTTGTGGCGATATTCCAGGTCTTCGTTCTTCAGAACGTATTTGCTGTCCGGTTGAATAAAGACGAAGTCGGCATCTTTACCCGGTGCAATACGTCCTTTCTGCTTCAGACCAAAAATATCGGCGGCATTGGTTGCCATTAATTTTGCGAACAGCGGCAGCGACATGCCGCGTTTTTGCACGGCTTCATCAAACATAACGTCCATGCAGCTCTGCAGTCCGGCAATGCCGCCCCACGCCTGCATGATATTGCCAGCCTTCATTTCCGGCGGGCATGGAGAGTGGTCGGAAACCAGGCAGTCAATCTCGCCGTTAAACAGCTTTTCCCACATACCTTGCTGATTTTTCAGATCACGGATTGGCGGAGAGCATTTCGCGAGGGTGCCAATCTCTTCAAACTGATCGGTATCCAGTACGAAATAATGCGGGCAGGATTCGCAGGTCACATCCTGACCTTCCTGACGGGCACGGGTCACTTCTTCCACGCCTTCCGGGCTGCTGATATGGCAGACATGCAGGCGACAACCGGCGACTTTCGCCAGATACAGCACCCGACGAATCGCTTCCACTTCGGTAAATACCGGACGTGAGGCCACATAATCATGCGCCGTCACACGACCTTCGCGTTTAGCCTCCTCGCCAAGCTCGTCGCAGATGAGCGCGTTTTCGCAATGCACCAGTACCGTCTGGTTCATTTCCGCCAGCTTCTGCGCGCCTTTGAAGAACTGCCAGTCGTTCACGTCGCGAAAATCATTATCGATACCGCGGTCGCCACAGGTGGCAACGAAGCATTTGAAACCGACAACACCGACGTCATCCAGCTCGTGCAGACGATCGAGGTTATATGAAACCAGACCGCCAAGCTGCGCGGCATCAATGGTCAATTTGCCTTTGGCCGCATCAAATTTCAGCTCGATGGTTTCACGATCCACTGTCGCGGGTAGCTGGTTGAGAGGCATTTCGATCATCGTGGTGATACCGCCTTTTGCCGCGGCACGCGTCCCCGTCTCATACCCTTCCCAATGGGTACGACCCGGCTCAGAGATATGGGTATGCGCATCAACCATGCCAGGTGAAACCACCAGACCCGTCGCATCCATGACCTGCTTCGCCTCACCCAGATTCTCGCCAATGGCGGCGATTTTTCCTGCCTGGACGGCAATATCAACAATGCGAGCTTCATTTTCTAAAATAACAGTACCGTTCTTAATAATTAAATCAAAAGACATAACAAACTCCTTGTATGGATACAGATAATTTTTATAAATAACTCACGCTTAAATAAGCGATTACTGACTTCATCACATCTGTCCTGTGGCTTTTTGCGCTCTGGCTGATTCAGCAACTGATTTTTTCTTCAGCAAGGCATAGGCGACAAATGCGACAATAACGCCAACAAACCACGACACTCGCGATAACGGTTCAAGCAGAGGAATAAATTTACCCCCCAGTGAAAGAATGACTGCCACTAACGTTACGGAGAAGGCTGTCAGATTAAATCCGTTTTCATAATATTGGTAATCACCGCTGGCGGTATATAATTCATCAAGATTAATTTTTCCGCGCATCACGACAAAATAATGCGCTAACATAACCCCAATAACAGGGCCAAGCATCCCGCCGATAATATCCAGAAACAGATAAATACTGCTCTGATTTTCCATTAACTTCCACGGACAAATCAGCAAACTAATAATACTGGCGATCAATACACCGTTTTTATACGTTAACTTAGTAGGTGCAATAGCGGCAATCTGATAACCAGCAGGAATAATATTACCGGTAGCGTTCGTAGAGATTGTCGTCATTAAAATAACCAGTACCGCAAAAAACGAGGCAAACAAACTGTCCCAACGCTGCACGATATCCAGCACATTCCACGTATCCATTCCGTAATGAATACTGGCACCGGCGATTATGCACACGCTGGCAATGGCAAATAGCACGTATGCGACAATGAGCCCTAGCGTCTGGCCCAACGCTTGTTCACGAAATGAGTGGGCATTTTGCGTAAAATCGGATGCGCTCACCGCCGGAGCGGCCCATACCGCAACAACCGCGTTGATAACAACCAGAAACAGGAATCCGCTGTTGCCCGCTTTTTGTACGCCGCCAGGAATGTAGTCCAGAATCGGTCCAATTCCTACCAGGGATATCGCCCAGATAGCCATCCCGCCGAATACAATATAAATACAGGGGTTGAGGATTGCGGTAAATTTATTTAATACCTTACCACCACCAAAACCAATACCGACGTTAATGAGCCAAAAAATAAGAAATGTAATCAGCCCCGGCAGAGAAAGCCCTAATAAGGTAAAGTCACCGCCCAGCGTTAAAAACCCTGGCCATATCTTGCCAATCAGAATAAGAAATGCCAGCGATCCGGCATAACATTGCAGACCGAACCACATAATTGCTGCAATCCCCCCTCTCAAGAGTCCCGGGAAGAGCGCTCCGCGTACGCCATACGAGCCACGCAGAATCATTGCAAAAGGTACACCGTATTTACTTCCGGCTGCACCGTTCATTACCATAACTAACGCAATAAACAATGCACTAATAATAATAGCCAGCATGATGCTGAATGTGGAAAGCCCAAGAATAAAGAACCCACCAACCATAACGTAATTAGGTACGTTATGCACAGACCCCATCCATAATGTAAAATAGTTGAATGTTTTCCAGTTTCGTTGCTCGGCTGTTTTTGGTAATAAGTCGTCACTATAACCACGTTGTTGATATAGATCTCTTTGATGTTCCATAAATCCCTCTTGTCACGTATCGGATAACGTTGTAATGGGTTTAGCTATGCGGAACAAAAACAATAGAAAATAAGTTAAATAGTTTTAATTATATTTTTATGCTGAAGCAATGACTGTCGTCGCTTTCTTTTTATATAATGTGACGGCCGCAAAAATAAGCGTTCCGGTAACAACCAGACAGGCGGAGATAACAAAGCTTATTTCTTTAGAGCCCGTCAAATCAGAAATAAATCCGGTTAATGTTGGCGCAATAACAGCTGAGCTCATGCCAAAGAAGTTAAACAGGCTAAATGCTCTGCCCAGCGTTTTTGATGACGCTTGCTCAGAAACAAAGGAGATCAGAATCGGATCCACCGCCATTTTTCCCAATAAACCGTACAGAGTCAGGCTGACCATCAACATGGTAGTATTCGGCGACAACACCGTAAATACCAGCATTGCGGCGGCCATGATTTCCAGACCAAGAATGACTTTGACTTTGCTGTTGCGAAACTTATCGGACAGATGGCTAAAGAATAATGCGCCAGGGACACCCACCACGGCGACTAACGCCGAGGCTACCCCAATCGCACCGCCATCAAATCCTCGTTCAGTCTGCAGATAAGACGGGAGCCAGGTCACGATCAGGTAATAGCCATAGCAGGTACAGAAGTAGAGGAAGTACACGCTACATAACAGACCCGAAAACAGCGGCGGGCTCTTCTCTTCTGATGCCGTTACCGTTTGAATTTTCTGATCTGCAGCAGGTACTTCATTTTTTGCCTTACCACGGATAACCAAAGTGAATATGCACAGCATCACCACCAGAATGGCAGCAACCAGGAACAACACATTTTGCCAGGCCATGCTCATGCTTTTTACCAGCACGCTGGAACCGATTAAACCGATCCCCATCCCAATTGCAGAGCCGCTATTAATAATGGCGTTTGCCAGTGCCCGACGAGCCTGTGGGACATTTGCCGAAGAGAGTGAATACGCTGAACTAAAGAAAGAGGCGCAACCCGCTCCCGCCATTAACGAACCCGCATAGATCATCACCAGTCCAGTGGCTTTTGCAATACTCAGCGTACCAATAATAAACAGCGTAAACCCACACATCAGCATAATTTTCTGGCCAAGCTTATCGACCAGAATTCCGCAGGGAATTTGCATACTGCAATAGGCGAAGAAATAAAAACTGGCGATAGCACCTATTTCAGCATTGCTGACATTACCCAGCGATGCCTGAATTTCAGGATAAATAGGTGTGAGCACGGTGCGATATATCCATATTGCTACCCAACCCAGACTCATTACGACGACGATCTTCTTCCAATATTCAATACCGGATGTTCTCTTTTCACTCATGACATGCACCTTTCCAAAGTGTGTCTGATTAAAATGTATCGCTGCAGTGAGCGCAGCGATACGAATGATCATGATAATTTATGATTTGCCATTAACTCCAACGCCTGAACCATGGCCGAGTGATCCAACTGGCTACCCCCATTCGCGGCACAGGTATTAAATAATTCCTGACAAGTTGCTGTATTAGGCAGATTTAATGACAGAGCCCTTGCGCTTTGTAATGCAAGATTGAGATCTTTTTGATGCAATGCAATTTTGAAACCGGGCTCAAAGGTGCGCTTGATCATACGCTCACCATGTACTTCCAGAATTCGAGAAGAGGCAAATCCCCCCATTAATGCCTGCCGCACGCGAACGGGATCCGCGCCAGCTTTCGAAGCGAAGACTAACGCCTCTGAAACAGCTTCAATATTTAAGGCAACGATAATTTGGTTAGCCACTTTACAGGTTTGACCATCACCATTACCGCCTACCAGCGTGATATTTTTACCCAGAATATCAAACAGCGGTTTGACCCGTGCAAATACATCTGGCTCACCGCCAACCATAATGGACAAGGTACCTTCGCGAGCGCCAATTTCCCCGCCAGAGACGGGCGCATCGAGGTAATCCCCGCCCAACGCATTAACCTGTTTCGCAAAACGTTTGGTTTCGATAGGAGAGATAGAACTCATATCGACAATGGTTTTTCCCTGCAATGCGGTTTTGGCACAACCGTGTTCACCAAAAAGCACTTCTTCCACCTGCGGCGTGTCCGGAACCATTATGAAGATGATGTCTGCAAAATCAGTTACCTGACGCGCAGTTTCAACATTAACTGCCCCCAATGACAGCAATTCGTCCGCAACCGGACCAATGGTCGTGACATGTAATTGATGTCCGGCGCGAGCCAGATTAATCGCCATTGGCGAACCCATAATACCCAGACCAATAAATCCCAGTTTCATTTTAACCTCTTATATCTCTGTCGGTTTTCCCGAATTCAGGCAACACAATCCCCTTCCAGAACGGTGGAAAAATGGCGTTACCTGAAATTCCTTAAAAATTATCGATATTGATTAATCCACGATAATCCCGCTTCGGTGGTGGTCAATGGTTTATATTCGCAACCAATCCAACCGTCATAACCTGATTTATCGATAAACTTAAAAATAAAGTCATAATTAATTTCCCCGGTTCCTGGTTCTCCACGACGAGGGTTATCGGCAATTTGCAAATGACCTATTTTATTTGCCCACGTAGTCATGGTCTGGGTTAATTCCCCTTCCATACGCTGCATATGGTAAATGTCATACTGAATCTTGATATTATTGCAACCGACACTATCGATTAAAGCCAGCGCCTGCTGGGTCCCGGTGAGATGGAATCCAGGAATATCAAAATGGTTGATTGGCTCAATCAGCAATAAAATATCTTCTTTCGCTAACATATTTGCCGCATAGCGCAGGTTTTCCACCAACGTCTGCTGGATCTGTTCGGCAGAAAACCCCGCAGGAGTTTTACCTACCAGGCAATTGATCTTCTTATTGCCGAGCCCCTTCGCATAACGAACAGCCGCCGCGACACCATCGCGAAATTCTTCTTCGCGACCTGGAATACAGGCGATACCGCGTTCACCCGCCGCCCAGTCTCCGGCAGGAAGATTATGCAGCGTATGCTCCAGCTGGTTGACCTGCAGCTTTTCCTTTAATACGTCAATGTCGTAATCGTAGGGAAACATAAACTCTACGCCACGAAATCCCGATTGTGCCGCTTTATCGAAGCGTTCAAGAAAACTGTATTCCAGAAACAGCATGGAAAGATTGGCTGAGAAACGTAACATCTGTCACCCCTTCTATTCGTATTTCATAAAACAGGTTTCGGTTGGTGCATCCATCGCACCGTCCGCAATCTCTTCAAACTCGGTGACATTATCCAGCTCACTGCCCATAGAGATGTTGGTCACGCGCTCAAGGATCACTTCGACCACAACCGGAACGCGGTACTGTGCCATCAGAGCTTTGGCTTGTTCAAATGCCGGAGCAAGATCTTCAGGTTTAAATACGCGGATGGCTTTACAACCTAATCCCTCAGCCACTTTGACGTGATCAACGCCATAGCCGTTTACTTCGCTGGAGTTGATATTTTCGAACGCCAGTTGGACGCAGTAATCCATATCAAAAGCACGCTGCGACTGGCGAATCAGGCCGAGATAGGCGTTGTTGACCAGCACATGGATGTAAGGAATGTTGAACTGTGCGCCCACTGCCAGTTCTTCGATCAGGAACTGGAAGTCAAAATCACCGGAAATCCCAACAACGTTACGCGTTGGGTCAGCCACGCAAACCCCTAATGCCGCGGGCAGCGTCCAGCCAAGAGGGCCTGCCTGACCGCAGTTGATCCAATGACGATCCTTAAATACGTGCAGCATTTGCGCAGCGGCAATTTGCGATAACCCAATGGTAGTGACGTAGCAAACATCACGACCAAAGGCTTTATTCATCTCTTCATAAACACGCTGCGGTTTAACCGGGACATTGTCGAAGTGGGTTTTACGCAGTAGCGTCCGCTTACGCTGCTGACATTCATCAACCCAGGTATTCCGGCAAGGTAAACGACCGGCTTTCTGCATCTCCTGAGCAACGTCGATCAGCAAAGTTAGCGCAGCTTTGGCATCCGAAACGATTCCTAAATCCGGGCACAGGACGCGGCCAATTTGCGTCGGCTCAATATCGATATGAATGATTTTGCGCCCTTCGGTATATTTCGCGACGGAGCCTGTGTGTCTGTTAGCAAAACGGTTACCAATACCGAACACCATATCGGAGGCCAGCAGCGTGGCGTTTCCGTAACGATGCGCCGTTTGTAACCCCACCATTCCGGCCATTAACTCATGATCGTCCGGGATGCATCCCCAGCCCATCAGCGTAGGAATTACCGGTACGTTGGTTAATTCTGCAAAACGTTGCAGCAATTCGCTGGCATCAGCATTAATCACCCCGCCCCCAGCCACGATGACCGGACGCTCAGCCTGAATCAGCATTTCCAATGCTTTCTCAATCTGTTTGCGGCTGGCTGCAGGCTTGTAGACTGGCAGCGGTTCATACATGTCGGGATCGAATTCGATTTCTTCAACCTGAATATCAAAAGGTAAATCGATCAATACCGGACCAGGACGACCAGAGCGCATGACATGGAATGCCTGCTGCAAAACCCGGGGAAGCAGTGCGGCTTCACGCACTGTTACCGCCATTTTGCTGACCGGTTTGGCAATAGATTCAATATCAACAGCCTGAAAATCTTCCTTATGCAGGCGAGCGCGAGGGGCCTGACCGGTGATGCATAAAATTGGAATAGAATCAGCAGAGGCGGAATACAGCGCAGTGATCATATCAGTGCCTGCCGGACCAGAAGTGCCAAGGCAAACGCCAATGTTTCCTGCCGTCGCACGCGTATAGCCTTCCGCCATATGGGAAGCGCCTTCAACATGACGAGCCAGAATGTGACGGATGCCTCCGTGCTTACGCATTGCGGAATAGAACGGGTTAATTGCCGCTCCAGGAACCCCAAATGCGGTGGTGATACCTTCTTTTTCCAGCACATACATTGCCGCGTCAACGGCTCTCATTTTTGCCATTTTCTTTCTACCTCTATTAATTGGAAAAACTTTCCAACTTTGAAAAGATCCAAAAAAGTCCCGCTCCTCTGAGCGGGTTGCGACTTAAGCTACGGGGGTTTTTAAACCCAGCGCCGTACTGATATCTCGTGCAGTATCCCGTACCAGTTCTCCCTGACTGATAAAACGATCTTCCGTCAGTCTGGATGCGGGCCCCGAAATAGAGATGGCAGCAACGACACTGCCTGCATCATCATAGATAGCTGATGCAATGCAATTCAATCCAATAACATGCTCTTCGTGATCGACGATATACCCATTCTCACGCGCCATTTCCAGATTGCGCAGCAGAGTAGGAAAATCCACCAACGTGGTTGGCGTAAATTGCTGCAAACCCGTTTTCACGATGATGTCCATTAACTCTTCTTCCATCAACGGATAAAGCAGCGCTTTTCCCGCGCCGGAAGCATGTAACGGCATACGACTGCCTAAAGGTGCGCACATTCTGACCATCGATTTGCACTCCTTCTGACCAATCAACACCGCTTCGGTGCCATTGCGAATTGCGACATTAACCGTTTCGCCTGACAGCAGCATTAATCGGTGCATAAACGGTCCGGCTACCGACAGGACGTCGCGATTATGAATATACGCAGAGCCCACATTGAATACGCCTAAACCGATGTGCCACCAGCCTAACTGGCTGTCCTGATAGACAAAATCAGCACCCTGTAAAACCTTCAACAGGCGAAAAGTCGTGGAGAGCGGTAAATCCAGACTGCCGGAAATATCGCTAACTGACGAACTGCCTCCACTTCTTTCGAGATACTGCAAAATCGCAATGCCTCTCTCAAGCGCCTGAGCGCCTTTCTGCGCAACCGGCTCCGCCTGTCCAGGCCTGCCGCGCCGTCTTACTTCCGTCTCCACTACGTTTACTCCGGCCCAAAATATGAGCATAAACAATGAACAATATGCGCATATTAAGCAAGAAGGCCGATAGCGTCACGCAAAACAGAGCTCATGTGCCGGGATACTTTCAACATCGCAATTATCGCTACCACCACGATCGACGGTCAGAAAATTGGTCACGGTTTGCCAGGCAAACAGCGGGTGATGCCAGACATTTCGGTGGTAATTCACACCCTGTTGGCCATTGGTGATAAAGGCTTTTAAAGTGGAAAGGTCAGGTTTGTCCTCGCCGAGCGCGACAATCACCACAAACGCTTCGCCATTCATAGGCATAAATGCCTGAGTGCCTAGCGGGTGGCGCTCCAGCTCATGCACAACAATCGGCATCGCCGCTGGTTGCGCGCGGTTGATACTGATGAGCGTGCGATCCTGCTTAAGTATCTCCACATTGGCCAGGTCGTGATAACGTTCAACGAGCCCATCATTGATATGAAAAAAATCACGTTTATGAGTTTCTATCACATCGCCATAGGCGCTGAACGCGTGCTGATTTAACGGTAGTACCTCTAGTTTCATCATCATTTCCTTGTAACTGAATTCTGCTGAACCGCAGTCAGAACACTTAGCGGCTTCAATACCATGCAATCTAAAACCTTCGTGATTTAACATCAACACAAAAATTGGAAAAATTTTCCAAAACTAGATTTAGACCACAATTTAAACAAGGTCATTATGCAAAAATACTTATAAATCAGAGAACAAGAAATCAGGCTTGCAGAAGATCATTTAGGGAGTAGCTGAAAATGTTTGACCCGGAAACACTACGTACCTTTATCGGCGTCGCCGAAACGGGAAGTTTCTCCCGGGCAGCGGATCGCTTGTGTAAAACCACGGCCACCATCAGTTACCGCATTAAGCTTCTGGAAGAAAATACCGGCGTCGCGCTGTTTTTTCGCACCACCCGAAGCGTGACGTTAACCGCCGCAGGTTCTCACCTTCTTTCCCAGGCAAAAGACTGGCTCGCCTGGCTGGACAGCATGCCCAGCGAATTACAGCAAGTGAATGACGGCGTAGAGCGCCAGGTGAATATTGTGGTCAACAACCTGCTGTACAGCCCTGAAGCCGTCGCTCGCCTGTTATCCTGGCTTAACGCCCGCTACCCCTTTACTCAGTTTCACTTTTCCCGGCAAATTTATATGGGCGTATGGGATTCACTCTTGTACGAAGGATTCTCGCTGGCTATCGGCGTAACCGGCACGGAACCGATGGCAAACACCTTTACCCTCGATCCTTTGGGTTCTGTTCAGTGGCGATTTGTCATGTCAGCGGATCATCCACTAGCAGACGTCAGCGGCTCATTGACAGAAGCGCAGTTGCGCCGCTTTCCGGCAATTAACATTGAGGACAGCGCGCGGACCCTGACCAAACGGGTCGCATGGCGTCTTCCCGGACAAAAGGAGATCATCGTACCGGACATGGAAACCAAGATTGCGGCGCATCTTGCGGGCGTGGGTATTGGATTCGTTCCTCAGCCGCTCTGCCAACCGTTACTGGATAGCGGCCAACTGGTCAGCAGTATCATCCCGACCATGCGTCCCCCTTCCCCCTTAAGCCTCGCGTGGCATAAGTTTGGCGCGGGTAAGGCCGTAGAAGATATTGTGGCGCTGTTTACCCAGCGAAAACCGGAAATCGCCGGATTTTTAGCAATTTTCAACAATGCACGCGATTGAAAATCAAGTCATCCTCTCATTTGGCGCGTAAAATAGTACACAGGATGATTTGAGGTTTCGTTTTTTACTATGCAAGACACACAAACAGCACAGGACTATCGCGCAATTTTGCTCGCTGGTACGCCTATAATCGATGTACGCGCCCCCGTCGAATTTCTGCAAGGCGCAATGCCGGGCGCAATCAACCTTCCCCTAATGAACGATGACGAACGTGCCGCCGTGGGTACCTGTTATAAACGTCAGGGACCCGAGGCAGCCCTCACGCTCGGCCATCAATTGGTCTGCGGCGAGACTCGCCAACAACGTATGAAGGCCTGGCTGGATGCCTGTCGTCAAAATCCTGCGGGTTATTTATGCTGCGCGCGCGGCGGTCAGCGTTCGCACATTGTGCAGCAGTGGCTGCACGAGTCCGGGATTGACTACCCGCTGATACACGGCGGCTACAAAGCCCTGCGTCAGGCGGCGATTCAGCTGACGGAAGAATTAGTGCAAAAGCCGATCGTCTTAATTGGCGGCTGTACCGGGAACGGTAAAACGCAGCTGGTGCAACAGCAGCCGAACGGCGTGGATCTCGAAGGTCTGGCGCACCATCGCGGTTCCTCGTTTGGTCGCACCGTTGAACCGCAGTTGAGTCAGGCGAGTTTTGAAAACCTGCTGGCGGTCGAAATGCTCAGAACCGACAGCCGTCAGGATCTGCGTCTGTGGGTACTGGAAGATGAAGGCCGCATGATCGGGGCTAATCATCTACCCGAATGCCTGCGCGAACGCATGACCCAGGCATCTATTGCAGTGGTGGACGATCCTTTTGAGCGTCGTCTGGAGCGACTGCGCGAAGAGTATTTCGTGCGGATGCACCACGATTTTACCCATGCTTATGGCGAGAGTCAGGGCTGGCAGGAGTATAGCGAGTATCTGCACCACGGCCTGTTTGCTATTCGCCGCCGTCTGGGTTTACAACGTTTTGCCGAGCTGACCGCCCTGCTCGACGTGGCTCTGCGCGAACAGCAAGCGACGGGCAGTACCGACGCCCATATGGGCTGGCTGGTACCGTTGCTCAACGAGTATTACGACCCGATGTATCGTTATCAACTGGAAAAGAAAGCCGCGAAAGTCGTCTTTCGCGGCACATGGCAGGACGTTGCCGGATGGCTTAACGCACAGTGATCAGTGTCTGTCGCGCTTATCCGCGCGTTTCGCCAGCCAGTCGCCCAGCACCTGAACGACCTGTACCAGAATAATCAGCGCCACCACGGTGACGATCATGACCTGGGTTTCGTAGCGGTAATAACCAAAGCGAATCGCCAGGTCGCCTACCCCACCGCCGCCAACGATTCCGGCCATCGCGGAGTAACCGATCAGACTCACCAGCGTTATCGTCAACCCACGCAGCAGACCCGCGCTCGCTTCAGGTAACAGAACGGTGCAGATGATGCGCATCGGGCTGGCGCCAAAGGCTTCCGCCGCTTCAATAATGCCTTTATCGACTTCGCGCAGTGCGCTGTCGACCAGACGAGCATAAAAAGCGATTGCCGCCACCGAGAGCGGGACCGACGCCGCAATCGGCCCAATGGTATTTCCGAGTAAAAACTGGGTGAGCGGCAGCAGCAGCACCAGCAGGATCACAAACGGCACCGAACGGATGATATTCACCAGCACGGAGCTGAGTAGATACACAAAACGGTTTTGCCAGAATAAATGCCGGTCGGTGACGAAAATAAGAAAACCGAGCGGCAGACCGCCAATAATCGCCAGCACCGTAGAGATGCTCAGCATCTGAAAGGTTTCATTAAACGCCAGCGTCAAATCAGGCAATAAATCATCCACGAATCACCTCCACCTGTGCCGTGCGTTGACGAATATGCTCCACGGCGACATCCACCGCAGAAGGGTTATGCGGCGCGGTCAGTTGCACCACCAGAATTCCCAGCGCACGCTCGCCGATATATTCAATTTTGCCGTGCAGAATGTTCACCGCCACACCAAATTTAACCGCGACTTCTGACAACACCGGCTGTTCCGCCGAATCGCCGATGAACAGAATTTTCAGCAACTGGCCAGGCAAATGCTGGCGCAAGCGTTCGGGTAGCGTCAGATTGAGGGTATGCGACACCAGTTGCTGCGTGAAAGCGTGCTGCGGGTGAGCAAAAACGTCAAACACTTCACCGGACTCCACCACCTTGCCGCCGGACATCACCGCCACACGATCGCAAATCGATTTGATCACGTTCATCTCGTGAGTGATCAGCACGATCGTGATCCCCAGCTGTTGGTTGATCTGCTTAAGCAATGCCAGAATAGTTGCCGACGTTTCCAGATCCAGCGCAGAGGTCGGTTCATCACACAGCAGCACATCGGGGTGATTGGCAATCGCACGGGCAATACCAACGCGCTGCTTTTGCCCCCCGCTGAGCTGCACAGGAAAGCGGTTCGCCTTGTCAGACAGCCCCACCAGCGTCAGGATTTCGCTGACGCGTGGGCCAATTTTACTGCGCTCCCATCCGGCAGCCTTCAGGCTGAAAGCGACGTTTTGCGCCACGGTACGGGTATGCATCAGATTAAAATGCTGAAAAATCATCCCAATACGCTGACGGGCTTTACGTAGTTGCGCCCCTTCCAGCGCGGAAATTTCTACGCCGTTAACCTTTACGCTTCCCAGGCTTGGTCGCGTTAAGGCGTTCAGGGTGCGCAGCAGCGTACTTTTCCCCGCGCCGCTGGTCCCGACAATGCCAAATATCTCACCTGCGCCTATGCGCAAGCTGACGTCATCAACCGCCCGGGTTGATGGTCCACGGCCTGCGCTAAAATCCACGCAAACCTTTTCTATCTCAATCATAGCCACCTCAGAAATGCGAAAAGGGCAGTCGCCGCTGCCCCTGTTAACCTTGTGCGCAGCGATTATTGGGCTGCCGACATCCATTCCGGTTTCTGGAAGGCGCTGTAGATATTTTGCGGATCGTCGATCACCGCGCGATACGCCGGAGATTTCACCGCCGCCACAATATCTTTCGCGAACGGTTTATCCGCATCTTCACTGCGTACCGCTATGATATTTTTCAGATTTTCGTCCAGATGCTCTTGCTTGATGGCACTGGCGAGATCCAGTTTTGCCGCCACAGCAAAGTTACCGTTGACCAGCGCGCCGGTCACACCGTCCAGGGTACGCGGCAGTTGTGCCGCTTCCAGCGGCTTAAACACCAGCCCTTTCGGGTTACTGGCGATATCGCGCTCAGAGGCTTTAGTCGGATCGATAGTGTCTTTGATGGTAATAAGGCCAATAGACTGCAGGAAACGCAGACCGCGAGCCAGGTTGGTTGGATCATTGGAAAGCGTGATCACATCCCCTTTTTTTAACTCATCCAGGCTTTTGATTTTATGTGAGTAAAAACCCATCCCGGCCGTTGGGACCACAATCAGCTTGCTCAGCTTCAGTCCTTTATCAGCGGTGAATTTGTCAAAGTAGAGCGAGTGCTGGAACAAGTTGGCATCAATACTGCCGTTGGAAAGCGCCATGTTCGGCTGCACGTAGTCGCTGAATTCGCGCACCACTACCTTATAGCCTTTCTCTTTCAGCGTAGGGGCAATGGCCTGTTTCACCATATCTCCGTACGGACCAGGTGCGACGCCAAACACGATGGTATGCGGGTCACTGTTCGCATGAGCAAGTTGTAATCCACAGGCCAGTAACAGCGCTCCGGTCGCGACGCGTAAACTCTGACGCAATCCCATAATTTCTCCATTTTAACGTTGTGGTGTCATGTCTCACGCCGTTCTTGCGGCGTTGTTCTTGTTGGCCTGTTAACAGGCTGATTGTTAACATGACACAGATCACAACCTGCTGTCCTTGAAATTATTTCATGATGTTGCGGGATATGTCGTTGAATGTACGCTGAAGGTACTAATGTGTTTTTCAGCAAAGGATAGTAAAAAACCGGATAACCTTCTGGTTACCCGGTTTTGGCAGGGAAATTGACTTAGAAGTCGTAACGCAGACGAACCAGGTTCATATCACCCAGATCGTCGGTGCTGGAGGTGAAGACGTGTTCGTAATCCACACGGAAACCGTAGTCCAGCTGGAAGCTGATACCCACACCATTGTCGGTACGCAGGTAGTTACGACCATTCACGTATTCAATACGGTCGCCCATAACGTAGGGTTGAACGGATTTCAGCGCATACTGACCAACCGGGAAGGTATAACCCGCGAAATATTCCAGACCCCAGGCATCACCGGCAAAGTAATCGTTAACAGAGACTTTTTTGGTGGTCATGAAGTTTTGATACCAACCGCCGCCCATCGAGAAGGTCCAATTGTCCGGTTTCCAGCTCAGCGCGGTACCGACGATGTTTTGATCGTAGGTTTTGCTGGTGTCGCCACGCATTTCCGCGCGGGTGTAGTTCCACGCTGTACCCCAGGTCAGGTCATCGGTGATGTGATAATCCACACCCAGCGAGCCACCGCCTTTACGCTTGTAGCGCAGACCGTTGTTCGGGTTGTAATCATCGCTGAACAGATAAGATGCGTAGAGATCAACATCGCCAACCGTTTTCTTATACTTCAGTGATTTACGCGTACGATAGGAACCGTCATAGTCGCCATTGATACCGTTACCTGGTGCCTGACCGATCATGTCGTAGTCCCAGATATCCGTTTTCGCACCAACCACATCATAGTAAATGCTGTTCTGTTGACCGAAGGTCAGCGTACCCCAGGTCGCGCTCTTCAGACCGGTGTACAACATACGACGCGTGGTATCGTTGGCGCCGTTAGCATAGTGATTATCCCAGTTGAACATTGCCGGGAAGTTAACGCCCAGCTCGTAATAACTCACCCAGCTGATGTCATCAAACAGATAGTAATCAGCGGCGAAGCGGAAACGCGTCCCGCCGTCGAAACCATTACGTTTGTAGCCATTCTTACCATCATCACCGGCCATATTCTGGAACTGCGGACGAATACTCCCGCCAACGGTGAAGTTAAGACGGCTCAGCGGGTTGCCCGCCTGTGGATCTTGTTTCAGGACCGTGATTTCCGCCTGGGAGGCGAACGTCGTTAATGCCACTGCTGCGCCGATCGATACCGCCAGCGCCGTTTTTTTTATAGTCATTATTTGTACCTTGATAGATAGCCTGCCAATTATTCAGCATACAAATATTAACGTTTATTAATACACTCGTGTTGTCGGGTTTTTATTGTTCTGTGCTGTTAAATATCAATGAGTTATCAATTTGTGCTACATAGATAAAAAACGCACCGATTTAAAAAACCGGTGCGTAATCATCACGAATATGAATTAACTACTGAACTGACGGAACAGCGCTTTGCCTTTTAGCAGACGTGAACCGAGCCATCCGCCGCATAACGAGAGCAACAATGCCCCACAAAGCGGCAACACGACCCACAGTCGCCAGTCTGGCTCCCACGGAAAATCAAACACTCGGGTTTGCAGCACCGCCAGTGCGGTTTCCGCGCCGATAGCAGCCACCAGTCCAGCGACCATTCCGAGCATGGCGAACTCGCACCATAGCGTGGTACGCAGCAGCTTCTTACCCGCGCCCAGCGTGCGCCAGACCACCAGTTCCTGATGACGCTGACGCATTCCGACCTGGACCTGTGCCAATAGCAGCAACATACCGCAAGCGGTAACCAGCACCACCATCACCTCCAGTGCCCGGCTCACCTGCTCCAGCACCTGGCTCACCTGTTTGAGGATTGCGCCAATATCCAGCAGGCTGATAGTCGGGAATTCGCGGTTAAGCTGCGTCAGCATGCCATTGCCGTTCTCCCAGCGAAAGCTGGTTAACCAGCTTTGCGGCTGAGCGTCCAGCGCGCCGGAGGGAAAGATAAAGAAGAAGTTGGGGCGCAGGCTTTCCCAGTCCACTTTGCGCAGACTGCTGACCGTGGCGCTGAAATCCTGGGTATCGCCCATAAAGGTCACCCGATCGCCAAGCTTGACGTTCAGCCGTTTCGCCAGCCCCTCTTCCATCGAGACTTCGCCCGCTTTTGGCGGCCAGCTTCCGGCAACGATCGGGTTATGATCCGGTCGGGTATCCTGCCAGGTCAGATTAAGCTCACGGTTCAGCGCCTCATCGTGATTGCCTTCGGTCGGCTTCTCATTGATCGCCGTCAGACGCGCCCGCACAATCGGATAGAACGATTCCGGGATCACCTGATGCTCAGCCAGGAAAGCCTTGAGTGGAACCACCTGTTCGGTGGCAATGTTGATGAGAAAATAGTTCGGGCTTTCCGGCGGCATTTGCTGCTGCCAGCGGTCGAGCAGGTCGCCACGCAGTACCAGCAGCAGCGCCAGCAACATAAAGGAAAGCGAAAATGCCGACAGCTGACTGAGCGTTGACCACGGCTGGCGCAACAGCCGACTGACCGCTAAACGCAGCGGCAGCGAGGTGAGCGTCAGGCCACGCAGCACGTTGAGCAGCATCCAGCCGAGCACCCCGCACAAAAGCGCCAGCACTACCGCTCCGGCCAGCACGGCCCACAGCAGCGGACTTCCGCCCATCAGTCCGGCGAGCAGGGCAATCACGACTATCAATACCACCGGCAAATAAAACTTCAGCGGCCAGACGTTTGCCACCACGTCACGGCGCAGTACCCGCAGTGGCTGAGTCGCCAGCAGCAAACGGTAAGGGCGTAACCCCACCAGCAGAGAAATGACCGTCATGGTGCCTAATGCCCATAGCCACGGCCAGGGACTGGCAGGCGGCAGTTCGCCGGGCAGTACCGGCTTAAGTAATACCACCAGCACGCGTTCAAACAACAGCCCGAATAACCCTCCGGTCACGCCAGACAGCACCAGCACCATCAGCCATTGACCAACAATTAGCCTGCGCAACTGTGCTCTGCCCGCGCCAAGGGTTTTCAGAATAGCCACCAGATCGTAACGACTGCGGCAGTAATGGCTCATCGCCACGGCAACCGCAGCGACCGCCAGCAGCAGGGTTAGCAGCGCCGACAGCAGCAGGAACTGTTGCGAACGCTCCAGTGATTTCCCCAGCGCCCCTTCATCCTGCTCCAGCCCATACCAGCGCTGTTCAGGCTTTAACTGCGGGAGCAGCCATTTTTCATAGGCTTCCAGTTGCTGCGGTGACCCGCCAAATTTATAGCGCCAGGTCACCCGGCTCCCCGGCTGGACCGCCGCCGTTTTTTCGACATCCGCCATGTTCATCATCAGGCGCGGCGCTATCTGGAACGGATTAAAACCGGCGTCCGGCTCCTGCACCACTTCCCCGGCGATGCGCAGCGTGGCATCACCCACGTCGATGGAATCACCGATTTTTAAGTTTAGCAACGCCATCAGACGCGGAGCCAGCAGTACCGAGCCTGGCTGAGGTTTCAGTCCCGGCGGATTGGTTTGCAACGTGCCATACATCGGATACACATCATCCACCGCTTTGACGTTCGCCAACTGCGGCGTATCCCGGGCAAAGGTCATAGTGGCAAAGGTCAGCTGTTCGCCCACTTTCAGGCCACGCTGTCGCGCCTCGTCAATCCACGCTTTCGGCACGGTACGCGAACTTTGTAGCGACCGATCTCCCGCCATAAACTCACGGCTTTGCTGGCTCAGCCCTTTTTCCATACGATCGCTGATATTACCCAGCGCCAGCACGCAGGCCACGGCCAGACTCAGCGCCAGCCAGACAATCAGTAATGAAGGCGAGCGCCATTCGCGCCAGAACCAGCGTGCAATCATGCCTCCTCCTGCAACTGTCCGTTCACCAGGCGTAAACGCCGATCGCAACGCGCCGCCAGTTGAGAATCATGGGTCACCAGAATCAGAGTGGTGCCATGTTCCCGGTTCAGAGAAAACAGCAGGTCGGCGATTTTGTCTCCGGTCTGGCGGTCCAGATTGCCCGTCGGTTCATCGGCAAACAGCACGTCAGGGCGACCGTTAAACGCCCGCGCCAGCGCCACGCGCTGCTGCTCCCCACCGGAAAGCTGGGCCGGAAGATGATCAAGACGTTTTCCCAGCCCCAGTTGCTCCAGCAACGTTTTTGCCCCGTCGCGACTTTTTCCGCTGTTTTCGCCGCGCAACAACGCGGGCAACTCGACGTTTTCCAGCGCGTTAAGGGTCGGAATTAACATGAATGACTGGAAGACAAAACCCACGTGTCGCGCCCGCAGCTGTGCCCGGGCTTCTTCATCCATGGTGTGCAGCGCCTGCCCCACCAGGCTGACTTCACCGCTGGTGCCATCGTCCAGCCCGGCGAGGATCGCCAGCAGTGTGGATTTTCCTGAACCCGACTCGCCAATCAGCGCAATGGTCTCGGCACGTTTGACAACCAGTTCAACTCCGGTAAGGATGGATAGCTCATGATCACCCTGACCGACGGATTTCTTAAGATGATGAACTTCAACAATGTTTTCCGCTGGCATTGGCCTTTCCTGTTCCTGGTCCTGTTAACTTTCCGCGCCGCCGCAGCGGACACGTTATTAATTCTGGGTGACAGCCTGAGCGCCGGATACCGTATGTCCGCCAGCGCCGCGTGGCCTGCGCTACTTAATGATAAATGGCAAACCAAAACGCCGGTGGTGAATGCCAGTATTAGCGGCGACACCTCGCAGCAGGGTCTGGCCCGTCTGCCTGCATTACTGAAGCAGCACCAGCCGCGCTGGGTGCTGGTCGAACTTGGCGGCAACGACGGTCTGCGCGGTTTTGCGCCTGCGCAAACCGAACAAACCCTGCGCACGATTCTGCAGGATGTGAAAGCAGCAAATGCCGAACCGCTGCTGATGCAAATTCGTCTGCCGGCAAACTACGGTCGCCGTTATAATGAAAGCTTTAGCGCGATTTATCCAAAACTCGCCAAAGAGTTTGATATACCTCTGCTGCCCTTTTTTATGGAAGAGGTTTATCTGAAACCCCAGTGGATGCAGGATGATGGTATTCATCCTAACCGTGACGCCCAGCCGTTTATTGCCGACTGGATGGCGCAACATCTCACTCCTCTAGTAAATCACGACTCGTAAAACAACGGAGATCCTGACAGGTAAAGTTATGCAAAAATCGGTCTTAATAACAGGATGTTCCAGCGGAATCGGTCTGGAAAGCGCGCTTGAGCTAAAGCGCCAGGGTTTTCAAATTCTGGCAGGCTGTCGCAAACCTGACGATGTGGCGCGTATGAACAGCATGGGATTCACCGGCATATTGCTGGATCTGGATTCACCCGAGAGCGTAGATCGCGCGGCTGATGCGGTGATCGCCCTGACCGAAAATCGTTTGTATGGGATCTTTAACAACGCCGGATACGGCGTCTATGGCCCACTGCCCACCATCAGCCGCGAGCAGATGGAACAGCAGTTTTCCGCCAACTTCTTTGGCGCACATCAGCTTACCATGCGCCTGTTACCTGCCATGCTACCCCACGGCGAAGGACGAATTGTGATGACCTCGTCGGTAATGGGATTGATCTCAACGCCGGGGCGCGGGGCCTATGCCGCCAGCAAATATGCGCTGGAAGCCTGGTCCGACGCGCTGCGTATGGAGCTGCGCCACAGCGGGATTAAGGTCAGCCTGATTGAGCCAGGCCCTATTCGCACCCGATTTACCGAAAACGTCAACCAGACCCAGAGCGATGCTCCCGTGGAAAACCCCGGAATTGCCGCGCGTTTTACGCTGGGGCCACAAGCGGTTGTCGCCAAAGTGCGTCATGCGTTTGAGAGCGACAAACCCAAGCTGCGTTATCCGGTTACGCTGGTGACCTGGGCAGTTATGCTACTGAAGCGCCTGTTGCCAGGCCGCATAATGGACAAAATTTTACAGGGTTGAGTTGAAGCACGCGCGTCAGCCCCCATGTAACAAGAAATCGACAAAAGAGAGTAACTCCATGTCCACACAGAATATTGTTAATATTAACGAATCGAACCTCCAGCAGACCCTTGAACAGTCGATGACCACGCCGGTCCTGTTCTATTTTTGGTCTGAGCGCAGCCAGCATTGTCTGCAATTAACGCCGGTACTGGAGAGCCTTGTTGCTCAGTACAACGGTCAGTTTATTCTCGCCAAGTTAGACTGCGACGCCGAGCAGATGATCGCCTCCCAGTTTGGTCTGCGCGCGATCCCCACGGTTTATCTGTTCCAGAACGGTCAGCCGGTAGATGGATTCCAGGGCCCGCAGCCGGAAGAGGTTATTCGCGCGCTGCTGGAGAAAGTGTTGCCGAGCGAGGAAGAGCTGAAAGCGCGCCAGGCGATCGAGCTCATCGAAGCCGGCAATCACGCTGATGCGCTGCCGCTGCTGAAAGAAGCCTGGCAGATCTCCAACCAGAGTAGCGAAATTGGCCTGCTGCTGGCGGAAACGCAAATCGCCCTGAACCGTTCTGACGAAGCCGAAGCGGTACTGAAAACTATCCCGTTGCAGGATCAGGACACCCGTTATCAGGGCCTGGTGGCACAGATCGAACTGCTGAAGCAAGCGGCTGATACGCCTGAAATCCAACAGTTGCAGCAGCAGGTCGCCAGCAATCCACAGGATGCGGCGCTGGCAACTCAACTGGCCATTCAGTTACACCAGGTCGGACGTAACGAGGAATCACTGGAATTGCTGTTCAGTCACCTGAAGAAAGATCTCACTGCAGCCGACGGTCAGGCGCGTAAAACCTTCCAGGAGATCCTTGCCGCACTGGGCACCGGCGATGCGCTGGCCTCGAAATACCGCCGCCAGCTGTACGCGCTGTTGTACTAATCCGCTGCATTTGCCTGATGGCGCTTGCGCTAATCGGGCCTACAATCTCCCCGTAGGCCCGCGCCATCCGGTACTCCATTAGTTTTTTTTCAAATGCGTCACCACCAGTTGGTGACGTGAATTATAGAACTTCCGATAGGTCAGGTAGCAGGCGATAATGGTTGACAGACTGGCGGTCGAAAGCAGCATAAACGTCACCATAATCTGATACTTAATCGCTTTTACCGGATCAATACCTGCAAAGATCAACCCGGACATCATCCCCGGTAAACTCACCAGTCCCACGGTCTTCGCTGAATCGATCGTCGGGATCAGCGAAGCGCGAATACTGTCGCGAATCAGCGGCGCGGAGGCCACTTTCGGCGTCGCACCGAGGCTGAGTTTTTCTTGAATTTGCTGCTGTTCGCTGTTAAACCGCTGCCCCAGATTGTTGTAACACAGCCCTACCGCAACCATCGCATTGCCTGCAATCATGCCGGAAATTGGGATCACCTGCATTGGGGTAAACTCGATAGAGCCTGACAGAACCAGCACCGCCAGCGTTAACCCCGCCCCCGCCGTGATGGCGATAAATGACGAGAGAAAAGCTTTATCAATATATTTACTGCGCTTTTGCGCGTTATAGGCCGCGTTGAAACAGATAAACAGCACCATCAATAAGGTCAGAATGCTGTGGTTAACGCCGAAAATATATTTCAGCACATAGCCAACGATAATAAGCTGAACCACCGCCCGGCAAACGCTCCAGAGAATATCTTTTTCCAGCGCCAGTTTTTCTTTGTTGCTGATCAGTATCGCGACCACCACCAGCATCATCGCTAACGCCAGTGATTCATTGGTAATATTATGCTCGTTCATTGCTTACTTCCTGCATTTCCCCGGCGTGCGGTTGAAGGGTTATGACATTATCCGCATGATTAATTTCATCTTTGTCGTGCGTCACCCACAACACAGCAATATTCTTATCGCGAACATAGTGGTGAATTAATTCGTTCACATTCCGTTTATTGGCTTCATCCAGCGCGCTGGTAATTTCATCAAGCAGCAGGATTTTTGGCAGAAACTGTAAATTACGAATTAACGAGACGCGTTGCTTTTCGCCGCCGGACAGCTCATTGATGTTTTTTTTGAGGATCGTTTCGGGTAGCTCAAAACGGGCCAGATCGGCAAGAAACACATCCGGATCCGGACGTTTATCGCGGATTTGCCAGGGGAAAATGAGGTTGTCGTAAACGGTGTCACCAAACAACGCGGGCGTTTGCGCACAATAAGAAACCTGCTGGCGATATGTTTCAGGCTTAAGAGTGTTTATCTCCTTGCCCTCAAAGAGAATTTCACCGGCAGTCGGACTAATTAATGACGCCACTATCTTGAGTAACGTACTTTTACCGCAACCAGACTGGCCGGTAATCAGCTTAAATTCTCCGGCCCGGAGATTAAAACAGATGTTATTGAGAACCTGCGTCGCCCCTGCCTGCCATGCGACATTTTTTAACTGAAGCAGAATGCTGCTTTCTTCCATTACCAATCCCTTTTTTACCTCTTTCGTGCAGACAGTCTATCCCTGTAATTTATTATAGGGGAGCCCACCCTGATAAATCGGGTATAATTTGACTAATGAGGCAGTAAAGGACAACACAACAGGAGGTTTCATCAATGCTCATTTTTATTCCTATTCTCATTTTTGTCGCGCTGGTCATCGTCGGTGCTGGCGTCAAAATCGTCCCGCAGGGATATCAGTGGACGGTCGAGCGTTTTGGCCGTTACACCAAAACCCTGCAACCGGGTTTAAACCTTGTTGTACCGTTCATGGACCGCATCGGTCGTAAGATCAACATGATGGAACAGGTGCTTGATATCCCCTCTCAGGAAGTCATCTCCAAAGACAACGCCAACGTCGCGATCGATGCCGTCTGCTTTATTCAGGTGATCGACGCGCCAAAAGCGGCTTATGAGGTCAGCAACCTGGAACTGGCGATCATCAACCTGACCATGACCAACATTCGTACCGTTCTCGGCTCGATGGAACTCGATGAAATGCTCTCCCAGCGTGACAACATCAACACGCGCCTGCTGCATATCGTTGATGAGGCCACGAATCCCTGGGGCATTAAAATCACCCGTATTGAAATCCGCGATGTACGTCCACCGGCGGAACTTATCGACGCCATGAACGCGCAGATGAAAGCCGAACGTACCAAGCGCGCCTATATTCTTGAAGCGGAAGGGATCCGTCAGGCAGAAATCGTCAAGGCCGAAGGTGAGAAACAGTCGAAAATCCTCAAAGCGGAAGGTGAACGCCAGTCGGCATTTTTACAGGCTGAAGCGCGTGAACGTTCCGCAGAGGCCGAGGCCCGCGCGACGCAGATGGTTTCGGAGGCCATTGCCGCTGGGGATATTCAGGCCGTGAACTACTTCGTAGCGCAGAAATACACCGAAGCGCTGCAGCACATCGGTTCGTCGAATAACAGCAAAGTGGTGATGATGCCGCTGGATGCCAGCAGCCTGATGGGGTCCATTGCCGGGATCGCCGAACTGGTGAAAGACAGCGCCAGCGAACGGAAAAAATCATGATAGCGATGATTCTGGTGCACCCGCACATCTTCTGGCTCAGCCTCGGTGGTTTGCTACTCGCCGCCGAGATGCTGGGCGGTAACGGCTATCTGCTGTGGAGCGGCGTGGCGGCGGTGATTACCGGCCTGGTGGTGTGGCTCATCCCGCTTGACTGGGCGTGGCAGGGGGCGATGTTCGCCGTACTCACCCTGCTGGCAGCCTGGCTGTGGTGGAAGTGGCTGGCAAGGCGTGTACAAGATCAGAAACCCGCCGACAGCCATCTTAACCAGCGCGGGCAGCAGTTGGTTGGCCGTCGATTTATTCTGGAAACCGCCCTGGTCAATGGCCGCGGACATATGCGCGTCGGCGACAGCTCATGGCCCGTCAGCGCCCGCGACGATTTGAGCGCCGGAACGCAGGTTGAAGTCATTGCCGTTGAGGGAATTACCCTGATTATTACAGCGGTATCACACTGAAAAGACAGGAAATAAGACTATGGTCAGGAAGACATCCCTTACCTTTGCCCTTTGCTCATTATTGGTCGCCGCCCCGCAGGTATTCGCCTCTTTCGATATGGAAGACTGCAAATGGAGCGACGACAGCTGCCTGCTGAAAGGCACGCCCACCTTCAATCCGGAAAACGACAGCCGCGATAACCTGCTGCGGCTGCTGAGCCAGGAGAAATCATTTGCTCTGCCGGTGCAGTCGATGCCGGCGGACATCACCCGCTCCCGCGATTTCTATTTTGCGTATCATCCGCAGTGGGATGACATTGCCCCGCAGCCAGCCGCAGCGCAGGTATCTGCCGAAGACAGCCCCCTGTCCCGACAGATAGCCGAACTGAACATTAGCGCAGACGAAATAAACGTCAACGACGCTGAGCTTGAGAACCGTCATGTTTCGAACAATACCGCGAGCGTCAGCGCGTTTTTTGCCGCACTGCTGGCCGACTCAACGTTAACGGCAAATCAGCGTCAGGCCCTGGCCCAGGCGCGTACAGGACTGTTATCCGGGGCAACCCGCGAGCAGATTGAGTCATCGCTTGCCACCCTCCCGGCAGATTCTCCAGCTCAGTCCTACAAAAGCTATCTGGCAGCAGCCGCCAGTTTTTATGCCGGTGATTATGCCAGCGCCGAACAGGATTTCGCTCAGCTAGCCAAAAGCGATCGTCCGTGGCTGGCTGAGACCGCGCAATACATGCTGATACGTGCGGCGTTGAACAAAAGCAGCCAGAACAGCGTGGGCGAGTACGGCGATTTTGATATCACAAAAATTAACCGCGAGGACGCTTCTCAGGCTCAGACGCTGGCGCAAGCCTATCTGCAACACTACCCGCAAGGCCTGTACGCCGCTTCCTCGCACGGTATGCTGCGTCGTATCAACTGGTATTTACAGGCGTGGCCGCAATTGGCGGGGTTGTATGAGCAGACGCTTCAGCAATCGGCTGACGCACAGCAACTGCGTGAGATCGTCATCGAATACGATAATGTCTACGGCATGGCGTTCTACGAACAGTCCGTGGTGGAGGCTTTCCCCGATGCGCCGCTTGTCAGCTATATCGAACTGCTGCGCGCGTTGCGCCTGAATAACAACAACAAACCAACGCTGACGCAGGCCCAGCTTGACGCCAGCAAACCGGTGTTTGAGCAGAGCCAAAAACTGCCGCTATGGCGCGATCTGCAGCTGAATCTGTGGCTGGCAACGGGCAACTACGCGGCGATTATTTCGGCAGTTACTCCGGCGCAGAAACTTCCGGCCCACGATACGCTGGCCTTCAGCGAACAGGTGCTGTACGGCGAAGCGCTGATGGGCCAGCAGAAATGGACCACCGCACGTGATTTCTGGCAGACATTGCTGAAGCTCAGCCAGGACAACGAACAGCAGCAGTATGTGCAGGCTAAGCTAGCCGCGACGCTGGTTTATAGCGGCGACGTGGCGGCAATTTTCGCCCCAGAAAGCGCAGTAACTAACCTGCGCTTTCGCTCGCAGGTGCTGAAAACCCAGGCCACGCCTGAACTACTGCGCCAGCAAGCCGTCCACGGTCCTAATAACGAAGAGCGTACCATCGCCCTGCATACGCTGCTGGTGCGGGATCTTACTGAGCATCGCTTTGACGACTGGCTGAATGACAGAAAACTGGCCAGCGCCATTACGCCGCCGGTCATTGGCGAAGCGTTTGATGACGTTAATCTGAGTATTTTCGACTGGAACGGCGACTCTGCCGAGAGCGGTTATACCTGTCGCAGCCTCAATGAAACGGTAACGGTTCTGAGCAAACAAGCGCATGATGCCCACGCCCTGAACTGCTTAGGCGAATTTTTCCGCACTACGCAAACCCACGTTGATTTATGGAAAAACAGCTCCGGCAACGATGTGCTTGAATCAGCAATCTCGCGCAAGAAACCGTTCGGCCAGTTCGACAGGCAAAGCTACTACCAGCAGGTGATCACATCGCCAAAAGCAGAGGTTGAAGATAAGAGCTTTGCGCTGTATCGCGCCATCATGTGCTATGCGCCGTCAGGCTCTAACGAGTGCGGCGGTGAGGAAGTAGATAAACTACAGCGTAAAGGCTGGTTCACCCAACTGAAAACGCAGTATCCGGGAAGTCCGTGGGCGCAAAAACTCAAATACTACTGGTAACTGCGCTACTGCTCGGCCAGGCACAGGCGGCGGAAATCGTCGCCGCCCGTGAACATCCGGCCTTCTGGCTATGGTCCGGAGTGAAGGCCAGTGACGAGCTGAAAAACGCACAAACAGTCTATCTGCATCAGGGCGAAGTCCTGGTTCGTTCAGGTAACGTGGTGTTCCAGCGTCTAGGACTGCCGGTTAATCGCCTGACTTTCCCCTCTATCTGGTTGACCGTGCGCTTTACCACACTCGACGTACCGGAGGAGATCCCGGCGCGCATCATACGCTTGATGCAACGCTGGCAGGCGGCCGGAAATCACGTCATCGGCCTGCAGGTTGATTTTGACGCGGCGACCCATCAGCTTGCCGATTACGCCTACTTTCTGCAGCAGTTACGCCAACGGCTACCGACCGAGTTTGCACTTGGCGTAACCGGACTACTGGATTGGGCAAAAACGGGCGACGTCGCCACGCTGAACGCGCTGGCGGTCGATGAACTGGTGGTCCAGAGCTATCAGGGACGTCACACGGTACCGAATTATCAGGCGTATCTGCCCGCCCTCAGTCGTCTGCGCATTCCATTTAAGCTGGGGCTGGTGCAAAACGGTAGCCGGGACCCGCAGGCTGAAGCACAGCTTGAGAAATCACCGTGGTACCGTGGCACGGTGGTGTTTATGCTTAATCCGCCACTCCGTTAAGCCTTCGCTTTGTGGTGGCAGCAGCCGGAGAGATTATCAATAATCGGGCATTCGGCGCTGTCATCGCCAGGGCAACTCTCCGCCAGCGCCAACAAATGCAAGCGCATAGCCTGCAGCTCGCTGATATGGCGCTCAATGTCCGCCACCTTTTCTAACGTACGCTTTTTCACATCTGCGCTGTGACGCGCCGGATCGTTAAACAGGTTCACCAACTCGCCGCACTCTTCCAGGTTAAAACCAACCTGTCGTGCCTGTCGCAACAGCGTAAGCTCATTCAGATGCTGTTGGTTGTATGTGCGATAGCCATTTTCGCTACGCAGCGGCGGCGTCACTAACCCCTTTTCTTCGTAAAAGCGTATCGCTTTGCTGGTTAAACCGGTTTTTTTCGCAACATCGCTAATATTCACATTCCCCCCGCTGATCTTGTTGGTACTGAGCCACATTATAGCCCACATTGCCGTAATCCTTTACCCAAGAACCCGCGCATTTTCCACCATCACAGCGATGCACAAATCCTTTTAATTCACATTGTTATATCCGATTCAGATCACATTTCAGCATTTATTGACCACGCAAAATTGACTCAAATCAAAAGATGTATCGGTTCTGCACCTTTCATCTTGAACAAAGGGAAACAATTTTATATACAAACGCGAATGATAATGATGATCATTTACATTCAATAAAGGTTCTCTTATGTTGCCACGGATTAACCAAAGGCCATTTATTCTTTCAGCCCTGACATTATGCATGTCCGGCGCTACTTTTGCAGCGACCTCTCCAACACACGGTTCAACGTCCGACGAAGATACAGTAATCGTTACGGCTAACCGCACAGAAAGTAGTCTCTGGGATAGCCCGGCAACCATTCAGGTTATCGATCGCCAGACGCTACAAAACTCCACCAGCGTTTCTCTTGCTGATGATTTACAAGATATCCCCGGCGTCGAAGTTACCGATAACGCTCTCGCAGGTCGGAAACAAATTCGTATCCGTGGCGAAGCTTCTTCGCGGGTGCTGATTTTGATAGACGGCCAGGTCGTCAGCTACCAACGTGCCGGACAAAACTACGGAGCCGGTTTACTGATTGACGAATCCGCGCTGGAACGCATTGAAGTGGTCAAAGGCCCTTATTCTGTCCTCTACGGTTCGCAGGCAATTGGCGGCGTCGTGAACTTTATTACCAAAAAAGGCGGCGATAAGCCTCTGGGTGGTAGCGTTAAGGCTGTTTATAACTCCGCAACGGCAGGATGGGAAGAGTCAGCGGCAGCCTGGGGAAGCATCGGTAACTTTGACTACCGCATCAATGGCAGCTATTCCGACCAGGGGGATCGCGATACACCTGACGGAAGATTGCCCGACACCAACTTCCGTAATAACGGCCAGGGAGTGTGGCTTGGCTACAACCTCGATCGCCACAAAATTGGACTCTCACTCGACCGTTATAAGCTTTCCACTCAAACCTGGTTTGACGATCCCGAAGGTCAGTTCGATGACTTTAGCGTCAAAATTCCTAAGCTGGAACGCGAGAAAATCGGTCTTTTCTACGACTACGCGGCCGACGGGGATCACCTGAAGAACATCCATTTTGACGCATACACCCAGACAATAGAGCGCAAATTTGAAAACCGGGTCAAAACGACCCAGATTATCCCCAGCCCGATGATTAAAGCGCTGACGGTAAGCAATCAAACCAATACCAACGACAAACAATATACCCAGGGTGTAACGCTGCAGGGCAATATCTCCCTTCCGGCTAACAACACGCTGGTGATTGGCACTCAGTATCAGCATGACAAAATAAAACAGGACACGGACGGCAGTACGCGCCAGACCGCGGCTACCGGCTTCTTCGATACGCAAACCCGTACCCTGTCATATAACGAAGCGGAACAAAGCAACACCTCACTGTTCGCGCAAAACGACTGGCGCTTTGCCGATGACTGGACGTGGACCGTGGGCGCACGCCAGTACTGGCTGTCTTCGAAACTCAATCGCAACGATACGCAAACTATCCAAAGCAGCGGCACCACCTGGCAATCCACCGGGGGAAATTCCGTTCACGATGATGAACTGGTGACCTCGACCAGCCTGCGCTATTCCGGCTTTGAAGATCTTGAACTCCGGGCTGCATACGCCCAGGGCTATGTCTTCCCCACGCTTACTCAGTTGTTCATGCAGACATCCGCCGGCGGCAGCGTTACCTACGGCAACCCAAACCTGAAGGCGGAACACTCAAATAACTATGAGTTGGGCGCGCGGTATAAAGGGAATATGTGGCTGATTGACGGTGCTATTTATTACTCCGAAGCCAAAGACTATATCGCCAGTCTGGCCTGTTCAGGCCAACCCGTTTGCAACGGCAACACCACCTCTTCCCGCGGCGGCTATTACTACTACGACAACATCGATCGTGCCAAAACCTGGGGCCTGGAATTAACCGCAGAATACAACGGCTGGGCGGTTTCACCCTACCTGAGCGGTAATCTCATTCGCCGTCAATACGAAGGCAACACCATAAAAACCTGGGATACCGGCGAACCCACGCTGACCGGGCGCGTTGGCCTGAAACATACCTGGTTGATGAATGTCGCTAACGTGACGTCCGATGTCTTTATTCGCGCGGCGTCCCGCGCCAAAGATAATACCGGCACCACGGAAATAAACTACCCAGGCTGGGCCACGCTAAACCTCGCATTCAACACCGAGTTTGGTCCGCAGGACCAGTATCAGGTCAACCTCGCGCTCAACAACCTGACCGACAAGCGTTACAGAACCGCGCATGAATCTATCCCAGACGCTGGTTTCAATGCCGCTGTTGGCTTTGCGTGGAATTTCTGACGATGAAAAAACTCATGATTGGCTTACTGAGCCTCGCCTGTGTTTTCAGCGCCCAGTCCGCTGACCGCCTGGTGGTGGCGGGCGGTTCGCTTAGCGAACTGATTTACGCCATGGGCGTCGGCAACCGGGTGGTTGGCGTCGATGAAACCACCTCGTACCCACCTGAAACTGCCGCACTCCCGCATATCGGCTACTGGAAGCAGTTAAGCAGCGAGGGCATTTTATCGCTGCACCCGGACAGCTTTATCACCTGGCAGGATGCAGGCCCTCAAATCGTTTTGGATCAGCTCCGGGCGCAGAAAGTTAACGTCGTTACATTGCCGCGCGTACCGGCCACCGTCGAGCAGATGTACGCCAACATTCGGGAGCTGGCTCAAACGCTGCGCATTCCTGAACAAGGTGAAGCGCTGGTCAATCGCCTGCATCAACGTCTGGATCGTGTTCAGCACAGCGTGGCGGCGATAAATGCGCCGGTCAAAGCCATGTTCATTCTCTCCGCTGGCGGCAGCGCGCCGCAGGTCGCCGGCAAGGGCAGCGTTGCCGATGCCATTATGACCCTTGCGGGCGCACAAAATGTCGCCCCCCACGCGCAGTATAAAAGTTACAGCGCGGAGTCGCTGATCGCCGCCAACCCGGAGGTGATCGTGGTGACGTCGCAAATGGTGGATGGCGATCTGGCTCGTCTGAGCGCGATTGCCGGTATTACCCACACTGCGGCCTGGAAAAATCAGCGCATTGTGGCGGTAGACCAGGCGCTGATTCTGGGTATGGGGCCTCGCGTCGCCGATGCGGTTGAAGCCCTGCACCAGCAATTCTGGCCTCACTAACTGGATTTATAAAAAAGAATGAAAACTGAACACTCGCTGGATCTCACCGCGCATTTTGCGCTTGAGGGAAGTCAGCCCTTTAAGGATCGCCGCGCCACAATGCCATGGCGCGGGGCGATCCCGATTGCCAAAGAGCTATTGTCACAAACCTGGCAGGATGTTATCAGCCAGCCTACCCCGCCGCGTAAACGGCTGGTGTACTTGCATATCCCTTTTTGTGCAACGCATTGTACTTTCTGCGGTTTTTATCAAAACCGTTTCGAAGAAGATCACTGCGCCCGCTACACCAACGCGCTGTTGCGCGAAATAGAGATGGAAGCCGATAGCGCGTTACATCAGTCAGCCCCAATTCACGCCGTCTATTTTGGCGGCGGTACGCCTTCAGCGCTGTCAGCACGGGATCTGGGCAGAATCATCACCGCGCTGCGTGAAAAGTTACCGCTGGCGCCGGACTGCGAAATTACCATTGAGGGACGAGTGCTCAATTTTGACGATGCGCGAATTGATGCCTGCCTTGACGCTGGCGCCAATCGGTTTTCGATCGGTATTCAATCTTTTAACAGCCGGATCCGCAAGAAAATGGCGCGCACCTCAGACGGCCCGACCGCAATTGCCTTTATGCAGGGGCTGGTAAAACGGGATCGTGCCGCCGTGGTATGCGATCTGTTGTTTGGTCTGCCAGGACAAGATGCAAAACAGTGGGGCGACGATCTGGCGATTGCCCGTGACATCGGCCTCGACGGCGTAGATCTTTATGCGCTGAACCTGATCCCCAATACACCGCTTGGCAAAGCAGTTGAAACCGGGCGCACAACCGTTCCCTCTCCCGTCGAACGTCGCGATCTCTATCTTCAGGGTTGCGATTTCATGGACAGCGCGGGCTGGCGCTGCATCAGCAACAGCCACTGGGCGCGTACCACGCGTGAACGCAATCTGTACAACCTGCTGATTAAACAAGGAGCGGACTGTCTGGCATTCGGCTCAGGCGCCGGGGGATCAGTCAATGGCTATTCCTGGATGGTCGAGCGCAATCTGACGACATGGCATGAATCTATCGCCGCCGGGAAAAAACCGCTAATGATGATGATGCGTACCGCCGAGCGTGGTTTCCAGTGGCGACACACTCTCCAGGCGGGCATTGAAACGGCCCGCGTTCCGCTGGATGAACTGACGCCTCATGCACAAAAACTGACCCCGCTACTGACCCAATGGCATCACGCAGGACTGACGCGAGATGCCAGCACCTGTGTGCGCCTGACCAATGAAGGGCGTTTTTGGGCAAGCAATATTTTGCAGTCTCTTGATGAACTTATTCAGGCACTTAACGCGCCGCGCATTGCGGTAGAACAACCATACCAGGAGTGAATTATGAGCCATGTCTCTTTACAGGATTTTTTGAAAACTGAACCGGACGGTACGCTGGAAGCTATCGCTGCCCAGTACAACACCACGCTGCTGGAGGTGGTGAAAAACCTCCCCTCCCCGACGCTGGTTTCCGGCGATCAATTTGATACCGTCTGGGAAACCGTCAGCGAATGGGGCAAAGTCACCACCCTGGTCCATACTGCTGATGTCATTCTGGAATTCACCGGTGAATTACCTTCCGGATTCCACCGTCATGGCTACTTCAACCTGCGCGGCAAAAAAGGCATGACCGGTCATATCAAGGCAGAAAACTGTACGCATATTGCCCTGATTGAACGCAAATTTATGGGAATGGACACCGCGTCCATTCTCTTCTTTAACCTGGCGGGTAGCGCGATGTTCAAAATTTTCCTCGGTCGGGATGAACATCGACAGTTACTGGCCGAACAGGTCAGCGCCTTTCACGCGTTGTCTTCATCTTTAAAGGAACATGCCTGATGGCTCCATGGCTCATTTTTGGTGCGGGTGGTAGCGGCGTCGGTGCGAAAACGCTTGAACTCGCACTGGCGGAACAACGTCCGGTGATTGCCGTCGTTCGCAACGCACAGGTCGCTGCAGGGTTGCAGGAAAAAGGTGTGCAGGTCTTCATCGGCGACGCCTGCGATAGTCAGGTCACCGCCTGTGCCTGTCGCGCAGCGGGTCAACATGCCACGGTGATCTCCTCCATGGGCGGCGCCCAGGATTATCTGGCGCACAGAACCGTCATTGATGAAGCAGAAAAAGCGGAGATCAAGCGCATGATTCTGGTGACCTCACTCGGCTGCGGTGACAGTTGGCCTTTTCTTTCTTCACGCGCAAAGGCCGCATTTGGTCAGGCTGTACGGGAAAAATCGTTGGCTGAAAGCTGGCTACAAACCAGTCGACTGGACTACGCCATTCTCCGCCCCGGCGGTTTGCTAAACGGTGCAGCCACCGGCCAGGCACAACGAATACAGGCTCAGGAGTGTCACGGCTTTGTAATGCGTGCAGATGTTGCGAAGCATATTCACGAACTGGCCACTGCGCCGGCACTCAATAACCAGATTTACAGTTTGGTTGAGCCGGGGCTGAAACCCGCGTAAACCCCTCACGGCGCGGGAACTCCGCGCCGCAAAAACGTTATGGAGCGTTACGTGCTTAAGGACTCGCTTTCTTCCGTCAGCATCCTGACGGGTCTTTCTCTTTTGCTGGTTGCTCTGATGCTCTTCGGTGCCAGCCAGGGGGCGCTGAACATTAGCTTCAGCGCTCTGTTCAACGACGAATATCGTGATATCTGGTTAAACATCCGCCTGCCTCGCGTGCTGCTGGCCGTTCTGGTCGGTGCTGCGCTGGCGACGGCAGGGGTCATCATGCAGGGACTTTTTCGCAATCCGATGGCCGATCCTGGCCTGCTTGGCGTCAGCAGCGGCTCCGCGCTGATGGTCGGCATCGCGATAGTTATCCCATTTTCGTTCCCCGTAGTGCTGGTGCTGTATGAGCAGATGATTTTTGCCGTCGCTGGCAGCATGGTGGTCTGCACGATTATTTTCCTGATAAGCCAGCGTCATAACCACGGTGGAATGATGCAACTGCTGTTAGCTGGTATCGCTATCAATGCCCTGTGCGGTTCGGCTATTGGCGTACTGAGCTATGTGGGCGACGAGCAGCAGCTACGTCAACTTACATTGTGGATGATGGGAAATCTCGGCCAAGCCCAGTGGCCAACGCTGTTGGTTGCCAGCACGTTTGTTCTTCCAGCCATTGTTGTAACCATCTGCATGGCGGGAACGCTTAATTTACTGCAGTTGGGTGATGAAGAGGCGCATTACCTCGGCGTAAACGTCAAACGTAAGCGTCAGCAGTTACTGTTGCTCAGTTCGCTCCTGGTTGGCGCTGCGGTTTCCGTCAGCGGCGTAATTGGTTTTATTGGCCTGGTGATCCCACATCTGATCAGAATGACGACCGGCGCCGATCATCGCTGGTTGATTCCCTGTTCTACGCTGGCCGGTGCCTGTTTACTTCTGATTGCCGACACGTTGGCCCGCACACTTGTTCAGCCAGCCGAAATGCCCGTTGGCCTGTTAACCAGCCTGATCGGTGGACCGTATTTCCTGTGGTTAATACTGCGTAGCCGGAGGGTGTCATGATCGTCGCTGAAAATCTGGTCTACCACATTCAGGGAAGACGATTGACCGACGACGTTTCCCTGACGCTACCTGATGGAGAGATCATCGCGATTCTTGGCCCGAACGGAGCCGGGAAATCGACGCTGCTACGCCAGCTTACGGGATATCTGCAGCCCCACAGTGGGCGTTGTAGCATGTTTGGCAAGCCGCTGGACAAGTGGTCAATCACCGAGCTGGCAAAAACCCGTGCCGTGATGCGCCAGAATAGTCATATGGCCTTCCCGTTTAGCGTTCAGGAGGTCATTCGCATGGGCAGACATCCGTATCGTACGCGCAACACGGGCGATGAAACGGAGTACATCATGGCATTGTGTGATTGCCAGACGCTGGCCGCACGCGATTACAGGCATCTCTCGGGAGGAGAACAACAGCGGGTACAGCTGGCGCGCCTGCTGGTTCAGCTTTGGGAGCCCGAGCCTGGGCCGAAATGGTTGTTTCTGGATGAACCCACCTCCGCGCTGGATATTCACCACCAGCAGCACCTTTTTCGTCTGCTACGTCGTCTGGTGCGTGAACGGCAGCTTAACGTCTGCTGCGTCCTGCACGATCTCAACCTCGCGGCGCGCTATGCCGACCGTGTGGTATTGATGGAACGCGGCAGAATAGTTGATAACGGATATCCGCAGGATGTCCTGAAGCAACGGTCGCTGAACGCGCTGTACGGTGCCGATCTCACGGTCATAAATGAACCGGAGCATCGAACGCCAATTATCGTCCTCAATCAATAACAGACCGGGAACCCCTGACGTGGCGTTCCCGTTTTTTCTCCCTTTACACCCTTTTTTCACCTTTTCTAAAAACGCCCTTGACCTTCCCCTTGCTGGAAGGTTTAACCTTTATCACAGTCAGTTAATCCTGCAAAAAAGGAGTTGGTTATGTCTCAAACAATCGATCTAACCCTGGACGGCCTGTCCTGTGGTCACTGCGTAAAACGCGTTAAAGAAAGTCTGGAACAACGTCCGGACGTTGAGCAAGCGGATGTCACCGTGACAGAAGCGCATGTTACCGGGAGCGCCAGCGCAGAAGCGCTGATTGAAACCATCAAACAAGCCGGTTACGGCGCGGAGTTAAGCCACCCAAAGGCTAAACCGCTGACGGAGTCATCAATCCCGTCGGAAGCACTGGCAGCGGTCCCTTCCGAGCTTCCGGCAGCTACGGCTGATGATGACAGCCAACAGTTGCTGTTAAACGGCATGAGCTGCGCCAGTTGTGTGACCCGCGTACAAAATGCATTGCAAAGTGTACCGGGCGTCACGCAGGCACGGGTAAACCTGGCGGAACGCACTGCGCTGGTAATGGGCAGTGCCTCCGCCGCAGATTTAGTACAGGCGGTTGAAAAAGCGGGCTACGGCGCAGAAGCGATTGAAGATGATGCTAAGCGTCGCGAGCGTCAGCAAGAAACCGCCGTGGCAACCATGAAACGTTTTCGCTGGCAGGCAGCCGTCGCGCTGCTCCTGGGTATCCCGGTCATGGTATGGGGCATGATTGGCGACAACATGATGGTGAGCGACGACAACCGCAGCCTGTGGCTGATGATTGGTCTGGCAACGCTTGCCGTGATGGTTTTCGCGGGCGGTCACTTTTACCGCAATGCGTGGAAAAGCCTGATGAACGGCACCGCGACCATGGATACGCTGGTGGCGCTGGGTACGGGGGTGGCATGGCTCTATTCCATGAGCGTCAACCTCTGGCCACAATGGTTCCCGATGGAAGCGCGACACCTCTATTATGAAGCCAGTGCCATGATTATCGGTCTGATTAACCTCGGACACATGCTGGAAGCGCGGGCTCGCCAACGCTCGTCTAAAGCACTGGAAAAACTACTCGATCTGACACCGCCGACCGCACGTGTCGTCACTGACGAAGGTGAAAAGAACGTGCCGCTGGCAGAGGTGCAGGCTGGAATGTTACTGCGCCTGACCACCGGTGACCGCGTTCCGGTTGATGGCGAAATCACTCAGGGTGAAGCCTGGCTGGATGAGGCCATGCTGACCGGGGAGCCGATTCCACAGCAAAAAGGCGCAGGCGATAGCGTCCACGCCGGTACGGTCGTACAGGACGGTAGCGTGCTGTTCCGCGCCAGCGCTGTTGGCAGTCACACCACGCTGTCGCGCATTATTCGTATGGTGCGCCAGGCGCAAAGCAGCAAACCGGAAATTGGCAAACTGGCCGACCGCATCTCCTCGGTGTTCGTTCCGGTCGTGGTCGCCATTGCGCTAGTCAGTGCGGCTATCTGGTATTTCTTTGGACCGGCGCCGCAGATTGTCTATACGCTGGTAATCGCCACCACCGTCCTGATTATTGCCTGCCCTTGTGCGCTGGGTCTGGCAACGCCGATGTCGATTATTTCCGGCGTCGGGCGCGCCGCTGAATTTGGGGTGCTGGTACGTGATGCCGATGCGCTGCAGCGCGCCAGCACGCTCGATACCATCGTGTTTGATAAAACCGGGACGCTAACTGAAGGCAAACCACAGGTTGTCGCCATCAAAACGTTTGGCAATACCGACGAAGCGCTGGCAATTCGTCTGGCAGCGGCCCTTGAACAGGGTTCCAGCCACCCGTTAGCCAGGGCGATTCTGGACAAAGCAGGTGATGTCACGCTGCCGCAGGTCAACGGTTTCCGTACGCTGCGCGGTTTAGGCGTCAGTGGCGAAACGGAAGGTCATACGCTGCTGCTGGGAAACCAGGCGCTGCTCAATGAACAGCAGGTAGATACCACTGAAATGGAGGCTGAAATCACCGCTCAGGCTTCCCAAGGCTCAACTCCGGTACTGTTAGCGATTGACGGTAAAGCGGCAGCGCTGTTAGCGGTACGTGATCCTCTGCGTAGCGACAGCGTGGCAGCGCTCCAGCGTCTGCACCGCGCCGGGTATCGTCTGGTGATGCTCACCGGCGACAACCCAACGACCGCCAACGCCATTGCCAAAGAGGCGGGTATTGATGAGGTGATTGCTGGCGTTCTGCCTGACGGTAAAGCCGAGGCGATTAAACGTCTGCAGAGCCAGGGGCGTCAGGTTGCCATGGTCGGTGACGGTATCAACGATGCGCCTGCGCTGGCTCAGGCTGATGTAGGGATTGCCATGGGTGGCGGCAGCGATGTGGCGATTGAAACCGCCGCGATTACGCTGATGCGCCATAGCCTGATGGGCGTTGCCGATGCGCTGTCTATCTCCCGGGCAACGCTGCGCAATATGAAGCAGAACCTGCTCGGCGCGTTTATCTATAACAGCATCGGTATCCCCGTTGCCGCCGGGATTTTGTGGCCGTTCACCGGAACGCTGCTCAACCCGGTCGTTGCCGGGGCGGCGATGGCGCTCTCCTCCATTACCGTGGTGAGCAACGCTAACCGACTGCTGCGCTTCAAACCTAAAGAGTAAGCCTTTACCGGATGACGCTCTGAACGGAGCACCAAATCATTCGCGTTGCCTCAAGGCGGCAAGTATAAAAACCCCAGGAGCATAGCCAACTATGTGACTGGGGTTTTTGCACGCTGCCAATAAAGAGGCTGAGGGAATGATGAAGTGTATTTGCACCTTCCAGGACCACGCGCTAGCATGGAAGTCTACTTAGGGAGGCCGTATGGATCTGTTGTACCGGGTAAAATCATTTTTCACCGCGCTACGCGGCAACCACTATACCTGGCCTGCCATCGACATCTCCTTGTCCGGTAACCGCCATTTTCATCTGATTGGCAGTATTCACATGGGCAGCCGCGATATGGCGCCTCTGCCTGCCAAATTACTCAAAAAGCTCCAGCGTGCCGATGCGCTCATTGTCGAAGCCGATGTTTCCGGCGACGACGCGCCGTTTGCCAACCTTCCGACCTTTGCCGCACTGGAAGAACGCATCAGCCCAGAGTTGCTAGATAATCTGCACAAAGTCACCGACGAGCTGGGTATTTCCCCTTCCCTGCTGTCTACCCAGCCGCTGTGGCAAATCGCCATGGTCTTGCAGGCAACGCAGGCGCAGCAGTTGGGGTTGCGGGCAGAATACGGCATTGATTACCAACTTCTGAATGCGGCAAAACAGGTGCATAAACCCATAATCGAGCTGGAAGGCGCATCCAGCCAAATCGAGCTGTTGTGTCAGTTACCCGATAACGGACTGGCTCTACTGGACGATACCCTGACGCACTGGCATACCAATGCCAGACTGCTACAACAGATGATGGGCTGGTGGCTTAAAACGCCGCCACTCAATAGCGAACTCACTCTACCCAATACTTTTAGCCAGTCGCTGTATGACGTTTTAATGCATCAGCGTAATGCGGCCTGGCGCGATCGACTCAGGGCGATGCCTGCCGGGCACTATGTCGTGGCCGTTGGTGCGCTGCATTTGTATGGAGAAGGAAATTTGCCGGAGATGTTACGGTAAAAAAATGGCCAATATTGCTATTGGCCCGTCAAAGAGGAATTTCATCATTATTATGATCCCGACGCTTAAAGCATCGGTGTAGTTCGATTGTCGCTCAAAGTCATCATCCTGCCAACACTATTGCGCAAGATGGTACTATTTTTTAGACAGACATCAGGCGTATGCTTGTGTCGTATTTTGTCTGGGCCAGGAAAATTGCTATGACACCCGCCGTTAAATTACTCGAAAAAAACAAAATTTCTTTTCAGATCCACACCTACGATCACGATCCGTCCGAGACGAACTTTGGTGACGAAGTGGTACGCAAGTTAGGTCTGAATGCGGACCAGGTCTACAAAACGCTACTGGTTGCCGTGAATGGCGATATGAAGCACCTGGCGGTTGCCGTTACGCCGGTAGCCGGTCAACTGGATCTCAAAAAGGTCGCCAGGGCGTTGGGAGCCAAAAAGGTCGATATGGCCGATCCGATGATCGCGCAGCGAACCACCGGGTATCTGGTAGGCGGCATCAGCCCGCTGGGGCAGAAAAAAAGATTGCCGACGCTCATCGACGCTCCCGCCCAGACGTTTGACACCATTTATGTGTCCGGCGGCAAACGCGGGCTGGATATTGAACTGGCAGCAGGCGATTTGGCGAAAATTCTGGATGCGAAATTCGCCGATATCGCACGCCGTGATTAATTGTCTTTTGCCCGGTGATACGGCGATTGAGCCTACTGCGATTACAGGGTGTGATTGGTGAAGACAGTTTGGACTCGGCCAGCGCGCAGGAACCGGAGCATAGAGGTAATAAGTAGGATTATTGGGCCGCCATGAAGGGCGGCCCGGAGGAGCGGATAAAATGATGCCCCAAATTGCCCTGTTACTGCCAGCTTACCTCGCCCTTCGGCTCATACGCACCGGCATCGAGCGGTGAGTTCTTCTGCACGTACTCTTTCAGCACCTCCGCATCAATAAACCCGGTATTCACATAGCCTGGCTTGTTATCAATTCGCGGATAGCCATCGCCGCCGGTGGCATTGAAGCTCAGCGTTGCCATGCGATAGGTTTTGGCTGGATCAACGGGTTCGCCTTTAATTTTCAAATCGTTAAGCTTGCCGTCTTTCGCCACGAAGCTGACGTTGGCAAACTGCGGATAGGCCCCGGAATCCGGCTTCATTTGTGCCACGGCGGTCAGATAGTCAATCACCTCTTTCCCGCTCATGTCGGCGTACACCACGATGTTACCGAACGGCTGCACTTTCAGCACGCTCTTATAGGTGATATCACCGCCTTCGATGGAGTCACGGATACCGCCGCCGCTCATCACGCCAAAATCAGCGCTGGTTCGCGCCATTTGCGCAGCCAGCAGTAAATGCCCCATGTTGGTCTGCACGAAACGGACTTTGCTACGGTCGCCTTCGAGGCGCGCATTGACGCTACCAATTTTCACGTCGAGCTGCGCTTTACCTTTATTCTGGAACGGCGTCAGCAGAGAAAGCATTTGCTGATTTTCTGCAATTTCCGGGGTGTAGAGTACGCGCTCACTTTTACCGTTGTCCCAGGTCACTTTTTTCTTCAGGTTGACGGGGATGAGCTGGTAGTTAACCATTTTCATTTCGCCATTGCGGAACTCAAAGTCCGCCCGCCCCACGTATTTCCCCCACTCATGCGCCTGCACAATCCAGATCCCGTTTTGCTTGTCTGGCGCACACGGCGTACCCGGTACGTAATCAACCTGCTTCTTGTTTTCCGCGGCCATACATACCGGATCCTGCGAGTGACCACCCACAATCATTGCCAGCGATCCCGCCGGCAGGCTGCGCGCCATTTCTACGTCGCCAGGCGCGTTCGAGCCGTGATTGCCATTGTCATAATGTCCCATATGGGTGGTCGCAATAATGATGTCCGGCTTTTCCCCCATATTCAGTTCCTGGATAACCAGTTTGGCTTCATCAGCAGGTTTACGGAACTCAATATCGGTAAAGAACTCTGGGTTGCCAATTTTCGCCGTATCGTCAGTGGTTAAACCGAGTACGGCAATTTTTAAATCCTGGCGCTTAAAGATGGCCCACGGCTTAAACAAACGCTCGCCGGTGCTTTTCTGATAGATATTGGCCGAGAGAAACGGGAATTTGGACCATTTTTCCTGCTGGCGCAATACGCTAAGCGGATTATCAAACTCGTGGTTTCCGACCGCCATCGCATCATAGCCAATCAGGTTCATTCCGCGAAAATCAGGTTCCGCATCCTGCAGATCAGACTCCGGTACGCCGGTATTAATGTCGCCACCGGAAAGCAGCAGTACACTGCCTCCTTCCTCAGCCACCTCTTTACGAATACCGTCCACCAGCGTTTTTTGTGCCGCCAGCCCGTATTCACCGTATTCGCTACGCCAGAAGTGACCGTGATGATCGTTGGTATGCAGAATGGTAATTTTGTAGGTTTTATCTTTTTCGTACGCCTGTGCAGGTTGACCTGCCAGCGCAAATGCGGCTAATAACGCCAGCGCCACGCCCCGTTTTAAAAACTTCATATTTCACTCCCTGACTCAATATCAACCGCCATACCCGTTATCCTTCAAATTACATGTGCGTTGGCTGCGCTCACTTCCCCCTGTCGCTTATGCAGTAAGCTCCTGGGACTCTCGCGTTTGCCGCCTACCTGTAAGTCGAATTAGTTCGGGCATAAAATTACAGCTACTGAAAATAATAGCCGAAAATGTTTTCAGAAATGAGACTTCCTTCAAACACCTTCCGCAGGTATGTTAGTCAGGTAATAATAACAAATTAGATTACCCTCATAATCGCAACCCAAACAGAAGTGACTTTCTATGGCAATAAGTGAACCAACCCAGCCAGTGGCTGGCGCGTCAGCGTCGGTTGCTAAAGCACGCACCTCATTTGGCATTTTAGGGGCAATCAGCCTCTCCCATCTGCTAAACGATATGATCCAGTCGCTGATCCTGGCGATTTATCCGCTATTGCAGTCAGAGTTCTCGCTGACGTTTATGCAGATAGGGATGATTACCCTGACCTTCCAGCTTGCTTCCTCACTGCTGCAACCGGTTGTGGGTTACTGGACGGATAAATACCCAATGCCGTGGTCGCTGCCCATTGGGATGTGCTTCACGCTGAGTGGGCTTGTTTTGCTGGCCATGGCTGGCAGTTTCCATATGGTCCTGCTCGCCGCAGCGCTGGTTGGTACCGGCTCTTCGGTATTTCACCCGGAATCATCCCGCGTGGCGCGAATGGCCTCCGGCGGTCGTCACGGTCTTGCCCAGTCAATTTTCCAGGTTGGCGGCAACTTCGGTAGCTCTCTGGGACCGTTACTGGCGGCTGTCATCATCGCGCCATATGGTAAGGGTAATGTGGCCTGGTTTGTGCTGGCTGCGTTATTAGCGATTGTCGTTCTGGCGCAAATCAGCCGTTGGTATGCTGCGCAGCACCGGATGAGTAAAGGAAAACCGAAAGTCGCCATCGTGAATCCGTTACCACGGAATAAAGTGGTACTGGCGGTAAGCATCCTGCTGGTGCTGATTTTCTCCAAATACTTCTATATGGCGAGCATCAGCAGCTATTACACCTTTTATCTGATGCAAAAATTCGGATTATCGGTACAAAATGCCCAGTTTCACCTGTTTGCCTTCCTGTTTGCCGTCGCAGCCGGGACGGTGATTGGTGGACCATTGGGCGATAAAATTGGCAGAAAATATGTTATTTGGGGCTCTATCCTCGGCGTAGCACCCTTTACCCTCTTTTTACCCTACGCAACGCTGGAATGGACCGGGATTTTAACCGTGATCATTGGTTTTATCCTCGCATCGGCGTTTTCTGCCATTCTGGTCTACGCGCAGGAACTGCTTCCTGGCCGTATCGGCATGGTTTCTGGGCTATTTTTCGGTTTTGCCTTCGGCATGGGCGGCTTGGGAGCCGCGGTGTTAGGGCTGATTGCCGACCATACCAGCATCGATTTGGTCTACAAAATATGTGCTTTCCTGCCACTACTGGGGATACTGACCATATTCTTACCTGATAACCGACATAAAGCCTGATTTTCTGACGGCCAAAAGTAAATTTTGGCCGTCAGACTTACAGTAGCCATCAGCCTTTGCCTCTCACATACCGCTGTACTTTTCCGATCCGTGCTTTTTTACGTCTAAAATCCTATTTTCATCAAAATTCAATAATTATTCACAAACAAAAACATCAAAATTGTCATAAACTATTACTCGTCGTTTGAGTTTTCAGGATTATCACAGCAACCAAAGGAGACGGAATGCATCACGCCACCCCGCTTATCACCACCATTGTCGGCGGCCTTGTGCTCGCTTTTATATTAGGCATGATTGCCAATAAACTACGTATTTCTCCTCTGGTGGGATATCTGTTAGCGGGCGTTCTGGCCGGTCCATTTACACCTGGTTTTGTTGCTGATACCAAGCTAGCGCCTGAACTGGCCGAGCTTGGCGTAATCCTGCTGATGTTCGGCGTGGGGCTGCACTTTTCGCTGAAGGATTTGATGGCGGTAAAGTCTATCGCCATTCCCGGCGCGATTGCCCAGATAGCGGTGGCAACGCTGCTGGGCATGGCGCTTTCAGCGGTGATGGGCTGGTCGCTGATGGTAGGGATCGTGTTTGGTCTGTGTCTTTCAACCGCCAGTACCGTGGTGCTATTGCGTGCGCTTGAAGAAAGGCAGCTCATTGACAGTCAGCGCGGGCAAATCGCCATTGGCTGGCTGATTGTCGAAGACCTGATGATGGTGCTGACGCTGGTTCTCCTGCCAGCCGTCGCTGGAATGCTGGAAAAAGAAGATGTCGGCTTTGCCTCGCTGGCCGTAGATATGGGCATTACCATCGGTAAGGTGGTGGCGTTTATCGCAATTATGATGCTGGTTGGTCGTCGCCTGGTGCCGTGGATTATGGCCCGTAGCGCCGCAACCGGCTCACGCGAACTGTTTACCCTGTCAGTCCTCGCCCTCGCATTAGGTATCGCATTTGGCGCAGTGGAGCTGTTCGATGTCTCCTTTGCACTGGGGGCATTCTTCGCCGGCATGGTGCTGAACGAATCTGAACTGAGTCACCGTGCGGCGCATGACACCCTACCGCTGCGCGATGCGTTCGCCGTACTGTTCTTTGTTTCCGTCGGGATGCTCTTTGATCCCATGATTCTGATTCAGCAGCCGCTGGCGGTGCTGGGCACGCTGGCGATTATCATCTTTGGTAAATCCCTTGCCGCCTATTTCCTGGTGCGCCTGTTTGGTCACTCCCAACGCACAGCGCTCACCATTGCCACCAGCCTGGCGCAGATTGGTGAATTTGCCTTTATCCTGGCGGGTCTGGGCATGGCGTTAAACCTGCTGCCGCAGGCCGGACAGAATCTGGTGCTGGCGGGGGCGATCCTGTCCATCATGCTTAACCCGGTGCTGTTCGCGGTGTTAGAAAAATATCTCGCCAAAACAGAAACGCTGGAAGAACAGACGCTGGAAGAGGCTATTGAAGAAGAGAAGCAAATTCCGGTGGATATCTGCAATCACGCCCTGCTGGTTGGCTTTGGGCGCGTCGGTAGCCTGCTGGGCGAGAAATTGATGGCTGCGGGGATCCCGCTGGTAGTTATCGAAACCTCACGCACCCGAGTGGATGAACTGCGCGAGCGCGGGATCCGCGCGGTGCTGGGAAATGCCGCCAACGAAGAAATTATGAATCTGGCGCATCTGGATTGCGCACGCTGGCTGCTGCTGACCATTCCCAATGGCTATGAAGCGGGTGAAATTGTCGCTTCAGCACGCGAGAAGAGCCCGTCGATTGAGATTATCGCCCGCGCGCATTATGACGACGAGGTGGAATACATTACCGAACGCGGCGCCAATCAGGTCGTCATGGGTGAGCGTGAAATCGCCCGTACCATGCTGGAGCTGATTGAAACGCCGCCTGCTGGTGAGGTGGTCGTTACAGGCTGATGTCGTTGCCGGATGACGCTATCGCTTATCCGGCATGTGCATGATTTAACGATCCCAGTACGACTCTTCGAGGCTATCTTCGCGTTCCGGCAAACCGCGCGTCAGGCGCGGGGAATGCTGGTTCAGCACCTGATAACTCACGCGATTCGCATATTTACACACCTGGGCTAACGACGAATAGGTCAGCCAGGTGAACTTGTGCTTGCTGGAGTTAGGCACGTTGCTGCGGTGATAGCTGTTAGCGGTAATATCATGCAGTAATGCCGCCAGCGCGCCGTCACCAGCGCCGTTGGTATTCATGATCTTCTCTGGCCCGCCCATATACGGTGCGATGTGCGAATACACACGCAGCGGATTGGTACAATCTTTATGGCGCATGGCGCGGCTAAACTCGTACTGGTTGAATTCGGCAATGGCCCCAGGCAGCAGCGGATGCTGGGTTTTACGTTTGACTTCTTCTTCCGTAAAGCCCGCCATATACAGACCCGCCGGACCCGCTGTGCACAGCACCAGATCCACCCAATCCAGCGCCTTGTCGGACGCCAGCAGCGGATCGTTTTCGCCGGTCAGCGCTTCGGCCTCTTCTTCATTCATCGCCAGAATTGAGACATGCTCTTTCAGGAATGCCTGCCACCACTGCGGATTATCGGCAATGACAAATTTGGTGCCCAGCGTCAGTACCACCGGTACATTGTGTTTTTTAGCAAATTCGATCGCCTTCATGGTCGCTTCCGGCATTGGCTCGCCCGGCTCGCAGCGCACCAGATAGGACGTCAGCACCAGCGCGGACGCTCCGGCAATCACCGATTCAGGGATGCTATCCGCCCGCAGCTTGTTCATATGCCCAGGGCTGATTGCAAAGGTACGCTCACCGGACTCGCCAATCAGCGTAAAGCAGCGACCAATCGGTCCATCTACGCCCTGCAGGTAGTTCAGATCGGTACGACTGGAGGTATTGCATAAATAGCGGTACGCATAGCTGCCAATCTCGATATTGCTGCACATCACACCCAGCAGCACCGAGCGGTCATCCGCCAGCACGGAGTAGTTGTGCATCGTATTACCGATAGTACCGCCCGCAAACTGATGGGTGATCAAATTTTCACGCACCAGTTCCTGGTAGAGCGCTTCAGCGACATCATCTGCAATCACCAGAGAGTGCCCGGCGCTTAATCCATAACGTTTTACAAAGTTATCATCAACTTTGGCTTCAATATCCACCAGCGTCTGGTCAATACCCACCACCCAGGCTGCGCTGGTTTCATTTTCTGGCTGAATTTGTTGCAGCAACGGATCGCGCGCGCTGACGGGGAAATAGTGTTTGGATTTACGTTTACCGGGAAATTTCATGGTCGATTTTACGGGTGGTTAGCTGAGCGATGCATGGTAGCACATTCCCCGCTGCGCATGCGATGCGGCGCTGAGTTTCAATATCGGACGGTGAGATCGCAGTTTATCCGGGATGAATTTCTACAATAACTCACCTTCACAAGGAGCGCTTTATGAAGCCGGAAAACAAGATCCCCGTACTCGACAACATTTCGGATGAAATGAAAAGTGTGGTGAATTTTCATCGCGAAGATTTACCGCCGTGGCCCGCTGCCAATGACTTCGTGGCCCAGCGTAAACACTACATTCATGAACGGCAGTTGTGGAATGCCGATGCCCCACAGATGAATACCCGAGAATGTGTTATTTCCACCGCATGCGGCCCCGTTGCCACACGAATTTACGCTCCGCAGCCCCATAGCCAGGCGACGCTATATTATCTGCACGGCGGCGGTTTTATTCTCGGTAATCTGGATACCCACGATCGCATTATGCGTTTACTGGCGCACTATACGCAGTGCACGATCATTGGCATCGACTATTCGCTTGCGCCAGAGGCCCGCTACCCGCAAGCCATCGAAGAGATTGTCGCCGTCTGTCAGTACTTTTATCAGCACGCTGGCGATTATTCCCTTAATGTGAATCATATTGGTTTTGCGGGCGATTCCGCCGGGGCCATGCTGGCGCTTGCCAGCGCGTTGTGGTTGCGGGATAAACACATTGCCTGCGGCAAGGTGGCTGGCGTGCTGTTGTGGTATGGGCTTTACGGCCTGCAGGATTCACTGAGCCGACGGCTAATGGGCGGCGCCTGGGATGGTTTAACCCGCGAGGATCTGCAGATGTACGAAAACGCGTACCTGCGTAGCGCCGACGATCGTGAATCACCGTACTATTGCCTGTTTAATAACGACCTGACGCGCGACGTACCGCCGTGTTTTATCGCCGGTGCGGAGTTTGATCCGCTGATTGACGATAGCCGCTTATTATTCCAGACGCTACAGGCGCATCAGCAGCCCTGCCAGTACAAAATGTACCCCGGCACGTTGCACGCCTTCCTGCACTATTCGCGGATGATGAAAACCGCCGACGATGCGTTGCGGGAGGGCGCGCGTTACTTCAGAGCGCAGCTTTAACGGTAGGCTGCGGTCAGTTTAACCATCATTTCGATATGTTCCGGTGTGGCATTCAGCGCCGGAATATACTCATATTGCTTACCGCCTGCCTCAAGGAAAATCTCCCGGTTTTGCACCGCTATCTCTTCCAGCGTTTCGAGACAATCAGCCGCGAAGCCCGGACACATGACCTGGATATGTCGGGTCCCTTTCTCCGCCAGCATTTTTAACGTTTCATCGGTATATGGCGTTAACCACGGTTCACGGCCAAAGCGAGACTGGAAGGTCATCATCACTTTTTCCGGCGGCAAGCCAAGCGCTGAAACCAGCTCACGAGTCGTATCGCGGCAGCGCTGCGGGTAGTCATCGCCTTCATCGGCGTAGCGCTGCGGAATGCCGTGGTAGGAAAGCAGCAGCAAATCGGGTTCACCATGTTGAGCAAATGAATCACGGGCGCTCTTGGCCAGCGCATCAATGTAGCTGCTGTCATCGGCGTAATCACGAATAAATGAGATGCCAGGAATACTGCGTTTACGCGCTAAGATTCGCGCCAGTTCGTCCCAGACCGCCGCCACGGTAGAACAGGAATATTGCGGGTACAGCGGTAACACCACCATGTGTTCAACTCCGCTTGCCAGCAGTTCATCGACCGCGCTTTCAAGCGACGGTGAACCGTAGCTCATCCCCAGCGCGACAGGCGTATTTGGCAGACGTTGTGCCAGCGCCTGCTGTTGCGCCTTGCTGTAGACCATCAGCGGGGAACCGTCTTCCATCCAGATTGACTGGTACAGCTTTGCCACACGTGGCGCACGCAGCGGCAAAATCACTCCACGCAGCAGCGGCCACCACAGCGCAGGTGACGTATCGACTACGCGTTGATCGCTTAAAAACTGGCGCAGGTAGCGCTTAACGGCTTCGGGGGTTGGGGCATCGGGAGTGCCGAGGTTTGCCAGCAGGATACCGGTTTTCGTCTGACGCATTACCGCCTCTTATCGATTCAAATTGTTGATAATTGTAGCGGAAAAGCGATAAAGAAGAACTAATTGCTGTGAAAGGTAAGACGAGAATTTGCCTGATGGCGCTGCGCTTATCAGGCCTACATAAAATCGTAGGCCGGATAAGGTGTTGACACCGCCATCCGGCATTGACTGCGCTAAAACTTAACCGAGGATTTTTTCCAGCGCTGCGCGAACGTCAGCCACAGCCTGGGTGCCGTCAACTTTCGCGTATTTGGTGTTACCCGCCTGCGCTTCTTTAGAGTAGTAGCCGATCAGCGGAGCGGTCATCTGATGGTATTCCACCAGGCGCTTACGTACGGTCTCTTCCTGATCGTCTTTACGGGTGGTCAGCTCTTCGCCGGTTACGTCGTCTTTGCCTTCAACCTTAGGCGGGTTGAATTTGATGTGGTAAACGCGGCCAGAAGCAGCGTGTACGCGACGACCCACGATACGGTCAACGATCAGCTCGTCCGGAACGTCGAATTCAAGAACGTAGTCCACGTTGATGCCTGCTTCTTTCATGGCATCAGCCTGCGGAATAGTACGCGGGAAGCCATCAAGCAGGAAACCATTACGGCAGTCTTCCTGAGCAATACGCTCTTTTACCAGCGCGATCACCAGCTCATCAGTCACCAGCTTACCGGCGTCCATGATGTCTTTCGCTTGTTTGCCCAGCTCGGAGCCAGATTTCACGGCAGCACGCAGCATATCACCGGTGGAGATTTGCGGAATACCATACTTCTCCATGATGAACTGAGCCTGAGTTCCTTTACCCGCGCCCGGAGCGCCAAGCAGAATGATACGCATTACGAAAATCCCCTTAAAGGTTGTCGATATTTTTTAAAAAGCGCTAAACGATACCACCATCACGCAATTGGCTCAAGGAAGACGCCCGACGCTGAAACGGTTAACGGTGGGAAAATTAAAAATGAGGAGAGAAAATGCCGGATCGCGGTGTAAACACCGTATCCTGCCAGGGATCGACGAGATGGTGTAAGCCGGACACGCGTTAGCGTCATCCGGCATTACCTTACGGCTATCAGGACACCAGCAACTGGTTCATACGACGAATGAACTGGTTTGGATCTTCCAGCGTGCCGCGTTCAGCAAACAGCGCCTGATCCAGCAGCAGTTCAACCCACTCTTTGAACTGTGCTTCGTCCTGGGTATCCGCCGTGCGTTTGACCAGCACGTGGTCCGGGTTGAGTTCAAAGATATATTTCACTTCCGGTACGGCCTGGCCAGCAGCAGCGAACAGTTTCGCCATCTGGGTGCTCATTTCGTCCGCATCGGTGGTAACGATGGCCGGCGTGTCGGTCAGACGGTGAGTCAGACGCACTTCTTTTACGCGATCGCCCAGCAGGGTTTTCACGCGCTCAACGAACGGCGTCAGCGCTTTTTCCGCTTCTTTTGCCGATTCGTCAACGTCATCCGCCAGCTTGTCGATGGACTCGTCAGCTTTGGCTACGGACTGGAATGCCTTACCGTCGAACTCGGTCAGGTAGTTCATCATCCACTCATCGATACGGTCAGAAAGCAGCAGCACTTCGATGCCTTTCTTACGCAACAGTTCCAGGTGCGGGCTGCTCTTCGCCGCCGCATAGCTGTCTGCGGTGATGTAGTAGATTTTCTCCTGCCCTTCTTTCATACGCGACACGTAGTCTTCCAGCGACACGGTTTGTGCGGAGGAGTCAGTGTGCGTGGACGCGAAGCGCATCAGCTTAGCGATCGTTTCCTGGTTAGCGTTGTCTTCCGCCGGGCCTTCTTTCAGCACCAGGCCGAACTGTTTCCAGAAGGTCTGGTATTTTTCTGCGTCGTCTTTCGCCAGTTTTTCCAGCATCTGCAGTACGCGTTTGGTCAGCGCGCTACGCAGGTTACGGGTGACGGTGCTGTCCTGCAGGATCTCACGAGAAACGTTCAGCGGCAGATCGTTAGAATCTATCAGGCCACGCACAAAGCGCAGGTAATTCGGCATAAACTGCTCGGCGTCGTCCATAATGAACACGCGCTGAACGTACAGTTTCAGACCATGCTTGTGATCGCGGTTCCACATATCCCACGGAGCCTGAGACGGGATGTACAGCAGGCTGGTGTACTCCTGCTTACCTTCCACACGGTTATGACTCCAGGTCAGCGGATCAGTGAAGTCGTGCGCGATATGTTTGTAGAATTCGTTGTACTCGTCGTCTTTGATTTCCGACTTGTTACGGGTCCACAGCGCCTGCGCCTTGTTGATCTTTTCCCAGGAAACTACGGTCTCGCCGTCTTTCTCTTCGGATTTTTCGATCTCTACCGGCAGCGCGATATGGTCGGAATATTTGCTGATGATGGAACGTACGCGCCAGTCATCAAGGAACTCGTCTTCGCCTTCGCGCAGATGCAGCGTGATTTCGGTGCCGCGATCGTCTTTGGTGATGTCGGCAACGGTGTACTCACCTTCACCCGCAGATTCCCAGAACACACCATTTTCCGGTTTATCGCCCGCTGCGCGGGTACGCACGGTGACTTTATCCGCCACGATGAACGCAGAGTAGAAGCCAACCCCGAACTGGCCGATCAACTGGCTGTCTTTCGCCTGATCGGATCCCATGGATTCAAGGAAAGATTTAGTACCGGATTTCGCAATGGTCCCCAGATGATCGATAACGTCATCACGGTTCATCCCCACGCCGTTATCGGCAATGGTCAACGTACGCTTATCTTTATCGAAGGAAACACGCACACGCAGCTCACCGTCACCTTCATACAGGTCCGGGTTAGACAGTGCGCGAAAACGCAGCTTGTCTGCCGCATCCGAGGCGTTAGAGATAAGCTCACGCAGGAAGATTTCTTTATTGGAATACAGAGAATGGATCATCAGGTGCAGAAGCTGTTTTACTTCTGACTGAAAACCACGAGTTTCTTGTCCTTTCATGTAGGTCTACCTCAACAATGCCATTTTCAATGGTAAAAACAGGTTGAGGGTGAAATGGGGACAAGCGGGAAGGATTTCAAGCGGAAGCCGCCGTCGCGGCCTCCGTTTGTTCAGAATTTAATCTTGTGTCGTCCTGCCAGAGAGTGCGACAGCGTGGTGCCATCGACCATTTCCAGCTCGCCACCAACCGGAACGCCATGGGCGATACGGCTGGCTTCAACGTCATATTGCATGCAAAGCTCAGCAATATAGTTGGCGGTCGCCTCTCCTTCGACCGTGGGATTGGTCGCCAGGATCAGTTCGCTGATTTGCTCAGATGCCAGCCGCTGCTCAAGACGATCCAGCCCGATATCATCAGGGCCAATACCGTCCAGCGGCGACAGGTGTCCCATCAGCACGAAGTAACGTCCGGAAAATTGCCCGGTTTGCTCAATGGCGTAGATGTCCGCCGGACTCTCCACCACGCAAATCTGACCGTTTTCCTGGCGACGCGGGTTCGAGCAGATGTTGCAGACGTCCTGTTCTGTGAATGTGCGGCAATCGGCACAGTGGCCGATTTCCGACATCGCCTTCGTTAACGCCTGCGCCAGACGCATCCCGCCGCTGCGATCGCGCTGAAGCAGCGTGAACGCCATGCGCTGCGCAGACTTCGGGCCAACGCCCGGCAGACAGCGCAGAGCTTCCATAAGCTGAGTTAACAGCGGGCTGGTTTGCATCAGAACGGCATCTTAAAGCCAGGCGGCAGCTGCATTCCGGAGGAAACAGAGGCCATCTTCTCTTTCTGCGTCTCTTCAATACGGCGCGCGGCGTCGTTGAATGCCGCAGCAACCAAGTCTTCCAGCATCTCTTTGTCGTCTTCCAGCAGGCTTGGATCGATCTCCACACGACGGCAGTTATGCGCGCCGTTGATGGTTACTTTTACCAGACCCGCGCCAGATTCGCCGGTCACTTCCAGCTTGGCGACTTCTTCCTGCATCTGCTGCATTTTTTCTTGCATCTGCTGGGCCTGTTTCATCAGGTTACCCAGACCGCCTTTACCAAACATAGGCTTCTCTCTCAATCACGTTAAGGGATGACGACCGTCAAACCGTAATGGCTGACGATCAAATGGGGCGAATACTCTCTTCGTCCAGGTCCGCATCGAAAAAACGACGCAGCGTCTGAATGTTATTATCCGCAATAATCGACTCACGCGCCTGCGCGAGTTTCTCTTCATAAATGGCCTGACGCCACTCCAGCGGCGTGCGCACCGCTGGATTATCATCTTCAACGATGGTCAATTCAACCGTTGACCCCGTTAAGGAGCTCAATGCTTCGGCCAGTTTTTGCTGCGCGCCGCTGGAGTTAAGGTGTCGCTGCGTGGAACGCAGATGCAGGCAAACCACGTTGCCATTCTCTTCTTTCCAGGCATTAAGCGCCACCTGCTCCACCAGTTTAGGCAGCGAGAGCTGGCTTACCTGTGCGGTCCACGGGTCACGTTCGATGGCCTCAGCCGCCAGCTTTGCCGCCAGTTCTGGCGTTTTTTCATGCTCAAGCGCTTTTTTCAGCGCTTTCGGCGTAGCGACGACTTCTTTGACTTCTGCAACAGGATTGGTCGCTTTCCAGCGATACGCTTCTTTCTTCGCTGGCGCTTTTTCCAGTGCAGAGACCGCTGGACGCGCCTGAACACGTTCCGACACCGAAGCCAGTCTTTCCAGCGCAGCATTATTCACCGGCCGCGCGCGGGAAGCGGCTGCCGGTTCACTCTTTTTTGGTTTGGTTGCTCCCTGAGCGCGTTGCAGCTGGCTGCGTGCCGCCAGCACCTGGCTGGTAGCATCGGAGAGCGGCACATTCTGTTGCTGTTGCGCTGCCGCAGGCTGCTGCTGCGGCACCTGCGTCGGGTTCATCACCGCAGTGGGTGCGACCGGGGCAAACGAGTGTCGTGGGGCTTCAGGTTCCGGGAGCGGCATGCGCGGATGAAAAGCCAGCGCACGTAGCAGCGTCATTTCAACGCCCATTCGCCTGTCCGGCGCATACGGCAGTTCTTTGCGCCCGATTAACAGAGTCTGGTAGTAAAGCTGCACATCGGTTGGCGGGACGATTCGCGCCAGTTCGCGCATACGCTGTTCAATAGCGGCCATATCGCTGCCGAGTGCGGCAGGTGAAAGCTGAACCATGGCGATACGATGCAGCAGAGCCGACATCTCAACCAGTAGCGCTTCCCATTCAATACCGCGCGCGGCGGCATCGTTCACCAGCGTCATAACGCGTTCGCCGTCCGCAGCCACAACCGCTTCAACCAGCGAGAGCGCCTGGTCGTCGTCCAGCGTGCCAAGCATGGTGCTGACCGCGTCGGTCGAGACCTGACCATCGCCGCTGGCGATCGCCTGATCGGTCAGGCTCAGCGCATCGCGCAGGCTGCCGTCCGCGGCGCGAGCCAGCAGTTGCAGCGCACGTGGCTCATGGGCGATATGCTCTTCTTTGAGGATATGCTCAAGTTGATGGCGAATCTGTTCGACATCCAACGCTTTAAGATGGAATTGCAGACAGCGCGACAGGATAGTCACCGGCAGTTTCTGCGGATCGGTGGTCGCCAGCAGGAACTTAACGTGCGCGGGCGGCTCTTCGAGCGTTTTCAGCAAGGCGTTAAAACTGTGGCGCGACAGCATGTGCACTTCGTCAATCAAATAGACCTTAAAGCGACCGCGCGCTGGCGCGTACTGGACGTTATCCAGCAGGTCACGGGTGTCTTCGACTTTGGTGCGTGAGGCGGCGTCGATTTCAATCAGATCGACAAAGCGCCCCTGCTCGATTTCACGGCAGTTATCACACACGCCGCACGGCGTAGCGGTGATGCCGGTTTCACAGTTTAATCCCTTCGCCAGCAAACGGGCGATTGACGTTTTCCCGACGCCACGGGTGCCGGAAAACAAATAAGCATGATGAATACGCCCTAACGACAAGCCGTTCGCCAGTGCCGTCAGCACATGTTCCTGGCCGACGACGTCAGCAAAGGTTTGTGGGCGCCATTTTCGGGCTAAGACCTGATAACTCATTGGCAGGCTCTGAAAGGCTGGAGGGTGGATTCACAGGGAGATAATGCTAACACAACCTCGCAGCGACGGCGAGGTTGTGTGTCTCGGTATTAATCTGCCGAGATAAGATAGCCCGAAATTAGTGGCCCGGGAATGGAACCAGGCTATAACAGGTCAGTCCCTGCTTTTCCAGACGCTGCTCGCCACCCAGATCAAACAGGTTAATGATAAATGCAGCATCGGTCACTTCGCCACCCAGACGGCGGATCAGTTTCACGGTCGCTTCAATCGTGCCGCCGGTTGCCAGCAGGTCGTCCACAACCAGGACTTTATCGCCAGGTTTGATGGCATCAACGTGGATTTCCAGTTGATCGGTGCCGTATTCCAGCTCATAGCTCTCAGCAATAACTTCACGCGGAAGCTTACGGGGTTTACGTACCGGAACAAAACCAACGCCCAGACCCAACGCTACCGGCGCGCCAAACAGGAAGCCACGCGCTTCGGTACCAACCACTTTAGTGATACCCGCATTTTTGTAGCGTTCAACCAGCAATTCAATACTGAGGGCGTAGGCTTTCGGGTCTTCCAGTAAACTGGTGACATCACGAAAAAGAATGCCCGGTTTTGGGTAATCGTGGATGCTTTTGATGCTATTTTTGAGAAACTCAAGCTGCTGTGCAGTCGCGGTCATAAGTTTGTGCCTGATTAATACAGTATTACTTCACGGCGCACTATACACTTCATCCTCGACGTATCTTGAATGATTTTGTGTCTGTATAAGAGCCAAGGTTATATTTGCTTAACCTTTGACCACCTGCGCCTGTGCTCGAAAACGGTCGAATTTACTGGCTGTGAGAGACAATTGCAACAGCGTTTATTGCGCTTTACTGCTTTTGTTGTTTTTCATCAATCACCGGGATCCGCCACATAAAAATAAGTAAACAGGCGAGAATAACCAGCAGCAGGCCGCGTACCCACATCATATTGACCAGCCACAGTGAAATACTAAACGTTACCAGGATCAACAAAATAGCGCGCGGCTTTGCTCCCGGCGGCATCGCGCGGTGTTTTTGCCAGTGGCGCAGATACCCGCCGAACCACGAACGGTACAGCAACCAGTCGTGAAAACGCGGCGACGAGCGAGCAAAACACCAGGCGGCCAGCAAGATAAACGGCGTTGTCGGCAACAGAGGCAATACAACGCCCAGCGTTCCTAACACTACCGCTATCCAGCCTATGATGATTAGAATAATGCGTTGCATAATATGAATACTTAACACAGAGAATCGCTACTTTATCATAACAGTTCTCATTTTCATCGGAGTGTTGTCGTGAAAACCGTCATGCTGCTTCAGACGCTCGAAAACCAGCTTACCCGCTTACGGCAGCGTTGTGCCCCACTGGCACACCATGCCACGCTTAGCGCCCGCTTTGACAGGCATCTGTTTCACACCCGCAGCACGTTGCTACAGGCCTGTCTGGATGAAGCTGATGATAATCTCACTGCTCTACGTCGCGCAGTTGAACAGCAACAACTACCACAAATTACCTGGCTTACGGAACACCTTGCCTCACAGTTAGAGGCGATTTCACGTGAAACCGCCAGTTGGTCGCTCCGGGAGTGGGACAGCGCCTCTCCTGGTCTGGCGCGCTGGCAGCGTAAGCGAGTTCAACACCAGGAGTTTGAGCGCCGCCTGGTTGAAATGACGCGTGAACGTAAAGAACGCCTGGCACAGGTTACGGGCTTTGAAGAACAGCAAAAACTGCATCGCGAAGTAGAGGCATTCGAAGCACGACTGGCACGCTGTCGTCATGCACTGGCAAGAATAGATAACGTGCTGGCGCGTTTAACCCGCTAATCCCCGGAGAATTTATGTCATTAGAGAACGCCCCAGATGAAGTCAAACTGGCCGTCGATTTGATTGTCCTGCTTGAAGAGAATCAGATGGAGCCTGAAACAGTTCTGAAAGCACTGGAGATTGTGAAGCAGGATTATGAGAAGAAACTGCTCTCTTTATCTAAAAAAGAGCTGTAACTGAGAACCTGATGGCGTTGCACTTATCAGGCCTACGAATGAATCGAAGCTCGCAGGCCTGATGATTATTTCTGTTAACCTACCGAAGGCGTCGGATCGTCACCTTTAATGATGTCACGTTTTACCTCGGTCACGGTGTCACCTTTCGCGTTATGCAGGTGAACTTCGAGCTGGTTAAAGGCGATATCAATGTCATTTTCACGGCACAAACGATCGACCGCCCGGTTAAGTTCATCAACCGTGTGGCTACGATCGCGCAATTCACGCACGTATAAACGCAGCTCATGATCCAGCGTGCTGGCACCGAAGGCGGTAAAGAACACTGCAGGCTCCGGATCGTGCATCACTTTCGGGTGTTCTGTCGCCGCCTGCAACAGCACCTTCTTCACTTTGTCCAGATCCGAACCATAGGCCACGCCAATGCGGATCACCAGACGCGTGGTGGTATCGGAGAGCGACCAGTTGATCAACCGCTCCGTCACGAATGCTTTGTTCGGGATGATCACCTCTTTGCGATCGAAGTCAGTAATGGTGGTGGCACGGATACGGATCTTGCTGACCGTTCCGGAGAATGTACCGATGGTCACGGTATCGCCGATGCGTACCGGGCGTTCAAACAGAATAATCAGACCGGAAACAAAGTTACCGAAAATTTCCTGCAAGCCGAAACCAAGACCAACCGAGAGAGCAGCGGCCAGCCACTGTAGCTTATCCCACGAAACGCCGAGCGATCCGAAGACCGTCATCGCACCAATGGCGATGATGGCGTAATTCAGGATCGTGGTGATCGCATAAGAAGCCCCCTGGCGCATCTTAAGCCGCGAGAGCACCAGCACTTCCAGCAGGCCGGGTAAGTTGCGGATCAGCGCCCACGCGACCATTGACGCAATAATCGCAAACAACAGGCTGCCCATGGTGACGTCTTTCACCACTGCCGCACCCGCTTCGGTGCCGTTGTAATGCCAGAGCGTTATGCTGTCGAGATAGCTGAACACGGTGATCAAATCAGACCAAATGGCCCAGAACAGAACACCAAACAGGGCAACCATCACCAGCATGGTTATACGCAGCGTTTGCTGGTTAACCTGTTCCAGCGCAATAGTCGGTTCTTCCTGCGGCTCTGCGCCTTCGGCCCCTTCTTTCACCAGGTTCTGACGACGCGCTAACGCACGACGCCAGGCGATACGACGAGCCGCTACGCTCAACCCTCGCAGCACCGTCTGGTACAGCAGATTCCAGAGGATAACCAGATAGACCGTTTCAATCCAGCGGCCCGCCAGGCGCAGCGTGGTGTAGAAATACCCTGTCGCCGTCAGCACCATTAATGCAATCGGAATAATAGACAGCACGGTAATAGTGACCAGACGCAGACCATGCGACTCTTTGTCACGCCAGCTTTCGCGGCACATTGGCCATACCAGGAAGGCGATCAGCAGCAGGTTGAGGAAAATGACCACCTGGCCAAGCACATCGTCCATCAAATTAAGCGGCGACAGCTCAGCAATGACCGACCAGAAGTTAAGCGGCAACAGCGCAAGGCTAATACGCACAATCTGGCGACGCCAGTGGCTGGTCTGCTTCGCTGGCATGCCAAAATGACGTATCGCCACGCCATCTTTTTCCAGCACCTTCCAGCACAGACCAAACACCAGCCAGAAGATGGTCATCTTCTTACTGAACGCCCACAGCAGGTCGCTAATATTCAGTTGCATAGTCAGCAGAATCAGACCCACCGCGAGGATAATCAGACACGCCGGCAAGGCTCTGATGAGATCGATAAGAATCGCTTTTGGCGTATTAAGCTGACTGTCATTGCGCAGGTTACCCACCGCGGCGGCTAATGTTGCCTGATAATCCTTCAGCCACTTCAAACGCCAGCGGATTAACCCGGCGATAAGCAGCAGCGGCAGCCCTGCCAGGAACGCAATAAATACGGCGGGCCAGGCTTTTTCCCAGTTCACCGTGATTTTCATCGACTTAAACTGGTCTTTTAGGGTTTGCGGGAAGGCTTTAATCCAGTCCCAGTCCATCGGACGGTTACTGTTAACCCAGAAGATTTGCTGCGTGAGGATCTCTTTCAGGTTTTTCGACACGCTCATTAACTGCTGCTGGTTGATTTGCAGATTAATCGCCATCATCAACTGGTTGCCCAGCTGCTTATTTAGCTGATCCAACAGTTCACGACGCATATCCACGACCTGCAGCAGGGCATCATGGACTTCAGGGTTAACGTCGTTGCTGTGTCCTTCTTCCAGTTTGGCGACAAACGCATCATTCTGGAACAACGTATCGCGCTGCTGGTTGACTTCGAACTGCTCCAGACGCAAATCGGCGATCCGGTTGGTCATATCGGCAAGCTCATCCGCCGACGGCAGCGTTTGTTGTTGCTGATATAAAATGCGCGACAGCAGTAGACTGCCTTTCAGGACGGCGATCTGCTCTTTAATGTTGCGTTCGGATTGCAGCGCGCGGTCAAGCCAGTTTTTGACCTTGATATTTTGCTGCATCAGGCTGTTGCCGTTTTCAGTCGCGGCAATCAGGCGCTGGCTGAGCTGATGGTTAACATCAAGTTCCTGCTTCACTAACGGATTGGACTGAATACGCTCGGCTTCGTCCGGCGTTACCGCTTCCTGTGCCGTCTTTTCGGTTAACGTCAGTCGTTTGCTGTTCACCGCCTCTTGCAGGAGCTGGAGCTGGTGTTCAAGGCGGTTACTGTGCGCCGTCACATAATCGCGTTGTTTTTGCAGGGTATCCTGCAAAACGGTATTCCCTTCGAGGCTCTTACGCTGCTGGTCGATCTGCGCGTTCAGCAACGCTTGCTGCGCCTGCAGCAGCACCTGCTGGCTGGGGCGTAAAGCCGCCTCTCCCACAGTGGTGCCATCGAGTCGATTGCGGATTTGCTGCATCTGTTGCGACGCAGTGTACATCGCATTTTGTACGCGTTCTGGCTGTGTCTGCAGCGATACTAGTTGGCTGTTGTAAGCGGCCAGATCGTTTTGCGAGCTTTGCAGATCATCCAGGACCTGCGACACGCGCGACTCAAGCTGTCGTAAGGAGAGCGTACTCAGCGTTTTTCGCGTTTCATCGTCATTATCGACATCGCTAAGCGAATTTAGCGCATCCGTCGCCTGACGCATTTTCTCCGGCGCCTGGGCAACTTTTTGCCGAAGCTGTACGGTTTCATCCTTCACACGATCGATTTTATCCAGCGTGGCAATGGTATCGATGAGATCCTGTTGAACCAGCTTATCCTGTGCGGAGAGATCTTTTTGTTTATTCAGCGTGTCTAACTGGCTCTGAATATCCGCTTTCGTCGGCAGTTCACCACTCTGTTGCGCCCGCGCAAATGCAGATGACTGGCAGGATAGCAAAAGAATGAAGAAAAGAATGGTAATAGCAATAAGATGCTGTGAACGTTTATAGAGCTGCAACATAGTCATGAGAATGAAGGTTTCTGAACCGGAAAAGTGACCGAAAATAGTCAAGCGGCAAGAATATCACGGCTGTGACCGGCAGAATAGCAGGAGGCAAAATGACCAGGAGAATTCCTGGTGCGGACCCAGAGAGTTAACAGGTTTCCGCTACCTTAACCCGCAAGGTTGGGCAGAGAAGACACATCTCAAGCAGCACGGCGACGTATTCCCGTGCCTCTTTTTTCAGATCAAAAGATTCAGGGGCAAATAACCAGTTCTCGATAATTCCGGTAACATAACTACGCAGCAGCACCGCCACGCGACGCGTGTTCAGATTTTCCGGCAGCATGTTGGCGTTCATGCAGTGCCGCAATGTTTGTTCGATACGGTCGTAATTTTCAATACACAGACTACGTTGAGCTAGCTGAACTGAGGCCATTTCCCCGACAAATTCGCATTTGTGGAATATAATTTCCAACAATAAACGTCGGCGTTCTTCTGTCACGGTAGCTTCAAGAACGTAAATTAAAATTTCTCTTAATACTGATAGTGGATCGTCGGGGAATTTTGCCTGATACTCAGTCTCTAACTCATCAATGTTAGGTTTTGCTAGCTCCCAGATTTCACTGAATAAATCCGATTTGTTTTTGAAATGCCAATAGATCGCGCCGCGCGTGACACCAGCGGCTGCTGCGATCTCCGCAAGCGAGGTGGATGATACCCCTTGTTGCGAAAACAAACGCAGAGCGACATCGAGAATGTGCTGTCGAGTTTCCTGTGCTTGTTGTTTGGTTTTTCGTGCCATAGGTCAGTGAATTTACAGGCGTTAGATTTACATACATTTGTGAATGTATGTACCATAGCACGACGATAATATAAACGCAGCAATGGGTTTATGGGCTTTCAGCCATTGATCAATTTGAAATCGGACACTCGAGGTTTACATATGAACAAAAACAGAGGGTTAACGCCTCTGGCAGTCGTTCTGATGCTCTCAGGCAGCTTAGCGCTAACAGGATGTGACGACAAACAGGCCCAACAAGGGGGCCAGCAGATGCCAGAGGTTGGAGTTGTTACGCTCAAAACTGAACCTCTACAGATAACAACCGAACTCCCGGGTCGCACCAGTGCGTATCGCATTGCAGAAGTTCGTCCTCAGGTTAGCGGTATTATCCTGAAGCGTAACTTCACGGAAGGTGGTGACATCGAAGCGGGTGTATCTCTCTATCAGATTGATCCTGCTACTTACCAGGCCGCTTATGAAAGCGCAAAAGGCGATCTGGCAAAAGCACAAGCCGCAGCAAATATCGCTCAACTGACGGTCAAACGTTATCAGAAACTGTTGGGTACTAAGTACATCAGTCAACAGGATTACGATAGTGCACTGGCAGACGCACAGCAGGCGAACGCCTCCGTTGTCGCCGCGAAAGCCGCGGTAGAAACTGCACGCATCAATCTGGCTTATACCAAAGTGACGTCGCCGATCAGCGGCCGCATTGGTAAATCATCCGTTACTGAAGGCGCTCTGGTGCAAAACGGTCAGGCAACTGCACTGGCAACCGTTCAGCAGTTGGATCCCATCTATGTGGACGTGACGCAGTCAAGCAACGATTTCCTGCGCCTGAAACAAGAGTTGGCCAACGGCACGCTGAAGCAAGAAAACGGTAAAGCGAAAGTCGAACTGGTGACCAATGACGGCATTAAATTCCCGCAGTCCGGTACGCTGGAATTTTCTGATGTCACGGTAGATCAAACCACCGGGTCGATTACGTTACGCGCAATCTTCCCTAACCCGGATCACACCTTACTGCCGGGTATGTTCGTCCGTGCTCGTCTGGAAGAAGGGACTAACCCAACTGCATTACTGGTTCCACAGCAAGGCGTTACCCGCACACCGCGTGGCGATGCCAGTGCATTGGTTATCGGTGCAGACAACAAAGTTGAAACCCGTCAAATTGTTGCCGCACAAGCGATTGGCGACAAATGGTTAGTCACTGATGGACTTAAACCGGGCGACCGCGTGATTGTCACTGGGCTGCAAAAAGTACGTCCTGGCGCTCAGGTAAAAGCGCAGGAAGTCACCGCTGATAACAACCAGCAAGGTGCAAGCGGTAGCCAGCCTGAACAGTCCAAGTCTTAACTTAAACAGGAGCCGTTAAGACATGCCTAATTTCTTTATCGATCGCCCAATATTTGCGTGGGTGATCGCCATTATCATCATGTTGGCAGGGGGGCTCGCGATCCTCAAATTGCCGGTAGCGCAATATCCGACTATTGCACCGCCAGCAGTGACGATCTCCGCGACCTACCCTGGCGCTGATGCCAAAACAGTACAGGATACTGTTACTCAGGTTATCGAACAGAATATGAACGGTATCGATAACCTGATGTACATGTCCTCAAACAGTGACTCCACGGGTACCGTGCAGATCACGCTTACCTTTCAGTCTGGTACTGATGCGGATATCGCGCAGGTACAGGTGCAGAACAAACTGCAGCTGGCAATGCCGCTTCTACCGCAGGAAGTACAACAACAGGGTGTGAGCGTTGAGAAATCATCCAGTAGCTTCCTGATGGTTGTCGGCGTAATCAACACCAACGGCACCATGACGCAGGAGGATATTTCCGACTACGTGGGCGCCAACATGAAGGACGCCATCAGCCGTACTTCAGGTGTGGGTGATGTTCAGCTGTTCGGTTCCCAGTACGCGATGCGCATCTGGATGGATCCGAACAAACTGAATAACTTCCAGCTGACGCCGGTTGATGTGATCAGCGCCATCAAAGCGCAGAACGCCCAGGTTGCAGCCGGTCAGTTAGGCGGTACGCCGCCGGTGAAAGGCCAGCAACTTAACGCTTCGATCATCGCGCAAACCCGTCTGACCTCCGCCGATGAGTTCAGCAAAATTCTGCTGAAAGTGAATCAGGACGGTTCCCAGGTGCGCCTGCGTGACGTAGCGAAAGTCGAACTGGGTGGCGAGAACTACGACATCATTGCGAAGTTCAACGGTAAACCGGCATCCGGTCTGGGTATCAAGCTGGCGACAGGCGCTAACGCCCTGGACACCGCAAACGCTATCCGCGATGAACTGAAGAAGATGGAACCGTTCTTCCCGTCAGGTCTGAAGATCGTTTACCCGTATGACACCACGCCGTTCGTGAAAATCTCTATTCACGAAGTAGTGAAAACGCTGGCGGAAGCCATCATCCTCGTGTTCCTGGTAATGTATCTGTTCCTGCAGAACTTCCGCGCGACGCTGATTCCGACTATCGCCGTGCCGGTGGTGCTATTGGGTACGTTTGCCGTCCTTGCGATTTTCGGCTTCTCGATAAACACGCTGACGATGTTCGGGATGGTGCTCGCCATCGGCCTGTTGGTGGATGACGCCATCGTTGTGGTCGAGAACGTTGAACGTGTAATGGCTGAGGAAGGGCTACCGCCGAAGGAAGCAACGCGTAAATCGATGGGCCAGATTCAGGGCGCACTGGTTGGTATCGCTATGGTGCTGTCAGCGGTATTTATTCCGATGGCCTTCTTCGGGGGATCTACCGGTGCAATTTACCGTCAGTTCTCCATCACCATTGTTTCGGCGATGGCGTTATCAGTCTTGGTGGCATTGATTCTGACCCCTGCCCTGTGTGCGACCATGCTCAAACCGGTTGCTAAAGGCGATCACGGAGAAGGCAAAAAAGGTTTCTTCGGCTGGTTTAACCGCATGTTCGATAAGAGCACGCACCATTACACCGACAGCGTGGGCGGAATTCTGCGCAGCACCGGTCGTTATCTGGCGCTGTATCTGATCATCGTCGTGGGTATGGCCTATCTGTTCGTTCGTCTGCCAAGCTCGTTCCTGCCAGATGAAGACCAGGGGGTATTCCTGTCAATGGCTCAGCTGCCAGCGGGTGCAACGCAAGAGCGTACCCAGAAGGTGCTGGACGAAATGACGGATTACTATCTGACCAAAGAAAAAGCGAACGTTGAATCGGTGTTTGCCGTTAACGGCTTCGGTTTTGCAGGACGTGGTCAGAACACCGGTATCGCGTTCGTGTCTCTGAAAGACTGGAGTGAACGTCCAGGCGAGGAGAACAAGGTTGAGGCAATTACTCAACGTGCGATGGGCGCATTCTCGCAGATTAAAGACGCGATGGTCTTTGCTTTTAACCTGCCAGCGATTGTGGAGTTAGGGACCGCGACCGGTTTCGACTTCCAGCTGATTGACCAGGCAGGTTTAGGTCATGAGAAGCTAACTCAGGCGCGTAACCAGCTGTTTGGTGAAGTTGCGAAACATCCTGATCTGTTAGTCGGCGTACGTCCTAACGGTCTGGAAGATACGCCGCAGTTCAAGATCGATATCGATCAGGAAAAAGCGCAGGCTCTGGGTGTATCCATTAGTGATATTAATACAACGCTGGGTGCAGCATGGGGCGGAAGCTACGTAAATGACTTCATCGACCGTGGTCGTGTGAAGAAAGTTTACATCATGTCTGAAGCGAAATACCGTATGTTGCCGGAAGATATTGGAAACTGGTATGTCCGCGGTAGCGATGGACAGATGGTACCGTTCTCCGCCTTCTCTACCTCACGTTGGGAATATGGTTCACCGCGTCTGGAACGCTATAACGGTCTGCCTTCCATGGAAATCTTAGGCCAGGCCGCACCGGGTAAAAGTACCGGTGAAGCCATGGCAATGATGGAGGAACTGGCCAGCAAACTGCCATCCGGTATCGGCTATGACTGGACCGGTATGTCCTACCAGGAACGACTGTCCGGCAACCAGGCCCCTGCTCTGTATGCCATTTCACTGATTGTCGTATTCCTGTGTCTGGCGGCATTGTACGAGAGCTGGTCAATTCCGTTCTCCGTCATGCTGGTGGTACCGTTAGGTGTTATCGGTGCATTGCTGGCGGCAACGTTCCGCGGCCTGACCAACGACGTTTACTTCCAGGTAGGCCTGCTCACAACCATTGGGTTGTCGGCGAAGAACGCGATACTTATCGTCGAATTCGCCAAAGACTTGATGGATAAAGAGGGTAAAGGTCTGATAGAGGCGACGCTGGATGCGGTCCGCATGCGTTTACGTCCGATCCTGATGACATCGCTGGCCTTTATTCTGGGCGTAATGCCGCTGGTTATCAGCTCCGGCGCAGGCTCCGGCGCGCAGAACGCCGTTGGTACTGGCGTAATGGGCGGGATGGTGACGGCAACCGTGTTGGCTATCTTCTTTGTTCCGGTGTTCTTTGTGGTGGTACGCCGCCGCTTTAGCCGCAAAAGTGAAGATCTTGAGCATAGCCACTCAGTAGACCATCATTGATAGATCTCTAAAGATAAGGCCGCGCAAGCGGCCTTTTTTCTGGAAAAATCATAAAAATCACTTATTGCTATTTCGTTTATTTTCTCCAGGGTAAATAAGCGATATAATCCCTGTAGCCTTAAAGGCTATTCTTAAAAAAACATTGAGAGTTCTTATTTACTTTAATAAATATTAAGATTATTCCTGGTAAGCGGTTCACATTGTCGATTGTTACCTTTCGTTGCTAAACCTAATCAAGATAACTCGATGATTGCCCGAAGAATAAAGAAATTGTCCGATTCCGAATAACCGCATTTATCTGTTAAAATGTAAAAATGACCTGACATCATAAGTTTGCATAATTGTAATTTTTCGTGATATGACGATGAAATCTTTTTTAGACTAGATTATAGTTAAATCATCAGGAGTCGCGGGCAAGTTCCAGGTAGTCTGTTGTATCCATCCCGAAGGTGTTCGGTTAGTTTAAGCCACGAAGAAGGGGATGCGTTATGGATGAATACTCACCCAAAAGACATGATATCGCGCAGCTTAAATTTCTCTGCGAAACCCTGTATCATGACTGTCTTGCAAACCTTGAACAAAGTAACCATGGCTGGGTTAATGACCCTACCTCTGCCACCAGCTTGCAGCTCAATGAACTGATAGAGCATATTGCAACCTTCGCACTTAATTATAAAATTAAGTACAATGAGGACAATAAGCTGGTCGCGCAGATAGATGAATACCTGGATGACACTTTTATGTTGTTCAGCAGTTATGGTATTAATACGCAGAATCTGCAGAAATGGCGGAAGTCAGGTAATCGACTGTTTCGCTGTTTTGTCAATGCCACCAGGGCTAATCCTGTTAGTTTGTCTTGTTAAAAATTATTACAATCATAGGTAAGATTTATGTCCGATAAACCATTAACTAAAACTGATTATTTGATGCGCCTGCGACGTTGTCAGACAATTGACACACTTGAGCGCGTTATTGAAAAAAATAAATATGAATTGTCCGACAACGAACTGGCTGTATTTTACTCAGCAGCAGATCACCGCCTTGCTGAATTGACTATGAATAAGCTCTACGACAAGATTCCAACTTCTGTTTGGAAATTCATTCGCTAATTGCTCACGGGTTAAGTCAGGTATAGCGGTACATTTGTCTGGCTGACCATTTTCGTATTTACAATGGTTATTTAAATCAAATCACGTGACTACGATCACAGCGAAGAAGTGGGAACGTTCCCCTTGCTTGCATTGCGTTTTACTGTGTTGAAATGACCTCCAGTACACAGGAAATTCGTAATGAGTAATGAAAAGCAAAAAATGATCGCCGGTGAACTTTATCGCCCGGCGGATGAAACATTGCGCCACGACCGTCTACGCGCTCGTCAGTTGACCCATCGCTACAACCTCACCGCTCCCGATGAAAAAAATGCGCGACAAGCTATCCTGCATGAGCTGTTGGGCCAGAGCGAAGGGGCTTACATTGAACCCTCTTTTCGTTGTGATTACGGCTATAACATTTATCTCGGTAAAGAATTTTACGCCAACTTCGACTGCGTTATGCTCGACGTCTGCCCGATCCATATTGGCGACAGCTGCATGTTAGCCCCAGGAGTCCATATTTATACCGCCACCCACCCGCTGGATGCCACCGAGCGAAACAGTGGCATGGAGCTCGGCAAACCCGTGACTATTGGCAACAACGTCTGGATAGGTGGACGCGCAGTGATAAACCCTGGCGTAACGTTGGGTGATAACGTGGTTGTGGCCTCAGGCGCGGTGGTCACGAAAAGCGTTCCGGCAAACTGCGTGGTTGGGGGCAATCCCGCCAGGATTATCAAAACGCTGTGATCTTAAATGTAACTGTTATGCTAAATTGTGGTTAATCTGTTACTTTCTTCACAAGGTATCCCCTTTTAAAATAGGGCGATCGCATCTGAATATCGCAGACACCACAAAGGCAAGAGATGACAGAAATACAGCGCCTGCTTACCGAAACCATCGACGACTTAAATATTCGCGAAAAGCGCGACAACAAACCGCGCTTTAGCATCAGCTTTATTCGCAAACATCCCGGCTTGTTCATCGGCATGTATGTTGCGTGGTTTGCCACGCTGGCGGTGATGCTGCAGTCAGAAACGTTAGTCGATTCAGTATGGCTGCTGGTGGTTCTGTTCGTCATACTCAACGCGTTTTTCTTTTTCGACGTTGCGCCGCGATACCGCTTTGAAGATATCGACGTACTGGATTTCAGAGTTTGCTATAACGGGGAATGGTATAACACGCGCTTTGTCCCCCCTTCACTCATCGATACCATCCTGCACTCACCTTCCGTCGATAGCGAACATAAAGCGCAGCTGCAAAAGATGATATCGCGTAAGGGTGAACTCTCGTTTTACGATGTCTTTACGCTAACCCGTCCCCAGACCAGCCAGTAACCACATCTCAACGCAGATAAAAAAAGTGCGTCCCGATGAAGGAAACGCACTTTAATCCCTGAAATGTTGGTAAAGAAACTAACGTCTTTTTTTACGCCCCTGAACAGCTTTAAAGCGCGGATTCGTTTTGCAGATTACGTACAAACGCCCTTTGCGTTTCACTATCTGGCAGTCAGGATGACGCTGTTTTGCACTACGAAGTGAATTGAGTACCTGCATCTTAACCTCGCTTAGTGCCAATAAAATGACCAAAACGTTTCTGGAAACGTGCTGCACTGCCTTCGTTATCAAAGGTTTTTTGTTTCCCGGTATAGTACGGATGCGATTTGGAAGAGATATCCAGGGTCACGTACGGATACATTTTCCCCTCAAACTCAATCTCACGTTCCGTTTTAATGGTCGAGCCGACCTTAAAAAATTCATTGGCACTGGTATCGTGAAACACCACAGTACGGTAAAAAGGATGAATATCCGGCTTCATGGCAACCTCAATTTGCTACGTTATAACATAACAATCAAAATACACCACTCTTGTATAAATCACAACCTGGTTTACGCGATTAAGAGTTAAACGGGATGATAAGTGGCCGTAAATATATGATGCCAATCGAATAGCTTTTTCGGCTTTCGGATATACTTTCCTTACGCTGTGTTAATAAGGATATCACTGTGATAACACGACATCTGATAAGCCTGGTGACTGGGGTGCTGTTTCTTTCCATCCTCGCGCCCGTAGGTTTAAGCCTGTGGTTGGCGCATCGTCAGGTCGAAACGAAATTTATCGATGAACTCGATATGTTCTCAACCCGAGTCGCATTACGTACGGAACGCGTAGGTGAACAGGCCAAAAAAGCGTTGCGCCATATTGAAGCGTTTCAGGGTGAACCTTGTAGTGAAGAGCATCTGCTTGAAATGCGTCGTTTGTCATATAGCTATCGCTATATTCAGGAAGTACTGTACCTCAAAGATAACGTTCCACAATGCTCATCCCTGGAAAAAAGAAGCCGGGCAGCCGCGTTTCCTCCAGCAATGAAAATCACGCCCGATGGCTACCACGCATGGTTGACCATGCAAAACGATTTGGGCATCAAGCGTTTTATGGCGGCATTAGGTAGCAAGCATTACGTCGTGATGATCGATCCCGGATCTTTTATTGATGTCATCCCGTTTGGCTCATGGCCGATTGAAGTCGCTATCCTTGGTACCGCGCGTAACACGGTGGTAGCCAGTAGCACCGATCTGCCACCGGATGTTTTACAACATGTGCAACTAGAGCATTCGATTACCCATCTGCAGAAAGACGGCAGTATTTATAACGCCCGCCCCTTCCCCGAACTGGGCATTACGGTTGTAACCTGGGCATCCACTGTACCTTTGCAAAAAAGCTGGCACCGACAAGCGCTAATCTGGCTGCCGGCAGGGATCCTTCTCGGCTTACTCACCGCAGCCTTTATTCTGCGTATTTTGCGCCGTTTACAGTCCCCTCATCACCAGTTGCAGGACGCTATCCAGCATCGGGATATCAAGGTCTACTACCAACCGATTATCTCGCTCAAAACGGGGAAAGTGGTCGGGGCAGAGGCGCTGGCTCGCTGGCCACAGGCCGACGGGAGCTATCTGTCGCCTGAGATTTTCGTCGCACTGGCGCAAGAGACCGGGCTTTCAGAGCCGCTCACCCGTTTGATTATTGAAAGCGTATTTGACGATTTAGGAAAATGGTTGCGTCAATATCCCCACCAGCATATATCCATTAACCTTGAGTCAGCCGATCTGACCTCCGAAACACTTCCTGCTCTGTTAAGCCAGAAGGTGAACCACTGGCAACTTAAGCCTGCACAAATCGCACTGGAACTGACCGAACGCGAATTTGCCGACCCAAAAAACAGCGCGCCGTTTATTGCTAAATACCGACAGGCAGGCCATTCGATCTATATTGATGACTTTGGTACCGGCTATTCAAGTCTTAGCTATTTGCAGGATCTGGATGTGGATATCCTGAAGATCGACAAATCGTTCGTCGATGCGCTGGAGTACAACAACGTCACGCCGCATATCATCGAGATCGCGAAAACGCTGAAGCTGGAGATGGTGGCAGAAGGTATTGAAACCGAGAATCAGGAAGCCTGGCTACGCCAGCACGGCGTGCAGTACGGTCAGGGCTGGCTTTACAGTAAAGCGCTGCCGAAAGCAGAATTTATTCTGTGGGCAGAAAAACGGCTTTAGCATGGCTGTTGATGGTGAGATGGCTGGCGGCACGCCGCACAGCCAGTCACATCACTCTTCCATAATGGGCGCAAATCCACCGTAGATCATTCGCTTGCCATCAAATGGCATAGATTCACCGAATTCCTTCATACGGGGATCGGACATCATCTTCTGATTCGCCGCATCGCGGACCTCTTTGGAAGGGTATTCAATCCAGCTGAATACCACTTCCTCATGATCCTGCGCTTTCACAGCCATGCGAAAATCGGTCAGTTTGCCGTCGGGGACATCATCTGCCCAGCACTCCACCACGCGCAATGCACCGAACTCCTTGAAAAGCGGAGCTGCTTTTGCCGCCATCGCAATATACGCCTCCTTGTTTTCAGCGGGTACGGCAACCACAAAGCCATCAACATACTTCATGAGAAAAACCTCCGAAGTGTACTGCGCGGCAAGCCGATTCCGGCCGCGTCAGTCGAGGTTAAGTTTAGTCGCCAGCAGGCGATCGTGCCCCAGGCGCATTCCTGATGCGAATACGCGCCTGCGGCTGATGGCAAAACCATGGCAGGCAAATTTGAATCAGCGGCCCAATAGCCAGTGCATACAGCACCGTTCCAAACCCAACGGTTCCCCCCAACAGCCAACCAATAAGCAACACGGACACTTCGATTGCGGTTCGAATTCGTCGTACTGGCCAGCCGGTACGCGCGTGAATTCCAGTCATCAGACCGTCACGCGGGCCCGCGCCAAAACCGGCACCAATGTACAGAGCGGTTGCTAACGCATTCAGTATCACCGCTGACACCAGCAGCCCGCTGCGCGCCAGCAGGGATTCAAATCCCGGAATCACCAGCAGCGCGACATCTGCCGCCAGCCCAATCATAATCACGTTGCTCAACGTGCCAAACCCTGGGCGCTGGCGTAGCGGTATCCACGCCAGAAGCACCAACACACCCACGGCAATAATCACCACGCCGATATTCATCGACAGTAAATTTGCCACCCCCAGGTGAAACACGTTCCACGGATCGGCCCCTAAATCGGCACGGACAAACATCGCCGTCGACACACCGTACAACGTCAGCCCAATAAACAGCTGAAGTAAACGACGCAGCATGTTCTTCCCCTCTTACTCTCAGATAACTTTCATCTTCACCGCAATTGGCACTATGATTAATGTCCAGTTTTCAAAAAGTGGACTGCTATGTCATCTCGCCGTTACGGAAGCCAGTCTTTGCAACGCCTGCTCGGACACTGGCAGGAAAGTCCCTCGCGAACGCCCATCTGGCGACAGTTGGCAGAAGCGTTACGTTTGCTGATCCTCGATGGGCGACTGGCGCTGGATAGCCGCTTGCCCGGTGAACGCGAACTCGCTGCCGTTCTGCAAGTCAGCCGAACCACCGTCGCCAGCGCCATGGCGCAACTGCGTGAGGAGGGATATCTGGAAAGCCGACATGGTAGCGGTTCACGGGTGATCCTTCCGGAACACATTCGCCATGTGCCAACGCGGACCAGCACTGGCACAGCGCTTGATTTGTCCACGGCAGCGCTGAGTGCCGGTCCTGAAATTCATCAGGCTTACCAGCAGGCACTGTTCGCAATGCCGCAGCATCTGCTGAGCTCCGGGTATCTACCGCAGGGACTGTCGGTTTTGCGTGAATCCATCGCCCGGCATTATTGCGAACGCGGACTCCCGACGCAGCCCGACGAAATAATGGTCGTGAACGGCGCGGTCAGCGGTCTGGCGTTGATCCTGCGTTTACTCACCGGCCCCGGCGATCGCGTAGTGGTAGATCACCCCACTTATCCGCTGGCCATTGCAGCAATACAAGGGGCGTCATGTCGCCCCGTCGGCGTGTCGCTGCCCGAGCACGGTTGGGATACGGCGGGTCTGGTCGCCACCATCGCGCAAACTGCACCGAGAATGGCCTATCTGATGCCGGATTTTCACAACCCGACCGGGCGCTGTATGGACACCGCTACTCGCCAGGTCGTGGCGGATATTGCTGAAAGAACCCACACGACGTTGGTGGTCGATGAGACCATGGTGAACCTGTGGTATGACGCCCCACCGCCACCGCCGCTTGCCGCATTCAATCGCGATGCCCCAATCATCCTGCTCGGTTCAGCAGGGAAAAGCTTTTGGGGCGGATTACGTCTGGGCTGGATTCGGGCGTCGGCGCGTACCATTGCCGCGCTGGTCCAAACCCGCGACACCTTCGATTTGGGCTCCCCGGTGCTTGAACAACTCGCCACCAGTTGGCTGCTGGATAACGCCGAGGACTTTCTTCCTGACAGAAGACGCCGGCTCACATCACAGCGAGACCTGTGCTCGCGCCTGATGAACTCACATTTTCCGGAATGGCAATTTACCCAGCCACAAGGAGGACTCTCTTTCTGGGTTGAACTGCCTGATACGCTGGCGACGCTCTTTGCCACGCGCGCCGAAAGCGCAGGCATTCAGTTGGGAACCGGTACGCGGTTCGGCCTTGATGGCGCATTCGACCGATTTTTGCGTATGCCCTTCACGTTGCCGGATGACACAGCGTGTGCCGCCTTCAGAGTGTTGCAACCCATTTGGGATAGCCTGCGTTTGCAGGCCAGCGGCGGGAAAATGCGTAAAATAATCTAAACGACGAGTTAAAGGACTCGCTCTTGAATGCCGTGATGGACGAGGAGGTCCTGGCAATACTACCGCTGAGGAGGAACCGGAAAACCCTTCAGGGAAATCACGAAATTCTCACCGTCTTTCTTAATTTTTGCCCCAGCATCACACCAGTCGGAGGCAATACGGAAGAACTCATCGCTGCCGACATTCCAGCTCAGACGAACGTGTTTCACATAACCGGAGCGCAGCATTTCACAGGCTTCGCCATAATTACAGGCGGTTGAGAGCGATTGTTGTTTCATTTTTTCTTCTTCAGTAATCTTCGCAATGCTTTGATTTCTTTAGGAGTCAGTGCGTCAACTACGGATTCTTCCGTATGCTGGCTATCGATATCCTCAGCGGAGACTCCCACCTCTTCAATGACGGAAAACGCGATCAGTAGCAGTTTTTCCGTGGCGATACTCAAATTTTCATTATGCACTTCAGCATAATGGCGAAGCTTTTCTTTTAGCGCCTCATCAACTTTGACATTCAATACAGCGGTCGACATCGTAGAAAATCCTTGTGGTCAGCCACAACACACCGGATGTAAGACCATGTCATTACAGCGCAATGGCGGCGGCAAAAGCTCAAATAACATCCCCAAAACACAGTGACAGTATTTGATGACAATAAAATGACGATCCGATGACAAAGAAAAGAAGATAAACAGAAGAGAAATTGCCGGACGGCAGAATTGGGTGGGGGCCCTGCCAGCTACATCCCGGCACACACGTCATCTGCCTTGGCTGCTTCCTTCCGGACCTGACCTGGTAAACAGAGTAGTGTTGCGGGAGAACCAACAGAGCCCCCATTGAGAGCGTTGTTAACCAACGCGCAGGCGCATTATCACTGCTGCACCCTGTAATTGCAACCCATCCAGCATCGGATGCTGTTTTCTTGTGCAATGCGGCTTCACTCCTTCGCCATTCGGCATTATGCTGGAGGATTAGCGCAGGAATAAATGATGGATATACAGGACTCTTTCCCCCAACGCGTCTGGCAAATCGTCGCTTCAATCCCCGAAGGTTTCGTCACCACGTATGGCGATGTTGCCCGGCTTGCGGGATCGCCGCGCGCTGCGCGTCAGGTAGGCGGCGTGCTTAAACGTCTCCCCGAAGGCAGCGCCCTGCCCTGGCATCGGGTGGTCAATCGCCACGGAGCCATTTCGCTGACGGGTCCCGACCTGCAACGACAACGTCAGGCGTTGCTGGCAGAAGGAATAGTGGTTTCAGGAAGCGGACAGATCGATTTACAGCGCTATCGCTGGGTGTACTAACCCTCTCCAGGCGGAGAGGGTTACAACGACTTTAGTACTGCGTGGGAGCCGGAACCGCAGATGACGGATTCACCTGGGTTGGTGAAGTAGACGGAACCGTGGTAGTAGCCCCACCGCTCGCCTGAACCGGTACTGCTGTTTGCTGTACAGGGACCAACGTCAGGTCGGCTTTAGTCCCACCCTGATTGATGACCGTCTGAACGGTATCAGTAATAAAGACCAGTTTATCATTTACCGTAATAGCCGCACTCAGCAGAATACGGGCGTTAGGTTGAATATCTGCCGGGTTGAACGGTAATACAAAGCTGAATGGCGCTTGTTTACCTTCAGTACGAACCGCTTTTTGCGACAGCACTTTTGACGGCGCATCGGCCAGTGAAGCATCTGACAGCGTAACGGTTAGCACCGCATCGGGTGGCAAGGCCACTTTCTGACGGATCCATACTGTACCGGAGACATTTGGCTGCTGAATTTTAGACTGTGTGTCAGAAATTGACGTATTAGGGCTTGGCGCAGGTGTCTGAATATCAGCGCTTTTATCGGCACAGGCCGCCAGAGCGACTGCAACCGCTAAACCACTTACCATGTGCACGAGTTTCATTAAATTCTCCTTATCATCTATGCACCAGCGAGAACTTTCCTCGCCAGAAGAGTGGTTAACAAAAACATAACGTGACTAAGTGTGGCACAAGACAGCTATTTTTGCCTGTAATAGGCCAGTAATTCAGACAATTGCACCCATCGGACCACTTTTAAAATTGCGTTATACTCTGCCTACCTCGCTGCGACATCGATATCACCTGGAGAGCACGTATGAGTCTGGCACTGAAAAATTTGCTGACATTGTTAAATCTGGAAAAAATTGAAGAAGGACTCTTTCGGGGCCAAAGTGAAGACTTAGGGTTACGTCAGGTTTTTGGGGGACAGGTTGTCGGTCAGGCGCTGTATGCCGCAAAAGAAACCGTACCGGAAGAGCGTCTGGTACACTCTTTTCACAGCTACTTTTTACGCCCCGGCGATAGCCAAAAGCCCATAATCTATGATGTGGAAGTCCTGCGTGATGGTAACAGCTTCAGCGCGCGCCGCGTTGCCGCGATCCAGAATGGTAAACCCATTTTTTACATGACCGCCTCTTTTCAGGCACCGGAAGACGGATTTGAACATCAGAAAACCATGCCGGATGCGCCGGGTCCCGATGAGCTGAAATCAGAAACGGAAATTGCCCGCTCAGTGGCGCATTTGCTGCCGCCGCTGTTGAAAGAAAAATTTATCAACGATCGTCCGTTGGAAGTACGCCCTGTCGAGTTTCATAACCCCCTCAAAGGTCACGTCGCACCTCCGACGCGCCAGGTGTGGATTCGCGCTAACGGCGTGCTGCAGGACGATCTGCGCGTCCATCAGTATCTGCTGGGTTATGCCTCAGACCTGAACTTCCTGCCTGTTGCGCTGCAACCGTACGGGATTGGCTTCCTGGAAAAAGGGATTCAGATCGCCACCATTGACCATTCTATGTGGTTCCACCGTCCGTTTAATATCAATGAATGGCTGCTATATAACGTCGAGAGTACTTCGGCATCCGGTGCCCGGGGCTTTGTACGCGGAGAGTTTTATACCCAGGATGGCGTGCTGGTCGCTTCTACCGTACAGGAAGGGGTAATGCGTAATCGCAATTGAGAATTGCCGGATGGTGGCGCAAAAGCGTTGCCATCCGGCAAATTGAGAATCAGGCGTTGTAAGCGTTCTCGCCGTGACTGTTTACATCCAGACCTTCGCGCTCCTGCTCTTCCGGTACGCGCAAACCAACCGTCATATCCGCCAGCTTATAGCCAATGAAAGCCACCACGCCAGACCAGACGATGGTGATCGCCACGCTTTCCAGTTGCACCAGCAGCTGATGCCCCATGGTCACGCCCTCGGCAAAGCCCACGCCTCCCAAAGAGCTGGCAGCGAAAACTCCGGTCAGGATACAGCCGACAATGCCGCACACGCCGTGAACGCCAAACACGTCACACGGATCGTCCACACGCAGAAAACGCTTCAGCATGGTCACGCCCCACAGGCCTGCCAGACCCGCAACGACACCGATAATCAGCGCGCCGCCGACACCGATATAGCCACATGCAGGTGTTACGCCCACCAGACCCGCAATGGCACCAGAGCAGGCGCCCAGCAGAGACGGTTTACCACGCAGCGCCCATTCACCGAAGATCCATCCGAGGATGGCTGCAGCGGTGGCGACCACGGTATTAACGAAGGCCAGTGCGGCGATTTCATTTGCCGTACCCGCTGAACCAGCATTAAAGCCAAACCAACCAATGTAGAGAATAGCGGTACCGGTGAAGACCATCGGCAGGTTATGCGGTTTAAAAGCTTCTTTGCCAAAACCGACACGTTTGCCAATCAGATACGCGCCTACCAGACCGGCAATCGCCGCGTTGATGTGCACAACCGTTCCGCCGGCAAAATCCAGCGCGCCGTGGGAAGCCAGCAAGCCGCCGCCCCAGACCATATGAGCAATGGGGATGTACGACAGCGTTAACCATACCACCACAAAAATCAGCACCGCGGAGAAGCGAATACGTTCAGCCAGCGCACCGACGATTAGCCCAACGGTGATGCAGGCGAACGAGCCCTGAAAAGCAACGTGAATGTACTGGTAGAAGCTCCCCGTTACCGCCGTTAGCGCAATATTCTTCAGCAATACCCAGTTGAAGTTGCCGAAGAAATTATTTCCTTCGCCAAAGGCCAGTGAGTAGCCATAAACCACCCATAAAATACAAACCAGAGCAAATGTCACCGTAACCTGAGTCAGCATCGACAGCACGTTCTTACCGCGAATCAAACCGCCGTAGAACAGCGCAATGCCAGGGATGGTCATAAACAGCACCAACGCGGTACAGATCATCATAAAAGCGTTATCCGCTTTATCCGCAACCGCCGGTGCCGCCATCGCCAGTCCCGGCAGCAGCGCCAGTGAAGCAATACCTGTTTTCATCGTTGCTATCTTCATTTTTTGGTTTCCTATCACTGTGTGCCAGACGTTACAGTGCGGCTTCGTCGGCTTCGCCGGTACGAATACGAATCACACGTTGCAGCTCGGCGACGAAGATTTTGCCGTCGCCAATTTTTCCGGTGTATGCCGCCTTACTGATGACATCAATCACGCCATCCAGTTGGTCGTCGGCAATCGCCACATCAATCTTCACCTTCGGCAGAAAATTGACGCTATATTCAGCCCCACGGTACAGCTCAGCATGACCTTTCTGTCGGCCAAACCCCTTCACTTCGGTGACGGTCAGCCCCTGAATACCAATAGACGACAATGCTTCACGGACGTCTTCCAGTTTGAACGGTTTGATTACCACGGTAACCAGCTTCATAGATCCCCTCCAGTCAGAATTCAGTAGTGGCTGCAGATACACGAGAGGAATATTGCAAGGGATGTGCCAGGAATGAAAAAGGCGGGATGATTCAGGTTCTCAGGGTACTTCCGGGAGAGGAAAAGAAAAAACGCACTATAACGGTGCATAGTGCGTTACATTTTTGCACCAGATTGTTGATTGCCGGATGGCAGCGTAAACGCCTTATCCGGCCTACGAGACCGTGCTGGCCCCAGACCGGATAAGCGCCGCGCCATCAGGCGATAACAGAATCGTCTTGCGTGCTGGCGGCTAACTCTTCACCCGCCAGTTGCAGCTGATACATCTGCCAGTAACGGCCTTGCGCCGCCAGTAATTGCTGGTGCGTACCACGCTCCACCGCCTGACCGCGATGCAGCACCAGAATGGTGTCCGCATCGACAATCGTCGATAACCGATGCGCAATCACCACCAACGTGGTGTGTTCACGTACCGCCGCCAGAGCTTGCTGAATGGCCTGTTCAGTACCGGAGTCAATACTGGCCGTGGCTTCGTCGAGGATCAACACCTGTGGCGTTTCAACCAACACCCGCGCCAACGCCAGCAGCTGTTTTTGACCAACAGAGAGATTATTGCCCTGCTCGCCCAGCCGGGTATGAATCCCCTCGCTCAGACCTCGCGCCAGTTCAGCCAGTTGCACGGTCTCCAGCGCCTGCCATACTCGCTCTTCTGAGATATCGCGGCCCAGCGTAACGTTCGCCAGGAAGGTATCTGCCATCACCACCGGATCCTGCTGCACCATGGCGATGCCCTGACGTAACGCACCGTGGCTCAGTGAAGACAGCGGCCGTCCATCAAGGCGGATTTCCCCCTGCGTCAGCGGGTAGTAACCCATCAGCAGGCTGGCGAGCGTGCTTTTACCACTGCCGGTGTGTCCGACCAAAGCCACAAAGCTGCGCGAAGGCACGGACAGACTGATATTTTGCAGCACCAGATTGTCGTCGCGATAGGCAAATGAAACGTTATCCACCTCAATGTCCCCGCTCTTTAGCGGTCGCTCATCTTCACCATAGCGCTGACGTGGCCCATCCATCAGTTCGAACACTCGCTCACCGGCGACAACCGCCTGCTGCAGCATTGATTGCTGAGTGGTCAACTCGATCAGCGGTTCGTTCAAACGGCCGAGATAGCTGATAAACGCGTACAGCACGCCAACCTCGATCGAGCTGCCAGAGGTAAAACTGAACAGCATCAGCAATCCGCAGAGGATCAGCGCCGAGAAAAGGCTAAGCAGCGGGCGCAACAAAAAACCATCCAGTCGCAGGGTTTGCATACGCGCCATATAGTGCGAGCGGCTTGCTTCGCCCATTCTCTCGCCAAATCGCGCCTGCTGGCGGAACTGCTGGATAACACTCATGCCGTTGATGACTTCGTTAAAGCCATCGTTAATATCCGCCAGATAAGCGCGAACCCGGCGCACAATCGGGGTGCTGTAGCGTTGATAAATCACCATCACCACCAGCACGGCCGGGAAAATGGCCATCGCCACTACCGCCATACGCCACTCAAGGCTGAACATCGCTACCAGCATGGCGCCAATTAATGCCGCGCTGCGCAGGACCGTTGCTACCACCGTCACGTACAGGTCGCGAATAACTTCGGTGTCATTGGTCACGCGGGAGATTAGCTGCCCGACAGGTTGAGTATCAAAGGCGCTGAGCGGCTGGCGCAGCGCAGCGTCCATTACGTCGGTGCGCAACTGTTGTACTACGCCAACTGCCGCCTGGTTAAACAGCAATGACTGCGCGTAATGCAGGCCAGCCGCCAGCAGTTGCAGACCGATATATGCCGCAACCAGCCCGGCGACCATCGCCAGCGGCAGATTATTCTTCGCCACCATGTTATCGATAAAATAGCTAATCAGCAGCGGACCGCTGACTTCCGCCGCAGCCGCCACCCACAGCATGACTACCGCAATAGCCAGCTGTTTTCGCCATGGAGAGCCATACGCCAGCAATCTTTTCAGGGTCGGCCATAATTGCCCAAAACTACGCATTAGCCGCCTCCTCGTTTATCTCTGGTGCATCAGTCAGCGCCGCTTCCAGTTGCTGATAGCGGTACATATCGCGATACCAGCCAGGCTGCTGCACTAACGCATCATGCTCGCCGCGCTGGGCAATATGCCCATGCTGCATCACGATAATCTCACTGGCTTCCGTCAGGGCCGATAAACGGTGGGCGCTAATAATGACGGTTCTGCCTTCGCCCCACTGGCGCAGGTTATGCAGGATCTGATGCTCGGTACGACCATCTACCGCCGACAGCGCATCATCCAGAATCAAGATTTCAGCGTTCAGGAGTAGCGCTCGAGCGATGGAAATACGCTGTTTTTGCCCACCAGACAGCATCACCCCACGTTCGCCAACTTCGGTGTCGTAGCCCTGCGGAAGACGTAAAATATCCTCATGAACGCTGGCAAGGCGTGCCACATACTCGATCTCTTCCTGCGTGGCCTGAGGGCGTCCTAACGCGATGTTATTGCCAATGGTATCCGAAAACAGGAATGGCGTCTGGCTGACAACTGCCAGCCGGCTGCGCCAGCTATCCAGTTGTAATCGCGTTAAGGGGATATCATGAAAGCGCACATCGCCGTGGGTGATATCAAAATGACGCTGAATCAGCGACAGCACCGTACTTTTCCCCGCGCCGGTAGGCCCACAAATGCCCAGCATCTGCCCAGGTTTAAGCTGGAAGTTCACATTTTCCAGCGCCGGGTGTGTCGTTTGCGGGTAGCAAAATTCGCGAATCGCCACCGCCAGCTCCCCACGTCCTTCCGGTACCGGTTCAGTGCCGTCATCCACCACCGGCGCTTCAGACAGCATGGCGCGAATACGGCTGTACGCCGCGCTGCCACGTTCGACGATGTTAAACATCCATGCCAGCGCCAGCATCGGCCAAATCATCAAACCGAGATACATCATAAAGCTGGTGAGCTGGCCGAGCGTCAGCGAGCCGTGCACCACCATCCAGCTTCCCCCAGCAATCGCCAGTAGGTTAGCCATGCCAATGGCGATATAAATCGTGGGATCAAAACGGGCGTCAATGCGCGCCACGCGCAGGTTTTTCTTACCGGTATCTTCGGCATCGGCGGCAAATAATGCCGATTGCCGATCCTCCAGACCGAAGGCCTTGATCATGCGAATACTGGTCAGGCTTTCCTGAGTACGGTCGTTGAGACTGGAAAACGCCGCCTGCGCCAGCTTAAAGCGGTTATGGAGTCGATCGCCGTAACGTTTGATCATCAACGCCATCACCGGCATCGGCAGCAGCGCAATTAACGTCAGCTGCCAGCTTATCTGCGTTGACATCACGATCAGCACCGCACATCCCATTACCAGCGAATCTACCAGCGTCAGCACGCCTTCTCCGGCGGCAAATACGACCCGATCGACATCGTTGGTCGCACGCGCCATCAGATCGCCCGTGCGGTGACGCAGATAAAATTCTGGATGCTGGCGACTCAACTGACGGTAATAATCTTCCCGCAGCTCAACCGCCAGTTGGTAGGATGCGCCAAACAGCAGCACGCGCCAGACATAGCGCAGCAAATAAACCACCACTGCAATCAGGGCAATTGTTCCCACCCACATCAGCAGTCGCTCGGTGGTGAAGCGTTGAGTCGTCACGCCATCCACAATGATCCCGACCACTTTCGGCGGAATAAGCTGAAGGATAGCGATGATGATAAGCAGGGCCACCGCCCCGAGGTAGCGACGCCACTCCCGGCGGAAGTACCAGCTTAATTGAGCAAATAATCGCACGCGTTATGTCCTGACAAGATTTCCGGCAATAAGCGCCGGGAGAGTTATTCAATAGGGAGCGCAGTTGTGTATTTAATCTGTTCCATCGCAAAGCTGGAGGTGACGTCAGACAGGCCCGGTACGCTGTTCACCAGGCGCTTATAAAATTCATCGTAGCTTTTCATATCGGCGACCTGCACTCGCATCAGGTAATCATATTCCCCTGCCATACGCCAGAACCCCAGAACCTCCGGCATACCGGTGACTTCGGTGACAAAGCGGCAATACCATTCACTGCTGTGATGCTGAGTCTTAATCAGCACAAACGCGGTCAGCCCCAGCCCCAGTTTTTCTGGATCTAACAGGGCGACTCTACCCAGCAGGATACCGTCATCCTCAAGCCGTTTGAGGCGTTTCCAGCAGGGGGTGGTAGTCAGATTAACGGCATCTGCTAACGCCTGCAAAGAAAGGGTGCAGTCCTGTTGCAGTAAGCTAAGCAGCTTACGGTCAATTTTGTCTAACATATCCACTCCACAGAGAAGAATTTTCTCCTTACATTCTATTTTAAAGGCTAAATGGCAACAATTTTTTCCGTGCTTTTCGCTATTCTTGGCACAAAATGACAAATGGATATCTATTAATGATGAATAGCTCCTGGGTTAAAAACGCCATCAATGAAATCAACGCGGATTATCAGCGTTCTGCGGATACGCATCTCATTCGTCTGTCGCTACCGGCGTTCCCGGGCATTCAGATCTATTTAAAAGATGAGAGCACGCATCCCACCGGGAGCCTGAAGCATCGTCTGGCGCGTTCACTGTTTCTGTACGGATTGTGCAATGGCTGGATTAAAGAAGGCACCACCATCATTGAATCATCGTCCGGTTCAACGGCGGTCTCCGAGGCTTATTTCGCCCGACTGTTAGGACTGCCGTTTATTGCCGTCATGCCTTCCTGTACGGCGAAGCGTAAAATTGAACAGATTGAGTTTTACGGTGGTCGCTGTCATTTCGTGGAAAGCGCCTGTGAAATCTATGCGGCCTCTGAACAGCTGGCGCGTGAGCTGAACGGTCATTACATGGACCAGTTCACTTATGCTGAGCGCGCTACCGACTGGCGTGGCAATAACAATATTGCTGACAGCATCTTCCGTCAGATGCAGTGCGAGCCCAACCCCGTCCCCCGCCATATTGTGATGAGCGCCGGAACCGGCGGCACCTCTGCAACCATTGGCCGCTATATTCGCTGTCAGGGCTACGATACTCGCCTGATGGTGGTGGATCCGGAAAACTCAGTCTTTCTGCCCTTCTGGCAGGATCGCGATGCAACGTTACGCAGCCCGATAGGAAGCAAAATCGAAGGCATCGGCCGCCCACGTGTCGAACCCTCCTTCATTCCTGACGTAGTCGATGAAATGCTGCGCGTGCCGGATGCCGCAAGCGTGGCCACCGCACACTGGCTGGAAACGCAGTTGGGCCGCAAAGTCGGCGCTTCAACCGGCACCAACATGTGGGGAACGCTGCAACTTGCCGCCCGTATGCGCGATGCCGGAGAAAGCGGTTCACTGGTCACGCTGCTGTGCGACAGCGGCGAACGCTATCTTGAAACCTACTACAACCCGCAGTGGATCGACACGCACATCGGTGATTTAACGCCGTGGAAAGCGGAACTCACCCGGCTTCTGAACACCCATTAATGGGATAAAAAAAAGCCAGACGCGAAGTCTGGCTTGCTGGAAGGGATCTCTCATTCGGGGGAATAAGGTAGATGCGGATTGTCCAGCCAATGCGTCAAAAAGTGTGACACCGCCTGATTGCGGCAATGCCCAATCACCGACAAATGCGGCAGTTCAGCAATCAGTTGTGGCATCGCGTTGCCCATAATCAGGCCGCGCCCAACGCTGCCTAACATTTCGCGATCGTTCATGGCATCGCCAAACGCCATACATTCGGCCATTGAATAACCTAAGTGGTCGCTTAGTACCGCCAGCGCCGATCCTTTGTTACAGCCCACCGGCAGCACCTCAAGGCAATCAACCGCGGAAAAACAGAGATTTGCCTGCTCACCCAGCGCCTCATTCAGTTGAATGCGTAATTGGATCAGGGAGTCATGATCCCCACAGAAACAGACTTTCGTTACCTGATGAGCCGGGATACGTTTCACATCGACGATCTGGTAGCGAAATCCGCTATACACATGCGCCTGTAGCAGCGATGGGATCTCTTGTCCGGTGAACCAACCGTTGTCATTAAAGACATGCATGCTGGCTGTGGTATCCCACTTCTGATGTAACACGATATCCGCCACAGTCGGATCCAGATCCTGACGGTGCAATACATCGCCCTCAACAGAGTGAATGCGCGTGCCGTTACCCGTGATCAAAAAGGCGTCCAGTGAGATAGAACCCAAAATATGGCGCATCTCCAGCACATGGCGGCCGGTGGCAAATGTCAGGGTGATCTCGCGTTCACGCAGGCGCGCCAGCGTTGAAAGCGTTTCGTCACCTAAATGGTGATTCGGCATCAAAAGGGTGCCATCCATATCAAATGCAGCCAGACGAGCCATTTCTTTCTCCACACTGTGACGCGGTTAACTTGTGATTCAGTATCACCTGAGATATACGGAAGTAATAGTGAATAGATAAAATGAATTGTTCCGGGTTTATTACACAAAATCATTCAAGTTGCATCCAGGCGGCAAGTGAATGAACGTCCAGGAGCATGCAGTGACTGGGGTGAATTAACGCCGCCAACAAAGAGGCAGCTTGAAGGATGACGTGTATATGAGATTGTTGAATCGCCTGAATCAGTACCAACGCCTGTGGCAGCCGTCGGCGGGAGAACCGCAGTCGGTGACCGTCGGGGAGCTGGCAGAACGCTGTTTCTGCAGCGAGCGCCACGTGCGTACCCTGCTGAAGCAAGCGCAGGATGCTGGCTGGCTGGAGTGGCACGCCCAGTCGGGGCGTGGGAAACGCGGGCAACTGCGCTTTTTGGTGACGCCAGATTCGCTACGCAGCATTATGATGGAGCAAGCGCTGCAAAAGGGGGAGCAACTTAGCGTACTGGAGCTGGCTCAGCTGGCGCCGGGAGAATTAAGAACGCTGCTCCAGCCGTTTATGGGCGGGCAGTGGCAAAACGACACCCCAACCCTGCGTATCCCCTATTACCGCCAGCTCGACCCTTTGCACCCTGGATTTCTCCCTGGTCGCGCAGAACAACACCTCGCCGGACAAATATTCTCGGGCCTGACCCGGTTCGACAGTATTACGCAACGCCCCTGCGGAGATTTAGCCCACCACTGGAATATCTCCGCCGACGGCCAGCGCTGGGATTTCTATATTCGCTCCACCCTGTACTGGCATAACGGCGATGCGGTCAGCAGCACACAGCTACATCAACAGTTGCTGAAGCTGTTAGAGCTACCCGCGTTAAACAAGCTGTTTATCAGCGTAAAGCGCATTGAGGTGACGCATCCCCAGTGCCTAACCTTTATTTTGCATCGCCCCGACTTCTGGCTGGCGCATCGTCTGGCAAGCTACAGCAGTCACCTGGCACATCCCGAACTCCCGTTTGTTGGTACCGGTCCGTTCCGGTTGACGCTGTTTACCCCTGACCTGGTGCGCATCGAGAGTCACGATCACTACCACCTGAGTCATCCGCTACTAAAAGCCATTGAATACTGGATAACCCCGCAGCTTTTCTCCCAGGATTTGGGCACCAGCTGTCGCCATCCGGTTCAAATTGCAATTGGTAAACCCGAAGAGCTTCCCATGCTAAGCCAGGTAAGCAGCGGGATCAGCCTCGGTTTCTGCTATCTCACGCTCAGAAAAAGCGCGCGGCTGAATACGCAGCAGGCCCGTCGCCTGGTCAATATTATCCACCGATCTTCCCTGCTACAAACGCTTGACGTGGATGAAAACCTGATCACGCCAAGCAATGCGCTGCTGCCGGGATGGACGATCCCCCAATGGGATGAACGGGATGACGTGCCGCTACCGGAAAAACTTACGCTAGCCTATCACCTGCCGGTAGAGTTGCACGCCATGGCTGAACAGCTTCGCCAGGCGCTGGCGCTACTCGGCTGTGAATTAACGCTTATTTTTCATAATGCTAAAAACTGGGATGGCGACCATCCTTTAGCCCAGGCCGACCTGATGATGGGCGACAGGCTGATTGGCGAAGCGCCTGAATATACCCTCGAACAGTGGCTGCGCTGCGATCAGCTCTGGTCACATGTATTGAGCTCACCGGCATATACTCATCTGCAAACCACCCTGGATGCCCTGCAAATTCAGGCCGATGAAGACAATCGTCATGCGGCTTTACAACACGTTTTCGCCTCACTGATGCATGACGCGACCCTGACACCGCTGTTCAATTATCACTATCGTATTAGCGCTCCGCCGGGCGTGAACGGCGTACGCCTGAATCCTCGCGGCTGGTTTGAATTTACCGAAGCCTGGCTACCGCCCCCGTCGGCGTGAAGAAGCTGGTCGGCGACACGCCCAGGCGCTACCATAAGGGTTTCGTTATTTGTCAGGAAAAACCATGAAACGTGCCGTTGTTGTATTCAGTGGGGGTCAGGACTCCACAACCTGTCTGGCGCAAGCGCTGCATCAGTATGATGAAGTGCACTGCGTGACCTTTGATTATGGTCAGCGCCATCGCGCTGAGATTGATGTCGCACGTGACCTGGCCTTAAAACTTGGCGCGCGTGCGCACAAGGTACTTGATGTAACGCTGCTCAGCGAACTGGCCGTCAGTAGCCTGACCCGCGATAACATTCCGGTACCCGATTACGAACCGGATGCGAACGGCATTCCCAATACCTTTGTGCCAGGACGCAATATTCTGTTTTTAACGCTGGCGGCGATTTACGCGTATCAGGTGCAGGCGGAGGCAGTCATTACCGGCGTTTGTGAAACGGATTTCTCTGGATATCCGGACTGCCGCGATGAGTTCGTCAAAGCCCTGAATCATGCCGTAAGCCTGGGAATGGCGAAAGATATTCGCTTTGAAACCCCGCTGATGTGGATCGATAAAGCCGAAACCTGGGCACTGGCCGATTACTGGGGCAAGCTGGACCTGGTACGCGAAGAAACGCTGACCTGCTATAACGGCATCAAAGGTGACGGTTGCGGTCACTGCGCGGCCTGTAATCTGCGCGCCAACGGCCTGAACCATTATCTGGCAGATAAACCGGCAGTGATGGCGGCAATGAAGCAGAAAACAGGACTAAAGTGATCGTTTTGCCGGATGGCGGTGCACGCACCTTATCCGGCTTTCGACATTCACCATGGTCAATATCGCCCGTAAGCCTGATAAGCGAAGCGCCGTCAGGCTTCCTTCCATCACTTCACCATCTGCTCCAGTTTTTCGCGCAACTCCCCTTCCAGCGGTAGCGCCTTTTGCGTTTTCAAATCAATACAGACGAAGGTAATCAACGCGTCTGCCACCACCTGTCCTTCCGGCTCCAGGGTGATAGTCTGGTTCAACACACCGCTTTTGCCATTTAACTGTTGCACCTGACTGGTAATGGTCAGCAGGTCGCTCAGCACCGCAGGGCGGCGGTAGTTAATGTTAATATTCACGACCACAAAAGCGATGTTGTGTGCGGTCATCCACTGAAAGCTGTCGCTGTTTTCCAGGCCATCCCAGCGGGCTTCTTCCAGAAACTCAAGATAGCGAGCATTGTTAACGTGCTGATAGACATCAAGATGAAAACCACGAACTTTGATTTGTGTTTGCATAGCGCAGGAGCCTTACGTTGTTTTTATAGGAACACACTTTAGGGTAAGAGGTCATAACTGGTATGACCTCTACAGTCTGGCAAACTTTCAGCACTCTGCAAGTTATTAAAGTGTTAAAACTGCCAGATTGCGCTCTACCAGCGAACTCCCCATGCCCGGCACCTGCTTTAAGTCCTCCACCGTTTTAAACGGCCCGTACTCCTCACGATAGCTGACAATCGCCTGTGCTTTCTTCAGACCTACGCCATTCATGACTCGCGCTAAATCCTCCGCAGAAGCGCTGTTGATGCTTACCCTGGTGCCTTCATCATCGCTCGCTTTAGCCGGTTGCGTGGCTTTGCTTTGTGCTACTCCCGTAGCATCCGCTTTGGCTTGAGTCGCCTGGCTTTTGGCGACTGGCTCTGCAGCCAGTGCGCTTTGAGCCATACCGGCGCAGGTCAATGAAAGGGTAATAAGCAGGGCTTTGATTCCATGTTTCATACTGTTTTCTCCTTGTTTGTTAACAGTGGAATCACGATAGCGAGGTGCAGAACGGCAGACAAACGGCAAATATCAGAAATGGAAAAGGCCGCGAAAGCGGCCTTTGGTTGATACAACTTTTTGCAATTTTTTGCGAGTAGCCTCGGTTATTGCTGCTGTTCCAGCGCGTCACCGACTTTAATTTTTGCGGCTTTACGCAGGTTGCTCATCAGCGCTTCAAAGACAATCTGCGCATTGTTCTGGGTAATCCCCTGAACCATCGCTTTCTTCTGCTCTTCAGGCATAGAACCGGCTTTCACCTCGTCCAGCGCCAGCAGTACAACGTTACCCTGCATGTCGTTCGCCACGCCGTAGCTCGGTTTGTCTTTCGCCGGCAGGCTCAGGCCAAAGGCCGCCTGACTCAGCGGATCCTGACCCGTACGGCTCAGCGTTTTCGCTTCGCCAAAGCTCAGACCCGCCGCTTTCATGGCTTCATCGCCCTTACCAGCTTTCAGATCCGCCAGCAGTTTATCGGCATCAAGCTTCGCCTGCTGCTCTGCTTTATTGTGCTTAACAAGCGCAGTTACCTGATCTTTCACTTCAGCCAGTGGTTTAACGGCTTCAGCTTTGTGCTCTGCAATTCGCAATACAAACGCGCGATCGCCATCCACGGTGATGATGTCGGAGTTACTGCCAGGCGTACCGTTCTCACCAACCAAACCACCATTGAAAATGATGTCAGCGACCGGTTTGAAGTTCAGCTCTTCCGGCAGACTGTCACGGCTAAACCAGCCCGTTTCAACCGCTTTCATACCCGCCGCCTGCTCCGCACCCGCCAGGGATTCGTTATCGTTGCTGGCGGCATCGCTCACTTTCTGCTGCAGCGCATAGTAGGCATCCAGCGCTTTTTCCTGCTTCACTTTCGCCGCAATGTCGTCGCGGGCTTCGCTCAGCGGTTTAACCTGCGCAGGCTGCACGTCGTCAAGACGCGCAACGAGGAAACCAACGGAAGACTTAATCACACCTGACAGCTGGCCTTTCTCTTTCAGACCGGCATTCTTCAGCTCATCCGGGGTGGTGGAATCTTCCAGCCATCCCATGTCGCCGCCTTTACGGGCAGAGATGATGTCAGCAGATTTTTCTTTTGCCAGCGCAGCGAAATCACCGCCTTTGTTCAGCTCGTCCAGTACCGCTTTGGCTTCATCTTCCGTTTTGGTCTGAATGATGCTGTAGCGGTTACGCTGCGGCTGAGTGAACTGATCCTGATGCTGGTCATAATAAGCCTGAATATCCGCATCGCTGGCCGTCTCCTGCATAGCAGCAGCATCCAGCTTGATGTAGCTCACGCGGAACTGTTCCGGCGTCATAAAGTTGTTTTTATTCTGCTCGTAGTAGCTGGCAACTTCCTGCTCGGTAACAGACTGCTTCGCGGCCAGTGCGTTAACGTCAATTGTCGCCTCGCGAACGATACGCTGCTGTGCGACCAGCGCCGCCAGCTCGTCCGTTTCGCCTTTCAGCATGAAGTCCGTACCGGCAACGCCGTTAATCAGTTGCTGGGTAGTAAGCTGATTACGTAATGCCTGAGCGTACTGGTCTGCGGTCATTCCCATCTGATTAACAATCGCGTTGTAGCGATTGTTATCAAATTTACCGTCCACCTGGAACGCAGGCGTGGCGAAAATAGCCTGTTTAACCTGATCGTCGCTGATGTTGAGATTAAGCTCGCGGGAGTACTGATCCAGCAGCGCTTCGTCAATAAGACGATTCAGCACCTGCTGACGCAGCGTTTTCATGTAGCCTTCGTTCGCAGCCAGTTCGGAGTATTGATCGCCCAGCTGTTGCTGCATGCGGTTACGTTCGCTGTTGAACGCATTCTCGAACTGCCCGCGGCTAATCTCCTGGCCATTCACTTTGGCGGCGAAGTTATTGCCCCCGCCAATCAGGTAACCACTCACGCCGGTCAAAATGAACGACACGATAATGATACCGAAAATAATCTTGAGCACGAGACTGTTAGCAGCCGTGCGTAAGCTGTCCATCATGGTGTAACCACACTCCGCTGTAGATGACTATACGCGTTATCTCTCAAGCCGCCTGCGCGTTGTCACAACAGCGGCGGCAAGGATTTTGAGTATATATGCTTCACGCAGCATAGCGTTTCCTGAACGCTGCGTACAAAGGCCTATTGTGACAAGAAACAGGGGCAATTGTCAGCCCACAACGCGTAGAAAGTACCGGAATTACAAATAAAAAAGGCACATCAGTCGATGCGCCCTTGTACTTCGTCACATCCCCAAAGGGGAAATCACTTAGTTTACCGCGTCTTTCAGTGCTTTACCTGCACGGAAGCCCGGTACTTTAGCCGCGGCGATGGTGATCTCTTTACCTGTTTGCGGGTTGCGACCAGTACGGGCAGCACGCTCTTTAACGGCAAAAGTACCAAAACCTACCAGCGCTACGTCATCACCTTCTTTCAGAGATTCAGTAACAGAAGCAATAATTGCATCTAACGCACGTCCAGCCGCAGCTTTAGAGATATCAGCCCCTGCAGCAATTTTGTCGATCAGTTGAGATTTATTCACTCTTCTCTTCCTCTTTATAATTTATATCGCACCTGAATCCTTCAAAGTGCGAACGCGCAGCAGTTATATCAGGCCTGCCATGCCCTTACAACACCCGTTAATGATGGCAAGCCTAATCCGTCATCTAAATTAGCTATACAAAAAAAGGCTGGCAAGTCCGAAATGGCCTGCCAGCCCTGTTTTTATTAATGCTCTTTGCGCGAGGTCACTATTTTGCGGTCACAACCTGCATTCCGGAGGGCTCATTTTGCAACGCGAGCGTCAGAACCTCCTCAATGCGTTTCACCGGATGGATGTCCAGATCGGCAATTACGTTGTCCGGAATCTCTTCCAGGTCACGTTTGTTTTCGTCTGGAATTAAGACCGTTTTAATACCACCACGGTGTGCCGCCAGCAGTTTTTCTTTCAAACCACCAATAGGCAGAACCTGGCCACGCAGGGTGATCTCGCCGGTCATCGCCACGTCGGCGCGAACCGGGTTACCGGTCAGACAAGAAACCAGCGCGGTACACATGGCAATACCTGCACTCGGACCGTCTTTCGGCGTCGCCCCTTCAGGTACGTGAACGTGGATGTCGCGTTTTTCGTAAAAGTCGGGATTAATACCCAGTTTTTCCGCACGCGCGCGCACCACGGTCAGCGCAGCCTGAATGGATTCCTGCATGACTTCACCCAGAGAACCGGTGTAGGTCAGCTTGCCTTTACCCGGTACGCAAGCGGTTTCGATGGTCAGCAGATCGCCGCCCACTTCCGTCCATGCCAGACCGGTTACCTGACCAACGCGGTTTTCGTTGTCCGCGCGGCCATAGTCAAAGCGCTGTACGCCCAGGTAGTCGTGCAGGTTGTCGCCATTGATCTCAATATGTTTCAGCGACTTGTCGAGCAGCAGCTGTTTCACCGCTTTACGGCACAGTTTGGAAATTTCGCGCTCCAGACTACGCACGCCAGCTTCACGGGTGTAATAACGAATAATGCCCACAATGGCGCTATCGTCGACCGTCAGCTCGCCTTTTTTCAGCGCGTTACGCTCAATCTGTTTCGGCAACAGGTGACGTTTAGCAATGTTCAGCTTCTCGTCTTCGGTATACCCGGACAGACGGATCACTTCCATACGATCCAGCAACGGTGCGGGAATATTCATGGAGTTAGAGGTCGCAACGAACATCACGTCGCTGAGATCGTAGTCCACTTCCAGGTAGTGATCGCTGAACGCCACGTTCTGCTCTGGATCCAGCACCTCAAGCAGTGCGGAAGCCGGATCGCCACGCATGTCGGAAGACATTTTGTCAATCTCATCAAGCAGGAACAGCGGGTTTTTAACGCCCACTTTAGCCATTTTCTGGATCAGTTTACCCGGCATCGAACCAATATAGGTCCGGCGGTGACCGCGAATTTCAGCTTCATCACGCACGCCGCCCAGCGCCATACGGATGTATTTACGTCCGGTTGCTTTAGCGATGGACTGTCCCAGAGAAGTTTTACCTACCCCCGGCGGCCCAACCAGGCACAGGATCGGCCCCTTGATTTTATTCACACGGCTTTGAACCGCGAGATACTCAAGAATACGGTCTTTGACGCGTTCCAGACCGTAATGGTCGGTATCGAGGATTTCCTGAGCCTGACGCAGATCTTTTTTGACCTTGCTACGCGCATTCCACGGCACCTGAACCATCCAGTCGATGTAGCCACGGACTACGGTCGCTTCCGCTGACATCGGAGACATCATTTTCAGCTTCTGCAGTTCTGCTTCCGCTTTCTCTTTTGCCTCTTTCGGCATTTTCGCCGCGTCGATTTTACGCTTCAACGCTTCGTTTTCGTCCGGCGCATCGTCCATCTCGCCGAGCTCTTTCTGAATGGCTTTCATCTGCTCGTTCAGATAGTACTCACGCTGGGATTTTTCCATCTGCTTTTTAACGCGGTTGCGAATGCGTTTCTCAACCTGCAGCAGATCGATTTCAGACTCCATCATCGCCATCAGATATTCCAGACGTTCGTTAACGTCGGACATCTCCAGTACGGACTGCTTGTCAGCAAGCTTCAGCGGCATGTGCGCAGCGATGGTGTCCGCCAGACGTGCAGGATCGTCAATGCTGTTCAGCGACGTCAGCACTTCGGGCGGGATTTTCTTGTTCAGCTTGATATAGCCTTCGAACTGGCTGATAGCGGTACGCACCAGCACTTCCTGTTCGCGCTCATCAATAGCAGGCGAGTCAAGGTACTCCGCTTTCGCAGAGAAGTGCTCACCGTTGTCAGACAGCGCTGAAATACGCGCGCGCTGTAACCCCTCGACCAGCACTTTTACGGTGCCGTCAGGCAGTTTCAGCATCTGCAAAATAGAGGCCACGGTCCCGACGGTGAAAAGATCGTTTACACCCGGCTCATCCGTTGACGCTTCTTTCTGGGCAACCAGCATGATTTTTTTATCATGGTCCATAGCCGCTTCCAGACAACGGATAGATTTTTCCCGCCCTACAAATAAGGGTATGACCATGTGCGGATAAACCACCACATCGCGCAACGGCAATACGGGGATTTCAATGCGTTCAGAACGCTCAGGATTCATAGAGCTCTCTCTTAGTTTAGTTTCCGCCAGGTAATCAGGTGGTACGACTGTGCTCCACACCACCTTTAACATGTATGTCAGTATATGGGGATGTTTCCCACACATTCAACGCCATGTTTACGGAAAAATAAAAGGGGAGATAAAATCCCCCCTTATTAATTAAATGTCTGTATGAATTGATGAATTATTCGCCAGATGCCTGCTGCGCTTCCGGCTTACCGTAAATCAGCAATGGCTTGCTCTGGCCGCCAATCACCGACTCATCGATCACCACTTTTTCGACGTCTTCCATAGAAGGCAGATCGTACATAGTGTCAAGCAGTGCGGCTTCGACGATAGAACGCAGACCACGAGCACCGGTTTTACGTGCCATCGCTTTTTTGGCGATCGCATCCAGCGCTTCCTCACGGAATTCCAGATCGACACCTTCAAGATTGAACAGCGCCTGGTACTGCTTGGTCAGGGCATTTTTCGGCTCTTTCAGGATCTGGATCAGCGCTTCTTCACTCAGTTCGCTCAGCGTCGCTACAACCGGCAGACGCCCGATGAACTCAGGGATCAGACCAAATTTGATCAGATCTTCCGGCTCCACCTGCGACAGCAGTTCACCTTCACTGGCTTTATCAGACTGCGCTTTTACCGTTGCGCCAAAACCAATGCCGGAGCCCGTTTCAACACGGTTAGCAATGACTTTATCCAGACCGGCAAAGGCACCGCCGCAGATAAACAGGATCTTGGAGGTATCAACCTGCAGGAATTCCTGCTGAGGATGTTTACGCCCCCCCTGCGGTGGAACGGCAGCAACCGTACCTTCGATCAGTTTCAACAGCGCCTGCTGTACGCCTTCGCCGGAAACGTCACGGGTAATGGACGGGTTGTCAGACTTACGAGAAATCTTGTCGATTTCATCGATATAGACGATCCCGCGCTGTGCTTTCTGCACGTCGTAATCGCACTTCTGCAGCAGTTTCTGAATAATATTTTCAACATCTTCACCCACATAACCAGCTTCGGTCAGCGTGGTGGCATCAGCCATAGTGAACGGAACGTCCAGCAGGCGTGCCAGCGTTTCAGCCAGCAGCGTTTTACCGGAACCCGTCGGGCCAATCAGCAGGATGTTACTTTTGCCCAACTCGACGCCATTGCTGGTGTCGCCGTTGCGCAGACGTTTGTAATGGTTGTATACCGCGACCGCCAGCACTTTCTTCGCCTGCTCCTGACCGATAACGTAATCGTCCAGGTGGTTGCGAATTTCATGCGGCGTCGGCAGCGCACTGCGTTCACGGTGCGGTGCTACTTCCTTAATCTCTTCGCGAATGATGTCGTTACATAAATCAACACATTCGTCGCAGATATACACGGATGGTCCGGCAATCAGCTTACGCACTTCATGCTGGCTTTTGCCGCAAAAAGAGCAGTACAACAATTTGCCCGAGCCATCTTTGCGTTTATCTGTCATGGGTCAAAACCTCTTCTTTGTTCTTTGTGCCGCACACGACGACGCAAATGCCATTCTCAGGCGCAAGACGCTAGTCAGCGTTGTGCCGCTCCAGGTAATTATAGCGGTACACCTGCGCGCTGGGCATTAATTACGATGGGTCAAAATCGAGTCGACCAGACCGTACTCTACCGCTTCAGAAGCGGAGAGGAAGCGATCGCGCTCGGTATCACGTTCAATCTGCTCAAGAGATTGACCCGTATGATGCGCCATAAGTTCGTTCATGCGCCCTTTTACCTTCAGGATTTCACGGGCATGAATTTCAATATCCGTTGCCTGGCCCTGGTAACCGCCCAGAGGCTGGTGGATCATGACGCGAGAGTTAGGCAGGCAAAAACGTTTACCTTTCGCCCCGGCAGTCAGCAGGAACGCGCCCATTGAGGCCGCCTGGCCCATACAAATGGTGCTGACGTCCGGCTTAATAAACTGCATGGTGTCATAGATAGACATCCCGGCAGTGATCACTCCACCAGGGGAGTTGATGTACAGGTAGATATCTTTTTCTGGGTTTTCTGCTTCCAGGAACAGCATCTGCGCCACGATCAGGTTAGCCATATGGTCTTCGACCTGGCCGGTCAGAAAAATGACGCGTTCCTTAAGTAGACGAGAATAGATATCAAAAGAGCGCTCACCACGTGAGGTCTGTTCAATGACCATCGGCACCAGCGCCATATGGGGTGCAAAGTTATCTCGTTCGCCGCTGTATGACATTTCCGTCTCCTGGATAAAATTTGAAAAAACCTGCTGTGCTGATTGTAACCTTATGGACGGATTATCAGCTAGTCCCTCTGTAATGGGTACGACATCGCCATAATTCAAGCATAACAATCTTTTGTTGTAACGCTAACACTGAAACGCTGTTTTCGCACTCTTCCCATGCAAAATCCGTGACAAAAAAAAACCCGCCACCAAAAGGTGACGGGCTTGCGTACGAAATTCGTGCTAAATAAGAGACGAATTACGCCTGCTGGTTCATCAGCTCGTTGAAGGAAGTGGCTTTTTCAGTCACTTTCGCTTTCGCCAGAACGGCTTCAACAGCCTGCTCTTCCAGAGCGACGTTACGCATGTTGTCCATCAGCTCTTTATTTTTGCTGTAGAACTCAACAACTTCTTTCGGATCTTCGTAAGCAGAAGCCATCTCTTCGATCAGGCCTTTAACGCGATCTTCGTCAGCTTTCAGCTCGTTGGTACGAATCACTTCGCCCAGCAGCAGACCTACAACTACGCGACGCTTAGCCTGTTCTTCGAACAGTTCACGCGGCAGTTCCAGAGCTTGTTTTTCGTTGCCGCCAAAACGCTGTGCAGCCTGACGACGCAGAACGTCGATTTCGCTGTCGATCAGAGCAGCCGGAACGTCGATGTCGTTAGCTTTTACCAGACCTTCGATCGCCTGAGATTTAACGCGGTTACGCACAGCGCCTTTCAGCTCGCGTTCCATGTTTTTACGTACTTCAGCGCGCAGACCCGCTACGGAACCATCTTCAACGCCGAAACGTTTGATGAATTCTTCAGTCAGTTCCGGCAGTTCGCGCTCTTCAACTTTCTTCAGGTTGATAACGAACTTAGCGGCTTTACCTTTCAGGTTTTCAGCGTGGTACTCTTCCGGGAAGGTCACATCGATAGTGAACTCTTCGCCAGCTTTGTGGCCTTTAACACCTTCTTCAAAGCCTGGGATCATACGACCCTGGCCCATCGCCAGTACGAAGTCAGACGCTTTGCCGCCTTCGAACTCTTCGCCGTCTACAGAGCCGGTGAAGTCGATGGTTACACGGTCTTCTGCATCAGCAGCGCCGTCTTTGTCTTTCCAGGTAGCCTGCTGCTTACGCAGGGTGTCCAGCATCACGTCAACGTCAGCGTCGGTGACTTCAACAACCGGTTTTTCAACTTCGATTGCTTCCAGGCCAGTCAGCTCAACTTCCGGGTAAACTTCGAACTCTACCGCGTAAGTAAAATCTTCACCCAGTTTGTATTCGCCCGGAACGTAGTTCGGTGCGCCAGCCGGATTGATTTTTTCTTTGATGATCGCGTCAACGAAGTTGCGGCTCATCAGGTCGCCCAGAACGTCCTGGCGAACAGACGCACCATAACGCTGAGCAACAACATTCATCGGTACTTTTCCTTTGCGGAAACCGTCAATACGCACTTTCTTCGCTACGTTGACCAGCTCGCTTTTCACAGCGGTCTCGATGCTGTCAGCAGCGATAGTAATCGTTACACGGCGGCCAAGGCCTTGAGTGGTTTCAACTGAAACTTGCATCTTGTTACCTCAAAAAATCACAGTGCTCGGTCAACTCTTCTCCGCAAGCACAGGTTGTTGGCTTCGCGGAACTGGGATGTTCTCATAAGCAATCACATTCCCTGTCGTCAGAATCATCCCGAAGACATTCCGAAAAATAAGACGCGCATTATAGCGGCATCACTTTTATGAGTCGAGAACGGTTATCGCGCGTTGCTGCGGCTTTTTTCACAATTCCCGGCTAATTTTTGTCTGAATACTGTACGACTGCCCCAGAATTCAGACAAAACAAAACGGCCCGCAGGCCGTTTTCACATAATCTGTAGCAACATACTGGAAAAGCGTCGGTTGTTGCAAATCCGTTTTTACGCGATGCTTCCCGCCCCACGACACGGAGGCGATGCAAAAATCGTATCCTGCAACGCTTCCCACTCCTTAATGGTGTAGGTATGCAGGGCAAGTGCATGAACGGTTGTGGAAAGCTCCACCGTTAAGGTGCTGTAAATCATCCGATGACGATTCAGAAAACGCTCACCTGTAAAGCGATCGCTAACCAGCACAACCTTAAAGTGGCTTTCAGAACCTGCCGGGACATTGTGACGATAGCTTTCATCCACAACTTCGAGGAACACGGGTTGGAACGCTGCCCTTAATTTTTCTTCTATTTGCTCACGAATCATCATGAAGTTTTTCCTCCGACAACGCTGAGATGTCACCCATCCCTTTAAATACTAGCCGCTTTTACCGCTTTCATTACACCTTAGCAACAAAAAATTAGCGTTTGTCTGATTTTCTCAGCCAAATGGATGAAGTTCACTAAATCCTCACTTCGATTTATTGCAAAAAGTCCGTTTATGGTCTCCACAAAGACATAAAACTGACAACACAATGAATTTACATGCGTTACCCACTTCCCCTCATCGTTGGCGATGTTATGATGGCGGGAATTTTCTCCAACCATACAATTTAGATTCGCTGAGAGCCCTGGCATGTTTAAAAAAATCCTCGTCCCGTTTGTCGCGCTGTTTATGTTAGCTGGATGCGCAACGCCGCCGACCACTATTGAAGTTTCCCCGAAAATTACCCTGCCACAGCAGGACCCGAGCCTGATGGGTGTGACCGTTAGCATCAATGGTGCCGACCAGCGTCAGGATCAGGCGCTGGCAAAAGTTACCCGTGACAACCAGCTTGTTACCCTGACCGCGTCCCGCGATCTGCGCTTCCTGCTGCAAGAAGTACTGGAAAAACAGATGACCGCACGCGGTTATATGATTGGGCCAAACGGTGCTGTTAACCTGCAAATCATTGTTAGCCAGCTGTATGCAGACGTGTCCCAGGGTAGCGTGCGCTATAACATCGCCACCAAGGCAGACATCGCCATCATTGCGACTGCTGCTAACGGCAACAAGATGACCAAAAACTACCGCGCAAGCTATTCTGTTGAAGGCGCACTGCAGGCCTCTAACAAAAATATCGCTGACGCCGTTAACAGCGTGCTGACCGATACCATCGCTGATATGTCTCAGGACACCAGCGTTCACGATTTCATCAAGCAGAACGCTCGTTAATTTCTGCCCATATGGCCCGGCGTTCGTCGGGCCTATAGAAGCCCATGTCCAGTCATTACTTACGTATTTTTCAGCAACCACGTTCAGCTATCCTGCTCATACTGGGATTCGCCTCCGGTTTACCGCTCGCACTGACCTCGGGTACGCTTCAGGCATGGATGACAGTCGAGAATATCGATCTTAAAACCATCGGTTTCTTTTCTCTGGTCGGCCAGGCCTACGTGTTTAAGTTCCTCTGGTCTCCGCTAATGGACCGCTACACGCCGCCGTTTTTAGGTCGACGCCGTGGTTGGTTGCTGGCAACTCAGGTGCTGTTACTGATTTCTATCGCCGCGATGGGCTTTCTGGAGCCTGGCACGCAGCTACGCTGGATGGCCGCGCTTGCGGTGGTGATCGCGTTTTGCTCGGCATCGCAGGATATCGTCTTTGACGCATGGAAAACCGACGTGCTACCCGCCGAAGAACGCGGCACTGGCGCGGCTATCAGCGTGCTGGGCTATCGTTTAGGGATGCTGGTTTCCGGTGGGCTGGCTCTGTGGATGGCCGACCGCTGGCTGGGCTGGCAAGGAATGTACTGGCTGATGGCGGCGCTGCTGATACCTTGCATCATCGCTACCCTGCTAGCGCCCGAACCGACTGATGCCATTCCGGTGCCCAAAACGCTGGAGCAAGCGGTTGTGGCCCCGCTGCGCGACTTCTTTGGTCGTAACAACGCCTGGCTAATTCTGCTGCTTATCGTTCTGTATAAGCTCGGGGATGCCTTTGCCATGAGCCTGACTACAACCTTTTTAATCCGTGGTGTCGGATTTGATGCGGGTGAAGTTGGCGTGGTAAATAAAACGCTCGGACTGCTGGCAACCATCGTTGGCGCGCTGTACGGCGGGATCTTGATGCAACGCCTTTCGCTGTTTCGCGCATTGCTGATTTTCGGCATCCTGCAGGGGGCGTCGAATGCGGGCTACTGGTTATTGTCCATCACTGACAAACACATGTTCAGTATGGCCGCCGCCGTCTTCTTTGAAAACCTGTGTGGTGGTATGGGTACGGCAGCGTTTGTCGCCTTATTAATGACGCTGTGCAATAAGTCCTTTTCAGCGACCCAGTTCGCTCTGCTCTCCGCGCTTTCAGCCGTTGGTCGCGTTTACGTTGGCCCGGTAGCAGGTTGGTTTGTTGAAGCGCACGGGTGGCCAACGTTTTATTTGTTCTCTGTGTTTGCCGCTATCCCCGGCCTCATACTGCTGCTGGTTTGTCGCCAGACTCTGGAACATAGCTGGCAAAATGAGAGCTTCATTCCGCGCACGGAATTTCGTAGCGCGTACAGCCTGGCATTAATGACGTTGGTTGCGGGCTGCTGTCTGCTGGTGGTTTGGCTGCTGCTGTTAACCATGAACGCGCTGGATTACACCAACTTCTCCTTCCTGCCGGAACTGCTGGAAATCTCGGTGGTGGTCGCGGTCTGCGGGGTCGTTTTTGGTGGATTGCTGGATTATCTGGCACTGCGCAAAACCCGCCTGGTGTAAAAATCCACATTAATATCGCCGTTGTAATCACCCTGCGTAATTATAACGGCTAAATAAACAACAATTACTAAAAATATTATTTGTTATTTTGTGCGCCAAAGAATTTGGAAATTATTGACACCTTTTATATATACTATTTCCCTTACTCGATTCAGCCACTACAGATTTATTTTTTGTTCTTCAATTGTCTTTTTATTGATAATCAATTGTTAAACAATTGTTTTATTTTCGTATTGGTTATACCAATTGCCCTCAGCACGTCTCCCGCTTGCCCGCTTTCGTTATAACGTGATGTTGCAACAGGTTCTTAAAGTCAAAACGACATATATTGCAACATATGTGACATGCCCGGCAGAACCCAGTAACACAGATCCAAGGATGTTTACAGTAATGTAACCTTCCCGTAAAATGGCCTCACACTTTAAACGCCACCCGGTCCCGTGGAATTGAGGTCGTTAAATGAGACTCAGGAAATACAATAAAAGTTTGGGATGGTTGTCATTAATTGCAGGCACTGCATTACTCAGTGGCTGTAATTCTGCGCTGCTTGACCCTAAAGGACAGATTGGACTGGAACAACGTTCTCTGATACTGACGGCATTTGGCCTGATGTTGATTGTCGTTATTCCTGCCATCTTGATGGCTGTTGGTTTCGCCTGGAAGTATCGTGCAAGCAATAAAGATGCGAAGTACAGCCCGAACTGGTCACACTCCAATAAAGTGGAAGCTGTGGTCTGGACGGTGCCGATCTTAATCATCATTTTCCTTGCCGTACTGACCTGGAAAACCACTCACGCTCTTGAGCCAAGCAAACCGCTGGCGCATGACGAGAAGCCCATTACCATTGAAGTGGTTTCCATGGACTGGAAATGGTTCTTCATCTATCCGGAACAAGGTATCGCTACCGTGAATGAAATCGCCTTCCCGGCGAATACTCCGGTTGAGTTCAAAGTGACGTCCAACTCCGTGATGAACTCCTTCTTTATCCCGCGTCTGGGTAGCCAGATTTATGCCATGGCCGGTATGCAGACTCGACTGCATCTGATCGCCAACGAAGTCGGTACTTATGATGGTATCTCCGCAAGCTATAGCGGACCAGGCTTCTCCGGTATGAAGTTCAAGGCTATCGCAACAAAGGACCGCGCCGAATTCGACCAATGGGTTGCTAAAGCTAAACAGTCCACGAACACCATGAGCGACATGGCTGCGTTCGAAAAAGTGGCTGTGCCAAGCGAATACAACCAGGTGGAATACTTCTCCAACGTGAAACCAGATTTGTTTAAAGACGTTATTAACAAATTTATGGCTCACGGTAAGAGCATGGACATGACCCAACCCGAAGGTGAGCACAGCGCACACGAAGGAATGGAAGGCATGGACATGAGCCACGCGGAATCCGCTCACTAAGGGGCCGAGGAAGAATACGATGTTCGGAAAATTGACGCTGGATGCAGTGCCGTTCCATGAACCAATTGTCATGGTTACGATCGCTGCCATTATCATCGGTGGTGCGGCCTTACTGGGCCTAATCACTTACTTCGGTAAGTGGACCTACCTGTGGAAAGAGTGGCTAACTTCGGTTGACCACAAACGCCTTGGCATCATGTATGTCATTGTCGCAATCGTCATGTTGATTCGTGGCTTTGCCGACGCCATCATGATGCGTAGTCAGCAAGCGCTGGCTTCTGCAGGTGAAGCGGGCTTCCTGCCACCTCACCACTACGACCAGATCTTCACGGCTCACGGCGTGATTATGATCTTCTTCGTGGCAATGCCATTTGTTATCGGTCTGATGAACCTGGTGGTTCCGCTGCAGATCGGCGCACGTGACGTTGCATTCCCGTTCCTGAACAACCTGAGCTTCTGGTTCACCGTTGTCGGCGTAATCCTGGTTAACCTGTCTCTGGGCGTGGGTGAATTCGCACAGACCGGTTGGCTGGCGTACCCGCCACTCTCGGGAATAGAGTACAGTCCAAGCGTCGGGGTCGATTATTGGATATGGGCAGTCCAGTTGTCCGGTATTGGTACAACCCTAACCGGGATCAACTTCTTTGTGACCATCATTAAGATGCGTGCGCCAGGAATGACCATGTTCAAGATGCCGGTATTTAGCTGGGCATCGCTGTGTGCGAACATCCTGATTATCGCGTCTTTCCCAATCCTGACGGTTACCGTCGCGTTGCTGACCCTGGATCGCTATCTGGGCACCCATTTCTTTACCAACGATATGGGCGGCAACATGATGATGTACATCAACCTGATTTGGGCCTGGGGCCATCCGGAAGTGTACATTCTGGTTCTGCCGGTCTTCGGTGTGTTCTCCGAAATCGCTGCAACCTTCTCACGTAAACGTCTGTTTGGTTACACCTCACTGGTGTGGGCAACCGTGTGTATCACCGTTCTGTCGTTCGTTGTTTGGCTGCACCACTTCTTCACCATGGGTGCAGGCGCTAACGTAAACGCCTTCTTCGGTATTACCACCATGATTATCGCCATCCCGACCGGGGTGAAGATCTTCAACTGGCTGTTCACCATGTACCAGGGTCGTATCGTATTCCACTCAGCGATGCTGTGGACGATTGGCTTTATCGTAACCTTCTCAGTCGGCGGCATGACCGGCGTACTGCTGGCGGTTCCGGGTGCGGACTTCGTGCTGCACAACAGTCTGTTCCTGATTGCGCACTTCCATAACGTTATCATCGGCGGCGTAGTATTTGGATGCTTCGCAGGTATGACCTACTGGTGGCCAAAAGCGTTTGGCTTCACGCTGAACGAAACCTGGGGTAAACGCGCATTCTGGTTCTGGATCATCGGCTTCTTCGTGGCGTTTATGCCGCTGTATGTGCTGGGCTTTATGGGGATGACCCGTCGCCTCAGCCAGCAGATTGACCCGCAGTTCCATCCGATGCTGGTCGTTGCCGCCTGCGGTGCCGCGCTGATTGCATTGGGTATCCTGTGCCAGCTGATTCAGATCTTCGTTTCTATTCGCGACCGCGAGCAGAACCGCGACCTGACCGGTGACCCATGGGGTGGTCGTACGCTGGAGTGGGCAACCTCTTCCCCGCCTCCGTTCTACAACTTTGCCGTTGTGCCGCACGTTCACGAGCGTGATGCCTTCTGGGAAATGAAAGAAAAAGGTGAAGCGTACAAGCAGCCTGCGCACTATGAAGAAATTCATATGCCGAAAAACAGCGGTGCCGGTATCGTCATTACCGCCTTCGCAACACTGTTTGGTTTCGCCATGATCTGGCATATCTGGTGGCTGGCGATTGCAAGCTTCGCAGGCATGATCATCAGCTGGATTGTGAAAAGCTTTGATGAAGACGTGGATTACTACGTGCCGGTCCCGGAAGTCGAAAAACTGGAAAACCAGCATTTCGATGAGATTACTAAGGCAGGGCTGAAAAATGGCAACTGATACTTTAACGCACGCGACTGCCCACGCGCACGAACACGGGCACCACGATGCAGGCCAGACCAAGATCTTCGGATTCTGGGTCTACCTGATGAGCGACTGCATTCTGTTCTCTATTTTGTTTGCAACCTATGCCGTTCTGGTGAACGGCACCGCAGGTGGCCCAACAGGTAAGGACATTTTTGAACTGCCGTTCGTTCTGGTTGAAACATTCCTGCTGTTATTCAGCTCTATTACTTACGGCATGGCGGCGATCGCCATGTACAAGAACAACAAGAGCCAGGTTATCTCCTGGCTGGCGTTGACCTTCTTGTTCGGTGCCGGATTCATCGGGATGGAACTCTATGAATTCCATCACCTGATTGTTAACGGTATGGGGCCGGATCGCAGCGGCTTCCTGTCTGCGTTCTTCGCGCTGGTCGGCACGCACGGTCTGCACGTCACCTCCGGTCTTATCTGGATGGCGGTGCTGATGGTGCAAGTTGCTCGTCGCGGCCTGACCAGTACTAACCGTACCCGCATCATGTGCCTGAGCCTGTTCTGGCACTTCCTGGATGTGGTGTGGATCTGTGTGTTCACTGTTGTTTATCTGATGGGGGCGATGTAATGAGTCATTCTAACGAGAGCGGCGGCGCATCCCATGGCAGCGTAAAAACCTACATGACAGGTTTTATCCTGTCGATAATCCTGACGGTTATTCCGTTCTGGATGGTCATGACAGGTTCTGCCTCTCCTGCCGTCATTCTGGGAACTATTCTGGCAATGGCAGTGGTACAGATTCTGGTGCACCTGGTGTGCTTCCTGCACATGAATAGCAAATCTGATGAAGGTTGGAACATGACAGCCTTTGTCTTTACTGTGCTAATCATCGCCATCCTGGTTGTGGGCTCCATCTGGATTATGTGGAACCTTAACTACAACATGATGATGCACTAAGAGCGGCGATTATGATGTTTAAGCAATACCTGCAAGTAACAAAACCAGGCATCATCTTTGGCAACCTGATCTCGGTGATTGGGGGATTCCTGCTGGCCTCGAAAGGCAGCATTGATTATCCCCTGTTTATCTACACGTTGGTTGGGGTGTCACTGGTTGTGGCGTCGGGTTGTGTATTTAACAACTACATCGACAGGGATATCGACAGGAAGATGGAGAGGACCAAAAACCGCGTGCTGGTTAAAGGTCTGATTTCCCCTGCGGTCTCGCTGGTATACGCCACCCTGCTGGGTATTGCTGGCTTTATGCTGCTGTGGTTTGGCGCGAACCCTCTGGCCTGCTGGTTGGGGGTAATGGGCTTCGTGGTCTATGTGGGCGTCTATAGCCTGTACATGAAGCGCCATTCCGTTTATGGCACGCTGATTGGCTCACTCTCCGGCGCTGCGCCGCCGGTGATTGGCTACTGCGCCGTAACCGGTGAGTTCGATAGCGGCGCGCTGATTCTGCTGGCTATTTTCAGCCTGTGGCAGATGCCGCACTCTTACGCGATTGCGATTTTCCGCTTTAAGGATTATCAGGCAGCCAACATCCCGGTACTGCCGGTGGTGAAAGGTATTTCGGTCGCGAAGAACCATATCACGCTGTACATCGTGGCGTTTGCTATCGCCACGCTGATGCTCACCCTGGGCGGCTATGCTGGTTATAAATACCTGATTGTTGCTGCGGCGGTGAGCGTCTGGTGGTTGGGCATGGCGCTGCGCGGTTATAAAGTGGAAGATGACAGGGTCTGGGCGCGCAAGCTGTTCGGTTTCTCCATCATCGCCATTACCGCGCTTTCCGTGATGATGTCCGTTGACTTTATGGTGCCAAACTCGCAGAACCTGCTGACTTACGTCTGGTAACGATCTGCTGATACGAAAAGGGTGCCTCCGGCACCCTTTTTTATTGGCAGGGATGTTATTCAGTCATAAAGCCATTTCCCCGCCTTTGCTGACTCTATAATCATCTCTACTGTCAAAGGCTTTAATTCAATTTCAGGAGGATCTTTTTTCCAGAAAGGGTATTCTTGTTCAATATAATTCCTTCCATCAAAGTTCGAATATTCAATATCAAAATGCTCAAATAAATCAGCTAAAAAATCATATGCATCTTCCGGAATAAACTGAAAATCATCCTCCAGGGTCCATTCTTTCGTGACCTGCTTAAGACCAGGCCTAAACCAACGTTCCCTGATTGGGTAATTCTTCATGATGTACTCAATAACTTCAGCTTCATAATTTCTCATCAGAAAGATGTCCACTGTATGCGATCTTTGGGTCGTGCGATGAGGTTGTATTTATCGCGGGTATGTTTTGTCACCGCGAACAAAAGCACGATTAACTGAGCATGCCCGACAAAAGGAACCCAACGGCCTATGTAAGTTGCTATTTGATTTGTTGGAACCATCTTCAATTTGGAAAACTTCCCCATAGGAGCGTGTAGTCTTAAACCAAACGGGAACCGAGCCCCTTTCAGAAGTTTTCTACATAGAATTGATGCAATACTAGTGCCTGGAGTGTTCGTGGCTGCTGATAGTTTTCCTTTGACAGGAATAAATGGTTGACCGATCAAAACCAGCATAACAGCTTCCGTGGTGATACCTAATGAATCTGCCAACTGCTCAATGAATATCAAATCAAACAGTTCACCCGACGTTACGTTAGCGTGACCATGATACCAATAGGTTCCATTCGCCTCTTCAGTTGTGTCCATTCAATCCCCCATTATGCCGTCTGCCGGTCATTCCATGCGTCGGTATAGATAATGTTCCCGTCGCAATGCTTCCAGGTGATTTTTTCGTAGCGTAATTCTATGGTTTCAAGATGGTTATTATTCATGTCCTCTGGACCAGCCATCGAGGGAGAAACGGAGACAATCCGCACCCCTTCCAGAAACATATTGAAGTATTCAACTTCCTGACCGGCATCATTGATTTTGTACCAACGAATCTCTGCAGACTTAAGATTCTGACCAGAAGCGACAGCTTTGTATAAATACGGGCTGGAGTAGTCAAACTCTTTGACGATCATCATCGGTGAATGTTGGCGTGTGCCTGTTGGCTTGCCTGTACCGTTATCAGTGGGAATAGACAAATTGTGATGAAAGCCTTTAAATTCAATACTGTATTCTCTTCCTTTTACATCACACCCGCCCTTAATCAGCGCACCACCATCGTCATAAATCCACATATTGCCCGGAATCGCCATTTTCCTTTTCCCTCTTTCCATTAGAAATAACCACAAAAAGACTACACCTGTAATTATCGCAAGTAAATTAGTTGCAGTTGTAATTATTTCAATTTTCCCACTACACAATTCCACATATCGTAGAGGTTTACCGCACTCCTTCCCCGCTTTACACTAGGCGCGAAATTAATACAGAGGTGGGAATGAACGATTACAAAATGACGCCCGGTGAGTTGCGCGCCACCTGGGGTTTAGGGACCGTATTCTCGTTGCGCATGCTTGGCATGTTTATGGTTCTGCCGGTTCTGACCACGTACGGTATGGCGCTACAGGGTGCCAGTGAAGCGCTGATTGGCCTTGCCATTGGCATTTATGGTCTGGCGCAAGCCGTTTTCCAGATCCCCTTTGGTCTGCTTTCTGACCGCATCGGTCGTAAGCCGCTTATCGTCGGCGGGCTGGCGGTGTTCGTTCTCGGCAGCGTGATTGCCGCCCTCTCCGATTCAATCTGGGGCATTATTCTCGGTCGCGCTTTGCAAGGCTCTGGCGCGATTGCCGCCGCCGTGATGGCGCTGCTTTCCGACTTAACCCGTGAGCAAAACCGTACCAAAGCGATGGCGTTTATCGGCGTCAGCTTTGGTATCACCTTCGCCATTGCGATGGTGCTAGGACCGATCGTTACCCATGCGCTGGGACTACACGCGCTGTTCTGGATGATTGCAGCTCTTGCAACCACCGGCATCGTGCTAACCATTTGGGTCGTTCCCAATAGCACCAGCCACGTGCTGAACCGCGAATCTGGCATGGTAAAAGGCAGCTTCAGCAAAGTGCTGGCGGAGCCCAAACTGCTCAAGCTCAACTTTGGCATCATGTGTCTGCACATTTTGTTGATGTCCACTTTCGTCGCCTTACCGGGCCAACTGGCGAAAGCCGGTTTCCCCGCCGCAGAGCACTGGAAAATTTATCTGGTGACGATGCTGCTGTCCTTTGTTTCCGTGGTGCCGTTCATCATTTACGCAGAAGTGAAGCGGCGGATGAAGCGCGTATTCCTCGCCTGCGTGTTACTGATCCTTATCGCAGAGATTGTATTGTGGAGCGCTAACGTGCGTTTTTGGGGGCTGATTGCAGGCGTTCAGATATTCTTCCTCGCCTTCAACCTGATGGAGGCCCTCCTCCCCTCGCTTATCAGCAAAGAGTCTCCGGCTGGCTATAAAGGCACGGCGATGGGCGTTTACTCCACCAGCCAGTTTCTTGGCGTGGCGATTGGCGGTTCGCTCGGCGGTTGGGTGGTCGAAATGTTTGATGGTCAGGCGGTATTCCTGGCCGGCGCGCTTCTGGCGGCAGTTTGGTTGTTGGTGGCAAGCACAATGAAAGAGCCGCCGTATGTCAGCAGCCTGCGAGTGGAAATCCCACCTGAGATTGCCGCAGATGACACCCTTAAGCAGCGTCTGCTGGCTAAAGAAGGGATAAGCGAAGTGTTAATTGTAGCGAAAGAGCATTCGGCTTACGTGAAAATCGACAGCAAAGTGACGAATCGATTTGAGGTTGAGCAGGCCATCAGCCAGGCGTGAAGAGTGCCAGATGGCGACTATCGTTTGATCCAGCCTACAAATAGCGTGTGCAACCTGTAGGCCGGATAAGCGTAGCGCCATCAGGCATTACGACTTAATCGCGGAAGTTCTTAAACTGGAACGGCTGGCCGAGATCGCCGCCGCGAACCAGCGCCATAACGGATTGCAGATCGTCACGCGCCTTGCCGGTCACGCGGATTTCTTCGCCCTGAATCTGCGCCTGCACCTTCAGTTTGCTGTCTTTGATCAGCTTAACGATTTTCTTTTGCACCGCGCTTTCAATGCCCTGTTTCAGCTTAGCTTCAACAAACCAGGTTTTACCGCTGTGCACGAAGGTTTCTGGTACGTCCAACGAAGTGCCTTCAATACCACGTTTCAGCAGCTTGGCACGTAAAATATCCAGCAACTGATTGACCTGGAAATCAGACTCGCTTAGCACCTTAATCGTCTTATTCGACTCGTTCAGCTCAAAAGTCGCTTCAACGCCACGAAAATCAAAGCGTGACTCCACTTCGCGGCTGGCGTTATCTACCGCGTTACGGGCTTCCTGAAGATCAACTTCAGAAACAATATCGAAAGATGGCATCTTTTCCTCTCCCTTCATTTTTGATGCGAAGCATAATACCTGCAAAGTTACACAACAGACAGCGCTATACTAGGCTGTATCCTTTAATTGTACGTGGTACTGATACCTGCGAACAATAATGGGGTACGGCCGATATGGATTAACACCTGGTGATGTTGCAGGTGAGGAGGAAGAATGAAAATTACCGTACTGGGATGTGGAGCGTTAGGACAGCTTTGGCTAACCACGCTGTGCAAACATGGACATGAGGTTCAGGGGTGGCTACGCGTACCGCAACCCTATTGCAGCGTTAACCTGATCGACACGGATGGGTCAGTATTCAATGAATCCCTGACGGCAAACGACCCCGATTTTTTGGCGAAAAGCGACCTGTTGCTTGTCACTCTGAAAGCCTGGCAGGTTTCTGATGCGGTCAAAGGCCTGGCCGCCATTCTGCCTGACACCACTCCCATTCTGCTGATTCACAACGGTATGGGGACGATTGAAGAGTTGCATAACATTAAGCAACCTCTATTGATGGGCACCACAACCCACGCGGCACGCCGTGACGGCAACGTGATCATTCATGTCGCTCAGGGAACAACAAGGATTGGTCCGGCGCGTGAACAAGACGGTGATTTCAGTTATCTGGCTGAAGTCCTGCAAGAGGTGCTGCCGGACGTCGCCTGGCACAACAATATTCGCGCTGAGTTGTGGCGTAAGCTGGCCGTCAACTGCGTCATTAACCCGCTGACCGCATTATGGGATTGCTCAAATGGAGAGTTACGCCATCATCCTGAAAAAATAGCGCTCATCTGCGAGGAGGTGGCGGCGGTCATTGAACGCGAAGGCCACCACACATCAGCAGATGATTTACGCTATTATGTTGAGCAAGTGATTGACAGTACGGCGGAAAATATCTCATCAATGCTGCAAGACATACATGCCCTGCGCCATACTGAGATCGACTACATTACCGGTTATTTGTTAAAACGCGCCCGCGCGCACGGCATCGCCGTCCCGGAAAATGCCCGCCTGTTTGAAATGGTTAAGAGAAAGGAAAGTGAGTATGAGCGCTCAAGCACTGGTATGTCTCGCCCCTGGTAGTGAAGAGACCGAAGCGGTCACCACTATCGATCTGCTGGTTCGCGGCGGAATTAAGGTCACGACCGCAAGCGTTGCCAGCGATGGCGGCCTGACGATCGTGTGCTCACGCGGCGTAAAACTACTGGCGGATGCACCATTAGTGGAAGTTGCTGACGGGGATTTCGACATTATCGTGCTGCCCGGCGGTATTAAAGGCGCCGAGTGTTTTCGCGACAGCCCTCTGCTTGTCGAAACCGTGAAACAGTTTCATCGCTCCGGGCGCATTGTCGCGGCAATTTGCGCCGCTGCCGCCACAGTCCTCGTCCCACACGATATTTTCCCCATCGGTAACATGACCGGTTTTCCGGCGCTGAAAGACAATATTCCCACTGACCAGTGGCAGGATAAGCGCGTCGTATGGGATCCGCGCGTCAATCTGTTAACCAGCCAGGGACCGGGAACCTCAATCGATTTCGGTTTAAAAATCATTGATCTCCTGGTGAGTCGCGAAAAAGCTTACGAAGTGGCATCACAACTGGTGATGGCTGCAGGAATTTATAACTACTACGAGTAATCTTCAGGCCACTCGCATTCAAGGAATTATGATGAAAGGATATCTGAGCGGAGTGGCTTTACTGCTCCTTCCCGGCTACGCCAGTGCGACTCAACTTGAAATTGAGAGCCTTGAGTATCGCTATCCCGCAAGCACTGAGATGCAATATCGCGTGCCGTGGTTTACCTCAACGGATAACCCACAGGTTGCAAAACGTATTAACGATTATATTTTCACAAGCTTTATCAATCAGCTACCGGGAAATAATCCACGAGCGACCGTGAATCAGTTTGCGAAATCAGAGATGAATCCCACCGCAAACCTTGACTACACGGTTGAGTATCGCGACGCCAAAGTGTTGACCCTCAACATGTTTGTCGAAGGCTGCGGGGCGTATTGCGAGTCGTACAATGTACCGATCAGCTTCGATTTAGCCAACGGCGCGACAATTACCCTTAACGACCTCTTTTCCCGCTCCACGATGACCGAATTAAACACCCGCATCAGAAAAGATATCCGCAGCCAAATTGATACCTTTGTTGTCGCACAGAAATCACAAAAGCCAGAGCAAATAAAAGAAGACGGTGGAAATTCTGGCTTTGCCGAATTCTACGCATCGTGTGCAACCTACACCGACGGTCTGTACTACATCGACAAATTCTCCCTGCAAAAAGACCATCTGGCTTTCCTGAACGGACGTTGTAGCAACCACGCCAATCGCGCGGGTGACGAACTGGGCGATTTCACCACGAAAATCCCGACCGTTGAACTGCATAATCAGCTCACGCCTTACGGCCAGTATCTGACTACCGCAAAGAGATCTACACCGGTTTCGCCAGCGCCCGGCATTGACGGCAAGGTCATGTACGGCACGTTGGGAAAAAGCATGCGTATTGTGTTGAAGGTCGACTGCAAATACGGTGATTTTTTTGAAGGGGCTTACTTTTACCAGAAATTTGGCGCACCGATTGAATTAAACGGTAAATGCGACACAGCCGACAATCAACATTATGTACTTAAGACGTCTGCCGCTGAACAATCGGAAGAGAAGATAACGCTGGAGTTAAAAGACGGCGTCTATCAGGGTGTCTGGGAGTCGAACGGGAAAAAGCTCCCCGTCCGTTTTGAATAATTTTGTTATATTACCGGATGGCAGCGTAAACAATTTATCAGGCCTACAAAACATACCGCTTGCAGGCCTGATAAGCGCAGCACCCTCAGGCAAAAGTCACTATGGGCGATATACCTTCACGTTTTCAAAGCCCTGCTCGCGCAGATACAGCGCCTGCAGACGGCTCATCACTCCGCGTTCACACCACAGCAGCCAGGTTTTACTCTGGTCCAGATCGCCGAATTTGGTGCTCAATTTGTAGAACGGCAGAGAAACGACGTCCACACCGTCAACCTTCAGCGGTTTGTCATCCTGTTCATCCACAGAGCGGATATCCAGAATCACATCGTTCGGGCCGAAGCCGCTCACGGTTTCCACTTCCACCACGGTCTGCTGCGTCTGCTGGGCGATATCACGAATATCGATATTGTTCGCTTCTTCAACCACTTTATCGAGGATAGAGAAATCGAAGTTTTCTTCTTCGGCCTCAATCTTCGCTTTAATCGCTTTCACCGTCGGGCTTTTTGAAATCACACCGCAGTATTCCGGCATGGTACGGGCAAAGTCCTCAGTACCAATTTCACGCGCCAGATTAATGATGTGCTCCTTATCATGGGAGATAAGCGGGCGCAGGATCAGAGTGTCAGAAACGTTATCGATCAGGCGCAGGTTGGTCAGCGTCTGGCTGGACACCTGGCCCAGCGCTTCACCGGTTACCAGCGCCTGTACGCCGTAGCGCTCAGCGACTTTCGACGCTGCACGAACCATCATACGTTTAAGGACCACGCCCATCTGACCGTCGTCGACTTTCTCCAGGATCTCGCCAACCACCGGCTCAAAGTTGATCGCGACAAAACGCACGCGATGCGAGCTACCAAAGCGGTTCCACAGATAATGCGCCACCTGGCGAACGCCGATTTCATGCGCTGCGCCGCCGAGATTAAAGAAGCAGTAGTGCACGCGGCAGCCGCGACGCATCAGCATATAGCTGGACACGCCGGAGTCGAAACCACCGGAAATCAGCGACAGTACATCTTCCTGCGTCCCGATCGGGAAACCGCCAATACCTTCATAGCGGCCTTTAACCAGCAGCAGACGGTCGTTTTCGATTTCAAGATTAACCGTCACGTCCGGCTTCGTCAGCTTCACGCGCGCGGATTCAATATGCTGGTTCAGTCCACCGCCAACATAGCGTTCCACCTCAATAGAGCTAAACTCATGCTTACCGCGACGCTTAACGCGTACGCAGAAGGTTTTGCCTTCCAGTTGATCGCGATACTGCACCAGCGCTTTCTCGAAAATATCGTGCATATCGGTAAACGGCACGTCTTCAACTTCGAGAATATGGTGGATCCCCGGAATACGGGTCAGCGCGTCGCGAATATCCAGGCGCTGGCTTTCATCTTTAGCGCGAACCTCAACGTGATCCCAGTGGCGGACAACGGCAAGGTCTTCATCATAGTGCTTTAAAACGTTACGAATGTTCCCTGTCAGAATTTTTATAAAGCGCAAACGCACAGATTGGCTTTTGATGGTGATTTCTGGGAACAATTTAATGATAAACTTCATGGCGGCAATGGTTCTTTGGCAAGTCTGAATGACTTGTAATGGAAAAAAATACAGCAGCCCATACCCTGCGGCTGCATCCAGGCGCGCAAGTATACCACCATCATGGTCATCCTGTGCACATCGCCTTACCATTGTGCGTTATTTGCTTATCAGTGCGAGTCCGTTACCATAGCCTTGTGCTGCCAATACAGAGAGTCAGACATTCATTATGCCGAAGAAAAATGAAGCGCCAGCCAGTTTTGAAACAGCGCTGAGCGACCTGGAACAGATTGTTACCCGTCTGGAAAGCGGCGACCTGCCGCTGGAAGAAGCGCTGAACGAATTTGAACGTGGCGTACAGTTAGCACGTCAGGGACAGGTCAAGTTGCAGCAGGCTGAACAGCGCGTACAAATCCTGCTGTCAGATACTGAAGACGCCGCCCTTACGCCTTTCACACCGGATAATGAGTAAATGGATTTTACGCAGCAGCTACAGGCTTGCGTTGAGCAGGCCAACCAGGCACTGAGCCGTTTTATCGCGCCATTGCCCTTTCAGAACACTCCCGTGGTCGAAACCATGCAATATGGCGCATTATTAGGCGGTAAACGTCTGCGCCCGTTTCTGGTGTATGCGACCGGTCAGATGTTTGGCGTCAGCCTGAGTACGCTTGATGCTCCCGCTGCCGCCGTCGAGTGTATCCATGCCTATTCGCTGATGCACGATGACTTACCCGCGATGGACGACGATGACCTGCGCCGCGGTCTGCCGACCTGCCACGTAAAATTTGGCGAGGCTAATGCGATCCTGGCTGGAGATGCGCTACAGACGCTGGCGTTCTCCATTATCAGCGACGCCCCGATGCCGGAAGTTTCTGACCGTGACCGCATCGCGATGATCTCTGAACTGGCCCAGGCCAGCGGTATCGCCGGTATGTGCGGCGGTCAGGCGTTGGATCTGGACGCTGAAGGCCATCAGGTAGAATTGGATGCGCTGGAGCGTATTCACCGCCATAAAACCGGGGCATTGATTCGCGCCGCCGTGCGTCTGGGTGCGTTAAGCGCTGGCGATAAAGGTCGAGAATGCCTGGCAATACTCGACAAGTACGCAGAAAGCATCGGTCTGGCCTTCCAGGTTCAGGATGACATCCTGGATGTGGTAGGCGATACTGCAACATTGGGTAAACGTCAGGGTGCTGACCAGCAGCTTGGCAAAAGTACCTATCCTGCACTTCTGGGTCTTGAGCAAGCCCAGAATAAAGCCCGGGATTTAATTGAGGATGCCCGCCAGTCGCTAAGTTTGCTGGCCGCACAGTCACTCGATACCTCGGCACTGGAAGCGCTAGCGGACTACATAATCCAGCGTGATAAATAAACCAACATATCCCATGAGCTTGCGATGAGTTTTGATATAGCCAAATACCCGACCCTGGCGCTGGTCGACTCCACTCAGGAGTTACGCCTGCTGCCAAAAGAGAGCCTGCCAAAGCTTTGCGACGAACTGCGCCGCTATTTGCTCGACAGCGTAAGCCGTTCCAGCGGGCACTTCGCCTCTGGTCTGGGCACGGTGGAACTCACCGTAGCGCTGCACTACGTCTACAACACCCCGTTTGACCAGTTAATCTGGGATGTGGGACATCAGGCTTACCCGCACAAAATTCTGACCGGCCGCCGCGATAAAATTGGCACCATTCGACAGAAAGGCGGTTTGCATCCATTCCCATGGCGCGGTGAGAGCGAATATGACGTACTGAGCGTAGGGCACTCCTCAACCTCCATCAGCGCAGGTATCGGTATTGCGGTTGCCGCCGAGAAAGAAGGCAAGGAACGCCGTACCGTTTGTGTGATTGGGGACGGTGCAATCACCGCAGGCATGGCATTTGAAGCGATGAACCACGCGGGTGATATTAAGCCCGACATGCTGGTTATCCTCAACGACAACGAAATGTCGATTTCAGAGAACGTCGGCGCGCTGAACAATCACCTGGCGCAACTGCTCTCAGGCAAACTCTACTCCTCGCTGCGCGAAGGCGGGAAGAAAGTGTTCTCCGGTGTACCACCGATTAAAGAACTGCTCAAACGTACCGAAGAGCACATCAAAGGCATGGTTGTGCCGGGTACGCTGTTTGAAGAGCTGGGCTTTAACTATATTGGTCCGGTGGACGGTCACGACGTGCTGGGGCTTATCACCACGCTTAAGAACATGCGCGATCTCAAAGGTCCACAGTTCCTGCACATCATGACCAAAAAAGGTCGTGGCTACGAGCCTGCGGAAAAAGATCCGATTACGTTCCACGCGGTACCAAAATTCGATCCATCCAGCGGATGTCTGCCGAAAAGCAGCGGCGGCCTGCCGAGCTATTCAAAGATCTTCGGTGACTGGCTGTGTGAGACCGCGGCGAAAGACAATAAGCTGATGGCGATCACCCCGGCGATGCGCGAAGGCTCCGGTATGGTGGAGTTCTCACGTAAGTTCCCGGACCGCTACTTTGATGTGGCGATTGCCGAGCAGCACGCGGTGACGTTTGCGGCCGGTCTGGCGATTGGCGGTTATAAGCCGGTCGTGGCTATTTACTCCACCTTCCTGCAGCGCGCTTACGATCAGGTACTGCATGATGTCGCCATCCAGAAACTGCCGGTCCTGTTCGCCGTCGATCGGGCGGGTATCGTTGGCGCAGATGGACAAACCCACCAAGGGGCGTTCGACCTCTCTTTCCTGCGCTGTATCCCGGAAATGGTCATTATGACCCCAAGCGATGAGAACGAATGTCGCCAGATGCTGTTCACCGGCTATCACTACAACGACGGTCCAACGGTCGTACGTTATCCGCGCGGTAACGCGGTGGGTGTTGAGCTGGCGCCGCTGGAACATCTGCCAATCGGCAAAGGCATCGTGAAGCGTCACGGGGAGAAAGTAGCGATTCTCAACTTCGGCACCCTAATGCCGGAAGCCGCTCAGGTCGCAGAGTCACTGAACGCCACGCTGGTTGATATGCGCTTTGTGAAACCGTTGGATGAAACGTTGATCCTCGAAATGGCAGCCCAACACGAGGTGCTGGTCACCCTCGAAGAGAATGCCATTATGGGCGGCGCTGGTAGCAGCGTAAACGAAGTGCTAATGGCCCATCGCAAGCCTGTTCCGGTGCTGAACATTGGCCTGCCTGACTTCTTCATCCCGCAGGGGACTCAGGACGAGGCTCGCGCCGAACTGGGACTTAATGCCGCCGGAATTGAGGCCAAAATCAAGGCCTGGCTGGCATAATCCCCTCCCCGCTCCTGCTATGCTTAACTCATCACGAGCATAGCAGGAGTGGATTAATGAAATACAACACCTTAGGAAAAACCGACCTACGGGTCTCCCGCCTTTGCCTGGGTTGCATGACGTTTGGCGAGCCCAATCGCGGCAATCACGCCTGGACGCTACCTGAAGAAAGCAGCCGCCCGATAATCAAACACGCTCTTGAAGGCGGCATTAACTTTTTTGATACCGCCAACAGCTACTCCGCTGGCAGCAGCGAAGAGATTGTCGGCCGCGCGCTGCGTGATTTCGCCCGCCGCGAAGATGTCGTGGTCGCCACCAAGGTTTTTCACCAGGTTGATGATTTAGCGGAAGGATTATCCCGCGCACAAATCTTGCGCTCAATCGACGATAGCCTCAGACGCCTGGGTATGGACTATGTGGACATCCTGCAAATTCACCGCTGGGATTACAATACGCCTATCGAAGAAACGCTGGAAGCCCTTAACAACGTAGTGAAAGCCGGTAAAGCTCGCTATATTGGCGCCTCATCCATGCACGCGTCTCAGTTTGCTCAGGCGCTGGCTTTACAGAAACAACACGGCTTGGCGCAGTTCGTTAGCATGCAGGATCACTACAACCTAATCTACCGTGAGGAAGAACGCGAAATGCTGCCGCTTTGCTATCAGGAAGGCGTCGCGGTGATCCCATGGAGTCCGCTGGCGCGTGGTCGCCTGACGCGCCCCTGGGGAGAAACGACCGCACGTCTGGTTTCTGATGAAGTCGGTAAAAATTTATACAGTGACAGCGATGAAAACGACGCGCAAATTGCCGCGCGGCTGACCGGTGTCAGTGAGGAATTAGGCGTAACGCGTGCGCAGGTTGCGCTAGCCTGGCTGCTGAGCAAACCGGGGGTGGCAGCGCCGATTATTGGCACTTCGCGCGAGGAACAGCTGGATGAGTTACTTAATGCGGTGGATTTGACGCTGAAGCCGGAGCAGATTGCCGAGCTGGAAACGCCGTACAAACAGCATCCGGTGGTCGGATTTAAATAATCTGGCATTGCCCGATGGCGCTACGCTTATCGGGCCTACAAAACCGACATCGTGTTTCCAGGCCGGATAAGGCGTTTACGCTGCCATCCGGTAAACCTATTTAAATGATACCTACCGGCCAGTGATGGCCGATAAAATACAAAATTCCGGCGGAGAGTATTCCGGCCACAATATCATCAATCATGATCCCCGTACCGCCATGCACGTTGCGATCGAACCAACGGATCGGCCACGGCTTCCACATATCCAGAATACGGAAAATCACAAATCCGGCGGCAACCCACTGCCAGTCGTGGGTCGGCAGCGCCATCAGGGTTATCCACATCCCGACAAACTCGTCCCAGACAATGCTACCGTGATCGTGCACGCCCATATCTTTCGCCGTTTGATGGCACAGATAAACGCCGATACAGATAGACAACATGACCACCAGTGAATACAGCTGCCACGGCAGAAACGTCATTAAATACCAAAAAGGGATCGCCGCCAGCGATCCCATCGTGCCTGGAACAATTGGGCTCAGCCCGCTGCCAAAACCGGTGGCCAACAGGTGCCACGGATTGCGCATACTCAGGCGGCTTTTGGCGACATCTTTTTTAAGGCGCGGCAAAATGGTCATATCCTTTCCAGTCGAACGTGACGGGTTTTCCGTCGTGCGTAAAGTGAATGCCTTCCACGTCCGCGCTCATCTGCCCAATGCAGGTAAACGATGCGCCGAGATTCCCCAGCGCCACGTCCAGTGCGCCACGGTTAATTTCCGGTACGGTAAAGCATAACTCATAATCTTCACCCCCCGAAAGCGCCCAGCGCAGGGCTTGTTCCGGCTCAACGTGTTGGGCAAATGCCGTAGAGTATGGCAACGCATCGACGTTAACCCGCGCCCCACAGCCGCAGGCATTGACGATATGCCCCAGATCGGAAATCAGGCCGTCGGAAATATCGATAGCAGCACTGGCCAGATCGCGCAGGGCTTGTCCCTGCAAAATACGCGGCGTTGGACGCAGATGACGTTTAAGCAGATAGTCTGCGTCTTTTGTATCTGCCACCTGCAAACGATCCTGCAAAATCGCCAGCCCGGCCGCGCTGTCGCCCGGCGTACCGGTCACATAAATCCAGTCCCCCGGTTTCGCACCGGAGCGTTTTAAGGCCCGTCCAACAGGGACGTAGCCGTGGATACCCAGCGTCATCGACAGTGGCCCACGCGTGGTGTCACCACCTATCAGCTGCATATCATAGTAATTGAGGAGTTCAAACAGGCCATCGCTGAAGGCTTCAAGCCAGGCTTCATCGACGTCAGGCAGCGTGAGCGCCAGCGTCAGCCACGCAGGATCGGCTCCCATCGCCGCCAGATCGCTCAAATTCACCGCCAGCGCTTTCCAGGCGAGATCGGTGGGATCAATGTCGGGGAGGAAGTGGTTGCCTGCCACCAGCGTATCGGTGCTGATCGCCAGCGTCTGTTTTTCAGGGATGTTCAGAAGTGCGCAATCGTCACCAATACCGGTTTCGACATCAAGACGAGACGTTCTTACGCGGTCAAAATAACGGGCAATCAGGGAAAATTCGCCGCATGCCATACGTTATGCCTCAGCAGAAAAAAAAGAAAAAGCCGGGGGCAGCGGAAACAAGTTCCACCATCCAGCCGGCCTCGGGATTACTTTTTGTTGGGGCGAATCACAGGTGCTGCTTTATCCAGTACGCCGTTCACGAATTTATGGCTGTCTTCAGCGCCGAAGGTTTTCGCCAGTTCAATCGCTTCGTTGATGGCCACTTTGTACGGCACATCACTACGTTTAGACAGTTCAAACAGCGCAATACGCAGCACGGCTTTTTCTACCTGACCCAGCTCTTCCAACAAACGAGACAGATAAGGCTTCATTAATCCATCCAGGTACGCGCTGTTAGTCGCCACCCCGGACAGCAGTTCACGGAAATACAGAACGTCGACATCTTTTACGTCCTGTTCCGCCAGGAACTGGTATTCAACATCAGCGATGTCGTTCTGGGACAACTGCCAGGAGTAGAGCGCCTGGACGGCACACTCACGGGCGCGGCGACGAGCAGCAGGTTTCACGGATTTCCCCTTACAAAAATCAGGCCTTGATGGCTTTCAATACATTAATCATTTCAAGTGCAGTCAGTGCAGCTTCTGCGCCTTTGTTGCCGGCTTTAGTGCCAGCACGTTCGATGGCTTGTTCAATACTTTCGGTGGTCAGAACACCGAAGGCTACCGGAATGCCACTGTCCTGAGCGACATGCGCCAGGCCATTGCTTGCACCGCCAGCCACATATTCGAAGTGCGCGGTACCACCACGAATCACCGTACCTAACGCAATCACCGCGTCGTATTTACCGGATTTTGCAAGTACTGAGGCTGCCAGCGGCAGCTCATACGCGCCCGGAACCCAAACGACGGTAATGTTTTCATCTTTAACCTGACCAATACGTTTCAGGGCGTCGATCGCACCTTCCAGCAGGCTGTCATTGATAAAGTTGTTGAAACGCGCAATGGTGATGGCGACGCGAGCGTCCGGGGTAGCAACGTTAGCTTCAATAATGTTCATATTCTTCCTTCGGATTCACTAGACCCCGCAGGGGGGCGGATTTTATCATAATAATCTGTGCGCTGCTTCCCTTTCGAACCGGGAGATCATGCGCCCACTAAATGCAGGCAAAGGTCCGGACCTACATGGCGTATTTCGTTGAATTTGAAATGGGGGGCGTCAGCCAGTTTCTCAAGGCCTGGAAGCACACATAATCCTCGTGCATCGCTGCCTAACAGTTTAGGCGCAACATACACGATTAGCTCATCGACCAGACCGGCCTGTAATAACGCGCCCGCAAGCGTTGGACCAGCTTCAACCCAAATGCTGTTAATTTGCTGCTTGCCCAGTTGCATCATCAGCACCACCAGATCCAGATGTCCGTTATGTTCCGGCACCTTCAGACTGCGCACCGTCTCCGGCCAACTACGAGGATCATCTTTTGTCCGGGCAATCCAGGTTTCTCCAGGCTGTTGCACAATACGGTGTTCCGGCGTGACCTGATTCTGGCTATCAACAACAATGCGGATAGGCTGGCGCAGATTTTCCTGCGGGTAACTCGCCTGGGTTGACTCCCCAAGTTCCGACCAACGCACGGTAAGCTGAGGGTCGTCAGCCAACACCGTAGCGCTGCTGGTTAAGATGGCATGGCTTTGCGCCCGTAATCGTTGCACATCGCGACGCGCCTGTGGCGAGGTTATCCACTGGCTTTCACCACTGGCCATCGCCGTACGCCCATCAAGCGACGCACCAAGTTTAAGCTGCACGTAGGGGAATCCCGTACGCATACGCTTGAGAAAGCCTTTATTAAGCTGCTCAACCTCGCTCATCATCAGCCCGTGACTGACGTCAATGCCCGCCTGCTGCAAACGGTAGAGACCACGACCTGCTACCTGCGGATTGGGATCCTGCATCGCTGCAACCACACGTGACACGCCTGCGGCAATCAGCGCATCGCAGCACGGGGGGGTACGACCATGATGGCTGCAGGGTTCAAGCGTTACATAGGCAGTCGCCCCTCGCGCTTTTTCTCCAGCCATGCGCAGAGCGTGGACTTCGGCATGCGGTTCGCCCGCGCGGTGATGATACCCTTCACCGACGATCTCCCCATCTTTGACAATCACGCAGCCCACGTTGGGATTGGGGTGAGTGGTAAAACGTCCGCGCGCAGCAAGCTTCAGCGCGCGCGCCATGTACAATTCATCCTGCATGGCTTAGTCCTGTAGGCGAGCAATCTCTTCGCCAAATTCTTTGATATCTTCGAAACTCCGGTAAACCGAGGCAAAGCGGATGTAGGCGACTTTATCGAGTTTTTTCAACTGCTCCATCACCAGGTTGCCGATCATCTTGCTCGGCACCTCACGCTCGCCAGTCGCACGCAGTTGTGATTTGATATGGTTCAACGCCATTTCGACGTCATCTGAGCTGACCGGACGTTTCTCAAGCGCTCTGAGCATGCCGCTGCGCAGCTTATCTTCATTAAAGGGTTCACGCACATCGTTGCTTTTCACAACGCGCGGCATGACAAGCTCAGCCACTTCAAAAGTGGTGAAACGTTCGTTACAGACCAGACACTGCCGACGGCGGCGTACTGAGGAGCCCTCGCCTACAAGACGAGAGTCAATTACCTTAGTGTCTACGGCGAAACAGAATGGGCAATGCATACGGCGTCCTGTCCTCAGTGGTTAACAGAAATCTATTTTACCCTGAACTGGCGTGACAACAAAGGCGCAGCGCTTTTGAGACAAAGGATCGATGCCTTCGTGCTCGGTGCGCACTACCATTATGCTATCGCGACAATGAAGGAAGTAATCACAATGACAAGACGTTACCTAAGAATTCTCCTGGTGGGAAGTCTCTTTAGTCTTAGCGCATGCGCACAGCAAAGCGAAGTACGCCCGATGCATCAAAGCGTTAGCACGTTGAATAAAGAGATGACACAGCTAAATCAGGAAACGGTAAAAATTACACAACAAAATATGTTGAATGCCAAATCAACCAGCGGAGCCTATCTGCTGCCGGGTTCCAATACACCAGCCCGACTGGACAGCCAGATTGGCATGTTACGGATGTCACTTGTCAATATTGCGCCGAACGCCGACGGCACGCGGCTCACATTACGTATTCAGGGTGAATCCACTACGCCTTTACCCGCCTTTAGCGCCACCGTCGAGTATGGACAAATTCAGGGCACCACGGATAACTATCAGGAAGCGAACGTTCAGAACCAATTGGTAACGGCCCCGGCAAGTATCCTTGCTCCCAGCGACGTAGACATTCCGTTGCAAATAAATGGCCTCTCTCCGGACCAGTTAGGATTTGTTCGTATCCACGACATCCAGCCTGTTAATCAATAAACTTTTTTGCGGGACGTTTTGTGCGTTCCGCAACATCACTCCGGCCCGTTTTGTTACTCACCTGACATAACCGATATTTCTGGTAAAACTTGGCAACATTCATGGGAGCCAGTACAATTCGCCGCCTAAAGTGAGCAAACGTGAACGCAATCGATTACGTAAATGATAGAACTGTGAAACAACACATATTTTTGTGAACAATGATTTTTATAATAGGCTCCGAAGAAACACGAAATATTTAGAAACGCAATTTGCGCCTTTTTCACTCCCGAAAGGGATTTCAAACAGTGGCATACATATGAAAAAAACATTACTTGCAGCCGGTGCAGTGCTGGCGCTCTCCTCGTCTTTTACTGCCAACGCTGCAGAAAATGACAAACCGCAATATCTGTCCGACTGGTGGCACCAGAGCGTCAACGTGGTGGGTAGCTACCACACCCGTTTCTCCCCGAAACTGAACAATGACGTGTATCTGGAATACGAAGCGTTTGCCAAAAAAGACTGGTTTGACTTCTATGGCTACATCGATATTCCGAAAACCTTCGACTGGGGTAACGGCAACGATAAAGGCATCTGGTCTGACGGTTCCCCGCTGTTTATGGAAATCGAACCGCGTTTCTCCATCGATAAACTGACCGGTGCTGACCTGAGCTTTGGTCCGTTCAAAGAGTGGTATTTCGCCAACAACTACATCTACGATATGGGTGATAACAAAGCCAGCCGCCAGAGCACCTGGTATATGGGTCTGGGTACCGATATCGATACCGGTCTGCCGATGGGTCTGTCCCTGAACGTGTATGCTAAATACCAGTGGCAGAACTATGGCGCATCCAACGAAAACGAGTGGGATGGCTACCGTTTCAAAGTTAAATACTTTGTGCCGATCACCCAGGTTTGGGGCGGCCAACTGACCTACATCGGCTTCACCAACTTCGACTGGGGCTCAGATTTGGGTGATGATCCGAACCGCACCAGCAACTCTATCGCTTCCAGCCACGTCCTGGCGCTGAACTACGATCACTGGCACTACTCCGTAGTAGCGCGTTATTTCCATAACGGCGGCCAGTGGAAAGGTGGAGATACTCTGAACTGGGGCGAAGGCGACTTCAGCGCGAAATCTACCGGTTGGGGTGGTTACCTGGTCGTAGGTTACAACTTCTAATCCTGCCAATTGATCGCAGACAAGCCAGCTTAACCGCTGGCTTTCTTATGGCTGGTCTTCACAGCGTACTTTACGTAAAAAATCACTTAGCGAGCGGTCTGCAGATTCACGAAAATGCCTGTCGAGCGGCGTGATCTTTAGACACCGATCAACGCGAAAGCAGCGATAATCGTCACGTTTCTCGCACCAGGCAACCAGCAACCAGTGCTCACCCCAGAAAAATAGCCCCAGCGGCTGAACGTCGCGCCAGGAGAGATTCCCGCACTCGTCGCGATAATGCAGCGCCAGCACCTGCTGCACCGAAACCGCGCGATGTATGAGATCAAAAGCACTGCGTGAATGCGGCTGATTGCCAAAATCTGGCGCGAAAACCCGCGTTTGCTCGGCTCTGCGCCGACACTCTGGCGGCAATATCGCCAGCACTTTTTCCTGCGCGGATTCCAGCGCCTGTGAGAGTGAATCCCCGCCCCATGTTTTCAGCAACCGAATCGCTACCATTAACGCTTCTGATTCGCGATGCGTTAACATCAACGGCGGCAGATCAAACCCCGCCATTAAGCGGTATCCACTGCCCACTTCTCCTTCTATGGGCACGCCGGATAAAGAGAGATCGCGGATATCGCGATAAATCGTCCGTTCAGAAACCTCAAGACGTTCTGCCAGCAGCGCCGCCGTTGTCACTCGCCTGCCACGCAGGATTTGTACAATCTGAAACAAGCGGTCGGCGCGTCTGGTCATTTTAATCCTCAGTCCTGAAAATATTACGCGGGTTGATGTAAACCAACGCGATTGCCTTCGCTGTCAGTAAACAGCGCAATAGTGCCAATATCCTGCCCCAGTTCGAGCGGACCAAACACGCACTGGCCGCCAGCGGTGGCGACGCGTTTAAGCGTTGCAGCCAAATCGTCCGTATGCAGATAAATAATAGCGCCCTGCGCTGAAGGCGTAATACCGTCAAATTTAGCCAGCGCCCCGCCGGGAGCGGGATCCTGATGTGGAAATACGGCCAGCTCCGCGCTGTCCATATTCTCACGACGCAAAGAAACCTGCATCACTGGCTCATAAAAAGCAATGGCGCGCTCCATTTGTGCCACGGGGATTTCAAACCAGCTAATTACGTTATTCATACTTCCTCCTGCCTGTGTGGGTAATCTCAGAAGGACTATACGACAGGGCTACTGACAGCATACTGTCAGTAGTATGGCGACCGGAAAAGATAATGGACTGCTACCAAATCACAGGCAAAAAAAATCCCGACCTTGCGATCGGGATTCCAGTATCTTCACTTTTAATAGTTTAAGGCAGAATTGACGGTTGATCCGCCCCTTCTTTCTCAACCTTCTGCTGCAGCATGTGCTCACGCTTCATACCCAGCTTCAGCGCCAGCGCCGATGCTACGTAGATAGAAGATGCAGTACCGATGGAAACACCGATCAGCATCGTCAGCGAGAAGCCTTCCAGTACCGGACCACCGAACAGGAACAGCATCAGAATAACCATCAACGTCGTACCGGACGTAATCAACGTACGGTGCAGCGTCTGAGTCAATGACACGTTAAAGATTTCGTAAGGCGTACCGCGACGAATTTTGCGGAAGTTTTCACGAATACGGTCAGATACGACGATACTGTCGTTCAGCGAGTAACCGATTACCGACATCAACGATGCGACGATAGTCAGATCAATCTCGATATGGAACAACGACAGGATCCCAAGTGTGATAATCACGTCATGCGCCAGAGCGATAACTACCCCTGCCGCCAGTCGCCACTCAAAGCGGAAACCGACGTACACCAGGATGGATATTAACGCCGCCATCAGCGCCATTGCACCGGTTTGCGCCAGGTCTGCACCCACGCTCGGACCCACGAATTCAATTCGTTTCACCGCGGCGTTTTGGTTGGTGGATTCGTTAATCACACTCAACACTTTGCTGCCCAGCACCTGACCGCCGTCTGCGCCTTCAGTTGGCGGCATACGCACCATAATGTCGTGGCTGCTGCCGAAGTTCTGCAGAAGCGGATCAACAAAGCCCGCTTTCTCCAGCGCATCGCGCATCACGTCCATATCGGCCGGTTTTTCCAGCGTGATTTCAATTACCGTACCACCGGTGAAATCGAGACCCCAGTTAAACCCGCGTACGCCCATCACCACGATGGCCGCAATCAGCAGGAAACCTGAAATGCCGAAAGCCCAGTAGTCCCAGCGCATAAAGTCCCAGACTTTACGGCCGTGGTTCAATTGTTCAACAGTATATTCCTGTGCCACTTCGCACTCCTCAGATTGACAGCTTTTTGACGCGCTTGCCGCCATACAACAGGTTTACGATGGCACGTGTACCGACAATCGCGGTAAACATCGACGTCGCCACACCAATACCGGTAGTAATCGCGAACCCTTTAATTGCCCCGGTGCCAACTGCGTACAGGATAATGACCTTAATCAGCGTCGTAATGTTCGCATCAAAGATGGAGCTGAATGCACCCGCATAACCTTCATTGATGGCCTGCTGCACCGAACGCCCGTTACTCAACTCTTCTTTGATACGTTCGTTAATCAGTACGTTCGCATCGACCGCGACGGCAAGGGTTAAGACGATCCCCGCAATCCCCGGCATACTCAGCGTAGCGCCCGGCAGCAGCGACATAATACCGACAATCAGTACCAGGTTAGCAATCAGCGCACTGGTCGCGATCAGACCGAACTTCTTATAGAAGAAGATCATGAACAGGATAGACACCACCAGACCGGCCAGACACGCTTCCAGACCCTGTTTAATGTTCTGCATACCCAGGGTAGGACCGATGGTACGTTCTTCAACAATCTGAATCGGCGCAATCAACGCACCGGCACGTAACAGCAGAGAAAGCTGACGAGCTTCGTTCGGGTTGTTAATACCGGTGATACGGAAGCTGTTGCCCAGGCGAGACTGGATGTTGGCGATGTTAATCACCTCTTCCTGTTTCACCAGCACTGCGCGACCATTGGCATCTTTTTTACCGCTGTCTTTGTACTCCACGAACAGGGTCGCCATCGGCTTACCGATGTTGTCCTTGGTGAAGTTGGACATGATGTTACCACCCGCGCTATCCAGCGAGATGTTAACCTGCGGCTGATTGTATTCGTCCTGGCTGGAAGTGGAGTCGGTGATATGATCACCGGTCAGGATCACGCGTTTGTACAGCACAACCGGCTGACCTTCACGAGACTGTTTCACTTCCGAATCACCCGGTACACGCCCGGATGCCGCAGCAGACTGGTCAACGTTGGTGTTCACCAGACGGAATTCCAGCGTCGCGGTAGCGCCCAGAATTTCTTTCGCACGCGCGGTATCCTGAATGCCTGGCAGTTCGACCACAATGCGGTCAGCACCCTGACGTTGGACCACCGGCTCAGCAACACCCAGTTGGTTAACACGATTACGCAGAATGTTGATGTTCTGCTGTACCGCGTATTCACGGGCTTCGCTCAGGCGCGCATCGGTCATCACCGCACGCAGAGCATTGCTGCCCTGGCTGGAAATAACCAGATCCTGGTGACGCTTGCTCAGGTAAGAGATAGCTTCATCACGGGCGCTGCTATCACGGAAGGTGATGCTCAGACCGTAGTTATCTTCTTTGCGAACGGTAGTATAAGGAATGCCTTTTTCACGCAGATCGCTGCGCAGGCTATCGATATTTTGTTCCTGCAACTTACTCAGCGCGGTGTCCATATCCACTTCCATCAGGAAGTGAACGCCGCCACGCAGGTCAAGACCGAGTTTCATCGGTTCTGCGTGAATGGCTGCCAGCCAGCGTGGAGTTGCCGGTGCAAGGTTAAGCGCCACGACGTATTGATCGCCCAATACGCCCATTAACACTTCACGTGCGCGCAGTTGGGTATCAGTGGAGTCGAAGCGCGCAAGAATAGCACCCTCTTCCAGAGCCACAGACTTAGGTGTGATTTTATCTTCTTGTAACGTTTTCTGGACCTGGATCAGCGTTTGCTCACTGGCGGCGGCACCGCGCACGCCAGTGATTTGAACAGCCGGATCCTCACCATACAGGTTGGGAAGCGCATAGAGCAGACCGACGACAATAACGACGATCAGCATGACATACTTCCACAAAGGATAACGGTTTAACACGGCAGTTCCCTTTGGGAAAACAATAAATTACAGCGCCTTCATGGTGCCTTTCGGCAGAACGGCAGCTACGAAATCACGTTTAATAACCACTTCAGTGGTGTCGTTCAGCGCGATAGCGATGTAGCCAGATTCTGCTACTTTGGTCACGCGACCCACCAGACCACCGTTAGTCAGCACTTCATCGCCTTTCGCAATGGAGTTCATCAGATTTTTGTGTTCTTTGGTGCGCTTTTGCTGCGGGCGCAGGATCATGAAGTAGAAAATCAGACCAAACACCACCAGCATCAGAATCAGAGACATCGGGCTGCCCTGCGCCGGAGCACCTGTTGCCGCTACCGCATCAGAAATAAAAAAGCTCATTCAAATTCCCTCATTATTAAAATTAATCAACGTTCACAGGTGGAACTGGTCTACCCTGACGTTGGTAAAAATCGGTCACGAAGCTCTCTAATTTACCCTCTTCAATAGCCTTGCGTAAACCCGCCATCAAACGCTGGTAGTAGCGAAGGTTATGAATCGTGTTGAGTCGCGCGCCCAATATTTCGTTGCAACGGTCGAGATGATGCAAGTAAGCGCGCGAATAATTGCGACAGGTGTAGCAATCACACTCAGCATCGAGCGGACTGGTGTCGCTTTTATGTTTCGCGTTACGAATTTTTACCACGCCGTCAGTCACAAACAAATGACCATTACGGGCATTTCGCGTTGGCATCACGCAGTCAAACATATCGATACCGCGACGTACGCCTTCAACCAGATCTTCTGGTTTGCCGACGCCCATCAGGTAACGAGGTTTATCTGCCGGAATCTGTGGGCATACATGCTCCAGGATGCGGTGCATATCTTCCTTCGGCTCACCGACAGCCAAACCGCCGACAGCGTAGCCATCAAAACCGATGTCTACCAGACCTTTAACGGAGATATCACGTAAATCTTCGTAAACACTGCCCTGAATGATGCCAAAAAGCGCATTTTTGTTGCCGAGGCTATCAAAACGATCCCGACTGCGCTTCGCCCAACGCAGAGACATCTCCATCGAGCGTTTAGCATAGTCCCAGTCGGCCGGATACGGTGTACATTCGTCGAAGATCATGACGATATCGGAACCGAGATCGTATTGAATCTCCATTGATTTCTCGGGATCGAGGAAAATCGGATCGCCGTTGATCGGGTTACGGAAATGCACGCCCTGCTCGGTAATCTTACGGATATCACCCAGGCTGAAAACCTGGAAGCCGCCGGAATCGGTGAGGATTGGCCCTTTCCACTGCATAAAATCGTGCAGATCGCCATGCAGTTTCATGATTTCCTGTCCCGGGCGCAGCCACAGGTGGAAGGTGTTACCGAGGATAATCTGCGCGCCAGTTGCTTCAACTTCTTCCGGCGTCATGCCTTTCACAGTACCGTAAGTACCGACCGGCATAAAAGCAGGTGTTTCTACTACGCCACGATCAAAAACCAGGCGGCCGCGGCGAGCGCGACCGTCTGTGGTATCCAGTTCAAATTTCATCTTAACTCCTGCGTCAGAAAAACAGTCCGACGTTTTAAATACTCATATCGCGGATTTATTCCCCGACACGCTCAGAAATAGCCTGCGGATTGTACGTGATAAACATCGCATCACCGTAACTAAAAAAGCGATATTCCGCTTTTACCGCTTCATGATAGGCGTGCATGGTGTTTTTATAACCAGCAAACGCGGAAACCAGCATGATCAGCGTTGATTCCGGCAGGTGGAAGTTGGTTACCAGGGCATCAATCACCTGATATTTATAGCCAGGATAAATGAATATTTGCGTATCGCCGAAAAACGGCTCGATAAGGTCGTTTTTGGCCGCCTGTGCCGCGCTTTCCAGTGAACGTACGGAGGTGGTGCCCACCGCAATCACGCGGTTGCCGCGCGCTTTCGCCGCCAGCACAGCATCAACGACATCCTGCGGCACTTCCGCATATTCGGAGTGCATGATGTGATCTTCGATGGTGTCTACGCGCACCGGCTGGAAAGTCCCCGCGCCCACGTGCAGCGTGACGAACGCCATTTCAATGCCTTTATCGCGCAGCTTAGCCAGCAGCGGATCGTCAAAGTGCAGACCCGCTGTCGGCGCGGCGACCGCACCCGGTTTTTCGCTATACACGGTCTGATACAGCTCGCGGTCGGCGTCTTCATCCGGACGGTCAATATACGGTGGCAGCGGCATATGGCCGATGGCGTTAAGGATATCCAGCACGCTGCGCTCGTCGTTAAACTCGACTTCAAACAGCGCGTCATGGCGTGCCACCATCGTTGCTTTAATACTTTCGTCGTCGCCCAGCAGCAGCTCGGCCCCCGGCTTTGGCGCTTTCGAGGCGCGAATATGCGCCAGAATACGTTTGTCATCCAACATACGCTCGACCAGCACTTCGATCTTGCCGCCGCTGGCTTTACGGCCAAACAGACGCGCCGGAATAACGCGGGTGTTGTTAAAGACCAGCAAATCGCCAGGGTTGAGCTTATCGAGCAAATCGGTGAAAGTACCGTGCGTCAGCGCGCCCGTCGGCCCGTCCAAAGACAGCAAGCGGCAGCTACTGCGCTCAGCTTGCGGATAGTGGGCAATCAGGGATTCGGGTAGTTCAAAGGTGAAATCGGTAACGCGCATGACACTGACTCAGACTAAAATAAGAGGCGGGTAGTCTAGTGCCGGGGCGTCCTCCCTGCAACCTTTACCCCTCAAGTTAAAAGACATAATCTATACACAAAATCATTCAAGATGCATCGAGGCGGCAACTGAATGAGTCCCCGGGAGCTTACTCAAGTAAGTGACTGGGGTGAGTGAAGGCAGCCAACAAAGAGGCAGTTTGAAGGATGAAGTGGATATGAATTTTCTTGCACATTTGCATCTGGCTCACCTTGCCGACAGCTCGCTTTCCGGCAATTTGCTGGCCGACTTTGTCCGGGGCAATCCGGAAACGCACTATTCGCCTGACGTGGTAGAAGGCATCTTCATGCACCGTCGTATCGACGTGATGACCGATAACCTGCCGCAGGTGCGTGAAGCCAAAGAGTGGTTTCGCAGCGAAACGCGCCGTGTCGCGCCGATTACGCTGGACGTAATGTGGGATCATTTTCTGTCGCGCCACTGGTCGGAAATATCCCCCGACTTCCCGCTGGCGGACTTTGTGCGCTATGCTCGCACCCAGGTGACCACTATTTTGCCTGAATCGCCACCGCGCTTTATCAATTTAAACAACTATATATGGTCAGAGAAATGGCTTGAGCGCTATCGGGACATGGATTTTATCCAGAACGTCCTGAATGGCATGGCCAGCCGCCGCCCACGACTCGATGCCTTGCGTGACTCATGGTATGACCTGGATACGCATTACGATGCGTTAGAGGAACGGTTCTGGCAGTTTTATCCGCAAATGATGGAACAGGCGCAGCGTAAAACCCTTTGACTACAGCCCGTATTAGCCGCCGGATAAGCAGTAGCCGCCATCCGGTAAAAGATTGATAGACAAAACCTGTCTCATTGATTGCCAGCGCCTCTTTGTCTTATTCCCGAACACTCTCTATACTGGCCCGCGTTGCGTTCCAAAAACCCCTTAACATTGCAGGAGAATTATATGGTACTGGTAACTCGTCAGGCTCCGGATTTCACAGCAGCTGCGGTACTGGGTAGCGGTGAGATCGTTGAAAACTTCAACTTCAAACAGCATACCAACGGTAAAACTACCGTTCTGTTCTTCTGGCCGATGGACTTCACCTTCGTTTGCCCGTCTGAACTGATCGCTTTCGACAAACGTTACGAAGAATTCCAGAAGCGCGGCGTGGAAGTTGTTGGCGTTTCCTTCGACTCTGAATTTGTCCACAACGCATGGCGTAACACCCCTGTCGACAAAGGCGGCATCGGTGCAGTGAAATACGCAATGGTTGCTGACATCAAACGCGAAATCCAGAAAGCCTACGGCATCGAGCACCCGGAAGCGGGCGTTGCTCTGCGCGGTTCTTTCCTGATCGACGCTAACGGCGTTGTTCGCCACCAGGTGGTTAACGATCTGCCGCTGGGTCGTAACATCGACGAAATGCTGCGCATGGTTGACGCGCTGCAGTTCCACGAAGAGCACGGCGACGTTTGCCCGGCACAGTGGGAAAAAGGTAAAGAAGGTATGAACGCGTCTCCGGACGGCGTAGCAAAATACCTGACCGAGAACGTTTCCAGCCTGTAATTGGCATGAATCGTAAGAGGCCCGCAAATGCGGGCCTCTTTTATTGGTTTATGTCGGATTACCCTTTTTCACTTCACGCCAGATTCGCCACGCCATAAGCGCCAGTACGGCGACCCCAAGAATTAACGCCCCCCACACCAACAGCGTTTTCCACTGGCTTTGTTGCTCAGCTACTGACGTTGCCGTCAATCGCGCTTCACCACCAAGCGCCACGCTCTCCTGAAGAGTCGCCCACGGTAGATAATCCATCTCCTGCGATTTACGCAGCGACGCCGGGATCAGCATATCGAGACCAACATCAGCCTTTTTCGCCGCCCGGTTTCCCCACGCCAGCATATAAGGCCCTTTGCCCTGCGTATTAAACACCAGTTGATAACTGTCGCGCATGCCGCTCAACTCAGGCAGCCTCTCTGGCAACCGGGCGTTAATGGTCGTCATCCGGATGGCCTCAACCAACTGACCGGAAAGACGAATATCTTCCGAACTCCTCCAGTCCAGATTGTAAAGCATGGTTTTTGTCAGCGGCTGCCAGGGCTCTTTTTCAGCGCTGCGCCAGGCCAGTTCCACCGGTAAAACACCTTCACTTTCCAGATCGATGCGAAGCGAGGTCAGCGGCTGGGGCTGCGCCCATCGCCAGACGGCTTCGTCATCCGAAACCTTATTCCCCTGGGCTTCAATCACGATACGCTCGGATTCCGGCTCGCTGCTGGCCGCTATCGCGCTCACGCTGTTTAACGTCAGCGCCGGACTTTGCGAGTCGAGGATCACCAGCAGGTAGCGAGTCGCCTCCACAGAGAGCGTGAGGCTGGCGCTGATGGTGTCCATTTTCAGGCGATCGTTATCACGCGTCAGATCCATTAACGGCGCATCTTCCTGCACGGGTCGCCAGTAGCGCAAATCACTGCTTGCATAAACCGAGGCTTTCCCTTGCCAGTTGCCCGCCTGCGAGTCCCAGTTCAGGCGTAACTGCGCCAGTGAAAAGGCATCTTTCGTCTCTTCCGGGAGCGTCAGTAAATAGCTCTGGCCGAGCGCTTTGACATCATCACTTTGCAAATGAATTTCAATGCCGCTCTTCGAGCGTAAAACAATAGCGTCTCCGCCTCGTTGCCCCTCCTCACGCGACGCAACCGGTGACATATCAAGCGGGAAAAAACGCAGCGCCACTGCCTCTGGCGTAACGGGCTGGGTTTTCTGCGCCACCAGAGTAAACGGCACCGTCTCCCCCAGATGGTTAAAGACCCGGACATCGCGCAAATCCGCCCAGGCGGTACCCGGATACACCGCCGGAGGTAGCGAAACACGATACCACGGTGATGTGCCCGTAGTTTCCAGCGTCACCCCCGTTACGTAGTCCGCCGGAGACTCTTTCACTTCATCGCTGCTTACCGCCGCGCCTGTCGCGCCCAGCAGTACGCTGCATAACACCGCTTTCATCCATTTCATTTTTCTTCTCCTGCTTTGGGCGGTAATGGTGAAAAATACCCGATAATCAACACCAGAATGGCCACGCCGATAAACGCAACCGCGCGCGCCAGACCGCCGCCTCCTGCGCTGTCCACCAGCATCAGTTTCACAATGACTATCCCCAGCAATACCGCGCCACACAGCCATTCCCGACGCGAGCGGCGCCGGGTCGCCCGCAGCATCACCACCAATGCCGCCAGCATCCAGAACAGAGCAAAACAGGTTTGAATCAGCCGTGAATCCCATAGTGCGTCTACACGCCACGCAACCTCGCCATACCAGGACAATGCGCGCAGCAGCACACCATTGAGCCACCAAAAGCTGAGCGCCATCAGCGCCACAACCGGCCATGGGCGACATACCGAAAGCTGCACCGGGAAATAGCGTTCAGACACGCGATAAAACACCACCAGGCCCAGTAGGGCAAAAGCTGCGCCCTCTTCCAGCGGGTTGAGCAACGGCAGATAAGTCTGACGATAAACTACGCCATCTTGTAAATTGGTCAGCACGAGCAGACCGACCAGCACCAGCACAACGGGAACCATCGCCTGAACAGAATAGAGGGCCGGCCAGATGCGAAACGGCCAGATTTGTCGATGAACAGACTGATAAATCAGGAAAATAAGCAGCCCGCCAGCCGCCATCATCAGGCCGCTACCCCACGCTGCCCTTCCCCACGGCAGCTCCTGCGCGAACCAGAACAGCTCAACCGCGAGCGCCAGTAAAATCATCCAGAAGAACGATAAATGCGCCAGTCTGGAAAGCATTGGCGGTAATATTTGTGCGTCACGCCAGAGCAGCGCTACCGCAACAATTAGCGCCGCGCACCAGGCCAGATTCGGCCAGCCCGCCGCAAAAATCTGCTGTACAGCGATCTGATACATCAGCATCACCAGCATCATCGGCCACAGCAGCCATTTACTGGCATCCAGCTCCCGCCACGCCAGGCGACCCGCGATACTTCGCCAGCCCCAGCTCGATACCGCCATTAATGCCAGCACGCCAGACAGTACCCACCGCTCCTGTTTCAGAACGAGTTGCGATGCCGCAACGAGCGCAATGATCCAGAAAACCAAACCACCAGCGAGTAGCGCCCAACTGCCCTGCATCCAAATGTTGCGCCATAGCCATGCAGCAACCAGCCAACTGAGGCTGAGCACGGCAAAAATCAGCATGACTGAGAGCGCGGTTGTTCCGTTCGCCAGCGCCCATAGCGCGCTGCCCACGGCCAGCACGAGCAGCGCCGTACCGCTATAACTCATGCGTCGTTGCTGTTGTTGCACGCCCAGCCAGAGGATCCCAAGCCCCTCCAGCGACCAGGCCATCGCCGTCCAACGGGCTGAAAGCGCCAACGGGATAGCAAGAGTGGTAAACGCACCACCGAGCGCCAGGGCGGACAATACCAGAGGTCTCCCCAGAGAAGAGGAACGGCGCAACGCAAACTTTGCTAACACCAGATAGAAACCACCGTAACCCAGCGCACTAAGCGCCGGACCATAAGCCATATGCCGGGTAATGGCATACTGCATTCCAAAACCGATCAGCGGTGGGGCAAACAGCAGTACGCCGTCAATAATCTGTTTGCCTTTTTCCTGCGCCCGGAGCGACAACGCCACGCTCAGCACGCCAAAAATAATCGTGTTGGCGATCAGGAACAGTTGGCAACTCAGGTAATACTCTGGTCGATAGCCCTCCAGGCCCCACACCCCGCCAACGCCGAAGGTGAACAGCAGGCCAAGCAGATTAAGCTCCCGCCAGTGCTGCCAGATGCTGATGGCGAGAATGCCGACCGAGAGCAGAAGATAGAATGAGAAGAGCGCGACATGACTGCCACCGCCGGTGGAAAGCAGCAGCGGCGCGAGATAACCGCCAAGACTTGCCAGCATCGCCAGACTGAGCGCCCTTTGCAGAATAGCCAGCCCCACACTCGCCGCACAAATCACCACCAGCAGCGCAAATGCCAGCGTCATTGGCAGCATTTGCCACAGCCGGAACGCGCCAAAGACGGTGAGATAGAGTGCTCCGGTAGCTCCCCCCTGTAATATCAGCGCATAGATCGGTTGCTTATGCCGCAACCGCCAGCCCAATGCCAACAGCACAATAGAGAACAGCGCGGCCGCCACCAGACGCAGCTCCAGCGGAAACAGAGAATGTTCGACCGTATAACGCAGCAGGAAAGAAAGCCCCAAAAACAGGAGCAAAATACCGAGCTTTGCCAACGGGTTACCCTGCATAAACCAGCGCACCAGCGATGACATTACCCCGCCAAAAGCAGAAGGCCGCTCGACGTCGGGCGTAGATACCGCCGCATTATCCGGCTTCGGCTGTGAAGCCCACGGGTTAACGGGCTCAGGCGGCGGCTCAGTTACTGGCTCCGGCGATACGCTGCTCATCGCAGCCGTTGGCGCATCGGCAGGAACAATATCTTTTGCTGCCATTGGCTCAACGGCGCTGGTCTGCGCCACACCGCGCAGCTCCAGCTCCTCTACCCGACGGCGCAAGACCACCAGCTCAGAACTTACAGCCGCACTGCGTCTGAATGCCACGATCGCGAGGCCAGGAACCACTACCAGCGCGAAGAATAATACAATGCAGCCAAGGGTTAGCAGCTCATCCATGTTTCCACCTTCACTGTATAAAGACAGACCAGAATGACACAAATTGTTGCAGTTGCGCCATATCGGTTAACACGATGAACCGCTTTTCAGAATAGACAATCAGCCCCTGCGTTTGGCCAGGGGCTGTGATGAGGGATTAAAACGCGAAGCAGGAGCAGCCAAGCGCGCCCCAGAAAGCCCGGTCATCTGACACCGGAATTGCCGATTTACGCGCTATATCATGCTGATGACCGTGTACGCCGCAGCTGCCGCAGCACTGGTGCATCTGCACCATTGCGCCAATTTTCGCCGCAGCAGGCGGCGCTAAGCGATAGTGCCCCGGCACTTTTACCACCGGCGACCAGTCAGGTACAACCGGGATGGCCGGCGGCGCCAGCGGAGTGAAATGCCCGGCCGCATACACCACTTTGCCATCGACAATGGTCATTACCGACTCTATGCCTTTGATCTCCTCTTCCGGCACACTGAAGTAATCTTTAGACAGCACCACCAGGTCGGCCAGTTGGTCTTTCTCGATGCGCCCTTTCTTACCCTGTTCGCTGGAGAACCAGGCGCTACCGGCCGTCCACAATTCCAGCGCCACATCGCGCGGCAGGCGATTGTTATCATCGTACATCGCCATCCCTCCCACAGTACGTCCCGAAACCAGCCAGTAGAGCGCTGTCCACGGGTTGTAGCTGGCCACGCGGGTGGCATCAGTCCCCAGCCCTACCGGAACGTCAGCCGCCAGCATTTTCGCCACCGGCGGGGTATGTTTGACCGCATCTTTGCCGTAGCGATCGACAAAATATTCGCCCTGGAACGCCATACGGTGCTGAACAGCGATCCCGCCCCCCAGCGCTTTTACGCGCTCGATATTCCGTTCGGTAATCGTTTCAGCGTGATCGAAGAACCAGTGCAGGCCATTGAACGGGATATCGCGATTCACCTTCTCGAATACGGCGAGCATTCGGCTGATGGATTCATCGTAGGTGGCGTGCAGGCGGAACGGCCAGCGGTGCTCCACGAGGTGGCGTACCACGCGTTCCAGCTCATCTTCCATACCTTCCGGCAGATCCGGGCGTGGCTGGAGGAAGTCTTCAAAATCCGCGGCCGAGAAGACCAGCATTTCCCCTGCCCCATTGGCACGGTAGAAGTCGGTCCCCTGCCCTGGTTTGAGCATATCGGTCCAGCGTTCAAAGTCTTCCAGTTCCTGCTGCGGACGCTGGGTAAACAAGTTGTAGGCGATGCGCACCGTCATCTGTTTGTTGGCGTGTAACTGCTCAATTATCTCGTAATCTTCCGGGTAGTTCTGAAAACCACCGCCTGCATCGATGGCGCTGGTCAGCCCTAGACGGTTCAGCTCGCGCATAAACTGCCGGGTCGAGTTGACCTGCATTTCCAGCGGCAGTTTTGGTCCTTTTGCCAGCGTCGAATAAAGGATCATGGCGTTGGGTTTGGCGATCAGCATCCCGGTTGGGTTACCGTTGCTATCACGCACAATCTCACCACCCGCCGGGTCCGGCGTCGCCTTGGTGTAGCCGACTGCTTTCAGTGCGGCACGGTTCAGCAAAGCTCTGTCGTAGAGGTGCAGAACAAAAACTGGGGTATCCGGGGCAGCTTCATTCAGTTCTTCGAGGGTTGGCATGCGACGTTCGGCAAACTGGAATTCGCTCCAGCCGCCCACCACGCGCACCCATTGCGGCGATGGCGTTCTGTCAGCCTGCTCTTTGAGCATGCGTAGCGCGTCCGCCAGCGACGGAACGCCTTCCCAACGCAATTCCAGGTTGTAATTCAGACCGCCGCGAATGAGGTGCAGGTGCGAATCGTTCAGGCCCGGGATCACCGTATGTCCTTGCAGATCGACAACCTGCGTCCCGTCGGGGGCAAAACTCATGATAAACAGGGTTCATTTGCCGCGGCGGCGGAATCGCTGTTTAAAACCCCTGCAGCACTCAGCTATATGATTCAAAAGCTGGAAAGTGATTTGAATATCGAGTTGCTTGACCGTTCCGGTCACCGGGCAAAATTTACCGACACCGGTCAGATGATGCTGGAAAAGGGACGTTTGCTGCTGAGCGCGGCAAAAGATCTCGAAAAGCAGGCGGTGCAGCTGAATTCAGGCTGGGAAAAAGAGCTGGCGATTGCGCTGGACGACTCCTTCCCTTTCGCCTCGCTGTTGCCCATTGTCGATGAATTTCACGCGCTGAATAAGCAAACCCGCCTTAACTTCACCCACCATACGCTGGCGGGCTCCTGGGAGGAGCTGACCCATAATGGAGCAGATATTATTTTGGGGGCGATTAATGAACCGCCTACGTCAGCGGCCTGGTCCTACAAAATGCTTGGCACGCTGGACAATGTGTTTGTCGTTGCGCCTGAGCATCCGCTGGCCGCAGCACCGGATGGCCTGACTAACGAACAGTTGTGCCTGCACCGGGCGATTGTCATTAGCGACAGCGCCCGCTTTTGTCATCCGTTACAAACCAATCTGATGGAGGAGCAGGCGCAGATTCGCGTTGATGATTTCCACAGTAAGGTGATGCTACTGCGGGCCGGCTTGGGTTGCGGATTTCTCCCCCGCCATATTGCTAACCCGTGGCTTGCCACGGGCGAGCTGGTGGAAAAAACGGTGATCTCATTTCGCCAAAAAGACGTGGCCTATATGGCCTGGCGCAATAACCGCGATGGACTGGCGCAGCGCTGGTGGCGGGAAACGCTGCTGGCAAGCCCGGATGTTACGCGCTTATATCAATGACCCATCCACACCGAGGCGGAAATCGCCGGCAGCGTCAGGATATCCTCGGCAAGCACGCCTTTGCCCTCCTGGTGCAGCCATTGGCTGACGCTCAGTAATGGCGAGGCTGGCAGGACCACTTCACAGGCGTGGCCACGGTTAATCGCCACCAATACACGCTGGCGGTTTAGCACGCGTACAAACACCACCACGTTATCCTCGGCGTAAATCACCTGACAACCACCATGGCGCAGCGCCTGGCTCTGGTGGCGTAATGTTGCCAGCCGCTGATACAACGCCAGCAGGTTAGCGTCCTGTTTTTCAGGCTGCCACGGGAATGGTTTGCGACAAAACGGATCGTTGTTCCCATCCAGTCCCACTTCGTCACCGTAGTAAATACAGGGCACGCCAGGCCAGGTAAACAGCCACACCACCGCCAACGGTAAACGTGCGACGTCTTTACCGAGCAGAGATTTAAAACGGGCAGTATCGTGGCTGTCGAGCTGGTTGAACATCCGCAACTGCTGCTGATGCGACAAACCCGCACGATAGTTATCCATCCACGCCATACAGGTCTGGGCGTCAATGAATTGCGGATCGTATGAGATATCGGTATTGGCGAGAAATCCCCATACAGGGAAGGTAAAACCGCGATAGTTCATGGCGGCATCTTCTGCGTCGGCCTGCAACCATTGGCGCGCGTCGCCAAAATGCTCGCCCACCACATATGCCTCTGACTGGGTCTCTTTCGCCGCCTGCGTAATTCCGGCCACGTGCTGCAGGTTGTTGTGCGCACCACCGGCCTCTCCCAGCATATGCACCACGTCAAGACGCCAGCCGTCCATACTCCACGGCGCTTTCAGCCAGTGGCGAACGATACTGTCTTCGCCGCGATAAATTTCATTCACCAGGCTTTCAGAGGAAAAGTCCAGCTTGGGCAGGCTGGAATACCCCAGCCAGTCGAGCGCGACGCCGTCGGCTGAGAAATGATACCAGTCGCGCCAGGGGGATTGCGGATTATGGCACGCGCCATCCGTTCCCCGATTATGTCGGTCAAACCAGGCGTGTGAATCGCCGCTATGGTTAAAAACACCGTCGAGAATCAGGCGCATCCCCTGCTGTTGGGTGGTGTGACGCAGGCGCAGCAGCGCCCTGTCGCCGCCAAACTGCGGATCAACATGACGGTAATCTTCGGTATCGTATTTATGCACGCTCGGCGCGGTAAATACCGGATTCAGGTACAGCGCCGTGACGCCTAACGTTTTCAGATACGGCAGCTTTTCGCTGATGCCGTCCAAATCGCCGCCATAAAACGTGGAGCCACCGGCCTGGGCCGTAAGCGGTTCATCCCACTCGCGCCGCACAATATCGTGTCCGGCGGCATGGTGGTAATAGACGTTATCCTGAGTCGCTTCACGCGACTGGCTGCGGGCAAAACGGTCCGGGAAAATTTGGTAAAAAATCTGATCGGCGGCCCACTGCGGACCGTTATCCGGCACATCAACAGCAAACTGCTCCAGACGCGCAGGCGGAAAACGGCTGAATCCCTGCGGGGTAAACCACAGCTGACGATCGAGCCAAAGTAATTTAAAACTATAGCGTCGACGAGGCTGTCCGCTGGAGAGATCGATCGCCGCTCTCCACGCGGTCACGCCCGGTTGCGGCTGGCTGCGTTGCTTGTGCATACCCAACGAAATCTCTTCGTTATCGTTTTCTGCGCGTAGCGTCACCCGCTGGGGTGGATTTTCCCCCGCCAGCCATAATGTAATCGTCAGTTGATCTTTGTTTTGCTTAACAAATGGGGCAACCGGAAGGTGCCAGGCGTTCAACATCACGTATCCCCTTTGATGATAATGACGTCACCTTGCCATAGCGAAGTGCAGGATCACTCATCATCTTAACGTTTATTGGGGGAGGAGTGTGGGGGAGGAGAAAATTGCCGGGTAACATTAAGCTACCCGGCAAAAATATTACTGCGCTTCAGCCAGTTGGCGCTCGCGACGGCGCTTGAAAACCCAGCCGGCAAGCAGCAGGATAATCCACGCAAAGCCGACGTATAGCGAAATGCGGGTATCCGGATGATAGCCGATAAGCGCGATGATAAAGACCAGGAAAATCAGGCCAATGACGGTCGTCACAACCCCACCCGGCACTTTAAATTTCAGCGCCTTAACCTCTTCCGGCGGCAGACGACGACGGAAGGCAATTTGTGACAGCAGGATCATAATCCACACCCATACCGTTGCGAAGGTCGCCAGAGAGGCGATCACCAGGAAGACGTTTTCCGGCATGATGTAGTTAAGATACACCGCAAACAGCAGCGCGATGGTCATCACCATCACCGTCACCCATGGCACGCCACGACGCGACGTCTTGGCGAACATTTTTGGCGCACTGCCCTGCTCCGCCATACCATGCAGCATACGTCCCACGCCAAAGACGTCAGAGTTGATGGCCGACAGCGACGCGGTCAGGACTACGAAGTTGAGGATCCCGGCGGCAAAGGTAATCCCCATATGCTGGAACGTCAGAACGAACGGGCTACCGTCAGTGCCGACCTGGTTCCACGGGTAAATAGACATGATGACGAACAGCGTCCCCACGTAAAACACGAGGATACGCATCGGTACGGAATTGATGGCGCGCGGAATAGATTTTTCCGGGTCTTTGGCTTCGCCAGCGGTAATCCCGATAATCTCAATCCCGCCGTAGGCGAACATCACCATTTGTAGCGACATCACCATGCCGAGCCAGCCGTTACTGAAGAAACCGCCGTTGCTCCACAGATTATGGATACCGGTAGGCTGCCCGCCGTTACCAATCCCCCAAATGATGATGCCAAAACCAGCGACAATCATGATGATAATGGTGGCGACTTTAAAGAACGAGAACCAAAATTCCAGCTCGCCAAACACCTTCACGCTCATCAGGTTGATGGCGCAGATAATCAATACCACGCTGAGTACCCAAATCCAGTGCGGTACGGCCGGGAACCAGACGCCCATGTAAATACCAAAGGCAGTCACATCGGCAATGGCGACAATCAGGATTTCAAAACAGTAGGTCCAGCCGGTTATGTAGCCTGCCAGCGGTCCGAGGTTTTCCTGCGCATAGCGCGAGAAGGAGCTGGCAGCAGGGTTATGAACGGACATTTCGCCCAGCGCGCGCATAATGATATACGCCGCTACGCCGCCGATAATATAGGCCAGCAACACGCTTGGCCCCGCCATTTTGATGGCATCGGCCGAGCCGTAGAACAGCCCGGTACCAATTGCTGAACCTAATGCCATAAAGCGAATGTGCCGGGTGCTCAGCCCACGCTTTAGCTTGTTATTACTTTCCATCGATTCCTAACCTGTTAACACAATAAAAAACCACGGGGCCATGTTAATAGCCCCGTGGTTAAAACTTATTGTCAGTGATATTAGTGTGCGCTGGAGGTCACTTGTCGACCCGCTGCACGATCCCAGATAACTGCCAGGACCACCATCACGACTGTTGGCATCAACCACGCCAGCCCCTGCTCCGCCAGCGGTAAACGCTGGGTCCAGGCCGGTAACACGTCGCCAATTGCAGAAGCTTTAATGCCATCAAGGATACCAAAAATCAGGCTGATAAACATCGCAGGTGCAATGACGCGGGAAGAATTATGCCACCATGAGCGGGTAAAACTTAATACAACCAGTGCGATACATGGCGGATAGATAGCCGTCAGCACCGGAATAGAGATCTGAATCAGATGGCTCAGACCCAGGTTAGAGACCACCATCGAGAAGCCGCCGAGGATAAATACCAGCGTACGATAAGACAGTGGAACGTACTGGGCAAAGAACTCTGCGCACGCGCAGGTCAGGCCAACAGCGGTGACCAGACAGGCGATGAAAATCAACGCCGCCAGCAGGAAGCTCCCTGCGCCACCAAAGGTGTGCTGAACATACGCATGCAGAATTGCCGCGCCGTTAGCAGATTGATCGACCAGAATTGCACTATCTGAACCCAGACGGAACAGCGCGAGATACAGCAGCGTTAAGCCCACACCCGCCATCAAACCCGCCCAAACGGTATAACGGGTCAGCAGACGCGCTTCAGTAACGCCACGCGAGCGAGCGGCGTTGACGATAACAATACCAAATACCATCGCGCCCAGCGTATCCATGGTCAGATACCCGTTCACGAAGCCATTAGAAAACGCCGCAGTTTGATAGGCTTCCATCGCATTGCTGATCGGGCCTGCTGGCCAGACGATTGCGGCGACAGACAGGACCACCAGCGCCAGGATTTTCAGCGGGGCCAGGAAATTACCAACCGTATCCAGCAGTTTGCCCGGATACAGCGAAACCAGAATCACAATCGCGAAATAGACCACGCTGTAGATAAGCAGTGGCAGCGCGGAGTCACCGGTCAGCGGTGCAATCCCGACTTCGAAAGAGACCGTCGCGGTACGCGGCGTAGCAAATAACGGTCCAACAGCCAGATAGCACACGGTCGCCAGCAGCAAACCAGCGACTTTACCGATAGGCGTGCTCAGTCGGTCCACACCACCACCGACTTTCGCCAGCGCGACAACGGTAAGTACCGGCAGGCCAACGGCGGTAATCAAAAAGCCAAAAGCCGCAGTCCAGACGTGTTCACCTGCCTGCAAACCAACCATTGGGGGGAAGATGATGTTACCTGCACCAACGAACAGTGCAAATGTCATAAATCCCAAAGCGATAATATCGCGCGATTTTAACTGATGGGTCATAAAGTCTTACTGCCTGTGGATGTGGTGTTGAAAATAATAAATTTTTGCCTTTCCCTGGGGGACAATACAGCGGCATTTTTGCTCAATTCCAGCGGGAAACACTCCCAGACTGGCGCGGCGAAGAATAGTTTTTCGATTTACCGCGTAAATGCAGTCGGTATGACAGCACCTGGAGCGCAATTTAAACGCTTATAACGTTTTAAAGCAAGGTGGGATCCCAAAACCAGAACAATATAGCGATATGAAAAATGGGGTTAGCACAAAACACCATTTCATGGAAAAAGGTATGGGTAATAGTTCGAACAAAAAACAACCAAACGTCGTAAAATTCAGGATGGTTATATTGACCGCATAGAAAAAGCCAGCTTGCGCTGGCTTTTGGAAAGATTATCTTACGAATGCGCCTTAACCGTTAATTTTGGCAATTAAACGTTCCGGGATCACGAAACTAAATCGCGTCCCAACGCCTGGTTCGCTTTCGATACTCAAGCGACTGTCGTGATGATGCAGCGCATGCTTAACGATGGCCAGACCAAGTCCGCTGCCGCCCGTTTGCCGTGATCGCGCCTTATCCACACGATAAAAACGTTCGGTTAATCGTGGAATATGCTCGGCGGCAATGCCTGGACCGTTGTCTTCCACGCAAAACTCCGCCCCCGACGCCACATGCTGCCAGCGTACGGTAATGTGCGTTCCCGCTGGCGTATGGTTCACCGCGTTGTAGACGAGATTCGAGATAGCGCTACGCAACTGCTCCTCGTTACCCCGCACGTTCAGGCTGTTATCAACATCAAAGGTAAACGTATGTTTTTGCTGGCTCAGCGTTTGCGCTTCGTGTTCGAGCACGCGCAGCATCATGGGTACATCGACTTTCTCATTCAGCAGTAGCGTCGGCGCAGCCTCAATTTTTGACAGCGTCAGCAGCTGTTTCACCAGCCCTTCCATGCGATACGTTTGTTCGCGCATGGTATGCAGCGCTTTTTCACGCGTCGTCCCTTCCAGCGGATGCTCCTGCATCATTTCCAGGTACCCTTGTAACACCGTCAGAGGCGTACGCAGTTCATGGCTGGCGTTGGCGAAAAAGTTACGTCGTGAACCTTCCAGTTGATGCATCTGGGTAACGTCGCGCGCCACCATCAGCAGTTGCTTATCGGTATAGGGCATCACGCGAATTTCCAGATGCCGTCCGGTATTGAGTACCAGATTGATCGGTCGGCTAAAATCGCGCGTTTTCAGATATTGTGTAAATTCCGGGTAGCGCAACAGGTTAAGAATATTTTGCCCGCTATCGTCCGGCCAGCGCAGTCCCAGAACCTGCTGGGCCAGTCCGTTACACCAGAAGATACCGCCTTCTTCAGTGGTCAGCACCACCGCGTCGGGTAGCGATTCCGCCCCGCTACGAAAACGTTTAATCAGATTACCCAGTTCACGACGGCGCTTTTTGTTGCGCAGTTGCATTTGATGCAGCCCGTACAGCAACGGCTCCCAACTGCCTCGCCCCGGCGGCGGCGTCATGCTTCTGTCGACCCATAGCCACCAGGACAAACGTAATAAATTCCAGAAATGCCAGATAAGCAGGCCCGTTACCGACGCCAGTAAAAACCAGGGCAGGTAACCGAAAAAAGCGCTAAGGATAAATGCCGGTATGCAGCACAGGATCAGCTCCAGTACCAACCTTTTCCATGACAATCGTTCTAGCAAACGTCTTACTCCCTATACGGCCTAATCCTTCAGGCCCTGATTCTTGTCAGTCAGAAGCGGGTTGAAAAACGATATCCCGTCCCGCGAACCGTCTGCACCATACGATCGTGTCCGCTGTGCTCCAGCGCCTTACGCAAGCGGCGGATGTGCACATCCACAGTCCTGTCTTCCACGTACACATTGGTTCCCCAGACATGATTGAGGAGTTGCTCGCGACTGTAGACACGCTCGGGATGAGTCATAAAGAAGTGCAACAGTTTGAATTCGGTCGGCCCCATATCCAGCGGATCCTCGCCGGTCATCACGCGATGCGAGGTGGGATCAAGGCTTAGCCCCTGCATCTCTATAACCTCTTCCACCGCCATCGGTGAAATACGACGCAGAACTGCTTTAATACGCGCCACCAGCTCCTTGGGAGAAAAGGGCTTGGTAATATAGTCATCCGCGCCGGTTTCCAGCCCCCGGACGCGATCTTCCTCTTCCCCCCTCGCCGTCAGCATCATCACCGGGATATCCCGCGTCATCGCTTCGCGCTTGAGATGTTTAATAAACTGTAGACCCGAGCCGCCTGGAAGCATCCAGTCAAGCAGGACGAGATCCGGCCAGGGTTCATTGAGTTGGTTCACAGCACTGTCATAGTCTTCGGCTTCAACGGGTTGAAATCCGTTTTGCTCGAGCACGAAGCAGACCATTTCACGAATTGGAGCTTCATCTTCTACGACCAGAATACGTCTCGCCATGATTTGCCCTGTTTGTAATTAAATCGTTTGCCATCAATACAGTGCCATTATGCGTCAGTTTTATGACAGATTTATGAAAAGATAGTCCAGGTTTAACGCAGCCCGGCGAATTATGACAGCCCGGAGACAAGATATTCCCACTCGTGAAGGGTTATAATCCCCGCCATTGTTTTACCGTCATGGAACTCTTATGCGCATCCTTCACACGTCTGACTGGCATCTGGGCCAAAATTTCTACAGCAAGAGCCGCGCCGCCGAGCATCAGGCCTTTCTCGACTGGCTGCTGGAAACGGCACAATCCCAGCAGGTGGATGCCATTATTGTGGCAGGCGACATTTTCGATACCGGCTCACCGCCTAGCTATGCCCGTGAGCTGTATAACCGTTTTGTCGTCAAACTGCAGCAAACCGGCTGTCATCTGGTGGTGCTGGCAGGCAACCATGACTCTGTCGCCACGCTCAATGAATCCCGCGATATTCTGGCGTTTCTCAACACCACGGTGGTTGCCAGCGCTGGCCATGGGCCGCAGATACTGCCGCTACGCGACGGTACGCTGGGGGCGATCCTGTGTCCGGTGCCTTTTTTACGTCCGCGCGACATCATCACCAGCCAGGCCGGGCTGACAGGACAAGAAAAACAGCAGCATTTACTGGGCGCAATCACCGACTATTATCAGCAGCAGTATCAGGATGCCTGCACGCTGCGCGGCGACCACAATCTTCCCATCATTGCGACCGGGCATTTGACCACCGTCGGAGCCAGTAAAAGCGACGCCGTACGTGACATTTATATCGGTACGCTGGACGCCTTCCCAGCGCAAAACTTCCCACCGGCAGACTACATCGCGCTGGGACATATTCACCGGGCGCAGGTTATCGGCGGCACGGAACATATTCGCTACTGCGGCTCGCCGATTGCCCTCAGTTTTGACGAGTGCGGCAAAAGCAAATGTGTACATCTGGTGAGCTTTGACGCGGGGAAACTCAGCGCCGTTGAAAATCTCACCGTGCCGGTTACGCAGCAGCTTGCGGTACTGAAAGGCGATTTAGCCGCCATTACTACCCAGCTTGAGCAGTGGCGCGGCGTGCAGCAAGAGCCACCGGTGTGGCTGGATATTGAAATCACCACCGACGACTACCTGCATGATATGCAACGTAAGATCCAGGCCTTAACCGAAGATTTACCGGTAGAAGTGCTACTGGTGCGCCGCAGTCGTGAACAGCGCGAACGCATTATGGCCAATGAACGACGTGAAACGTTAAGCGAGCTGAGCGTGGCAGAGGTTTTTGACCGCCGCCTGGCGCTGGAAGAACTCGAAGAACCGCAGCGTGAGCGGCTTAACCAGCTGTTTAGCGCAACCTTACAAACGCTTGCCGGGGAGGCTGAAGCATGAAAATTCTCAGCCTGCGCCTGAAAAACCTCAACTCCCTGAAGGGAGAATGGAAAGTCGATTTTACGGCAGAACCGTTTGCCAGCAACGGGTTGTTCGCTATCACCGGGCCAACGGGCGCGGGGAAAACGACCCTGCTGGACGCAATTTGCCTTGCGCTGTACCACGAAACGCCGCGCCTGAATACCGTGTCACAGTCGCAAAACGACCTGATGACCCGCGACACCGCGGAGTGTCTGGCCGAGGTCGAGTTTGAGGTGCGGGGCGAAGCCTACCGCGCATTCTGGAGCCAGAACCGGGCGCGCAATCAGCCGGAGGGCAATCTGCAGGTCCCTCGCGTAGAGCTGGCCCGCTGCTCCGACGGTAAAATCCTCGCCGATAAGGTCAAAGATAAGCTGGAGATGACCGCCGAGCTTACCGGGCTGGATTACGGACGTTTTACCCGTTCGATGCTGCTGTCTCAGGGGCAGTTTGCCGCATTTCTCAATGCCAAACCGAAAGAGCGCGCCGAGCTGCTGGAAGAGCTGACCGGCACTGAGATCTACGGCCAAATCTCCGCCATGGTATTTGAAAAGCACAAATCAGCGCGTACGGAACTGGAAAAACTGCAGGCCCAGGCCAGCGGTGTTGCGCTGTTAGCGCCAGAGCAATTGCAATCCCTGACAGAAAGTTTGCAGGTACTTACTGACGAAGAAAAACAATATCTTACCTGCCAACAAGCCCAGCAGCAGCACCTCAACTGGCTCATGCGGCAAAATGAGCTACAGGCGGAGATAAACCGCCACCAGCAGGCATTACAGGCTGCACTTCAGGCGCAGGAAGACGCGCAGCCGCAACTGGCGGCGCTGAGTCTGGCACTCCCGGCCAGAGCGTTACGCCCACACTGGGAGCGAATCCAGGAACAAACGGCTACGATTGACCGTACGCGACAGAAGATTCAGGAAGTGAATGCTCGCTTACAAAGCAGCTTAGCGCTGCGCGGACGTATTCGTCAGCAGGCACAAACGCAGTCAGCCGCTATGCTCGCCGGACAGCAAACGTTAACCGACTGGTTGAAGGAACATGACCGCTTCCGTTTGTGGAGTAGCGAACTGGCAGGATGGAAAGCGCTGCTGGCCCAACAGTCCGACGCCAGCGCCCAACTGCGCCAGTGGCAGCAGTTGCGGGAGAACGACACGCGCAAGCTCGATGCGCTGGCGCTTCCCACGCTGACCCTTTCGGTACAACAGGTAACGGAAGCGCTGGCGCAACATGTGCAGCTTCGTCCGTTACGCCAGCGGCTGAGTAATCTGCACGGGCAAATCGCCCCGAAGCATAAGCAACTGGCGCAGCTACGCGCCACGCTTGTGCAGCGTCAGCAGGAGCTGGCCCAGCGCAATGCGGTGCTTACAGAAAAGCGTCAGCGCTATAAAGATAAAAATCAGCAGCTTGCCGATGTGAGAATCATTTGCGAGCAGGAAGCCCGGATCAAAGATCTGGAAAGCCAGCGGGCACTATTGCAATCCGGCATGCCTTGCCCACTTTGCGGCTCCACCACGCACCCGGCGATTGAGCGCTATCAAACGCTCGAACTGAGTGTGAATCAGACACGGCGTGAAGCGCTGGAAAAAGAGGTCAAAACGCTGGCCGATGAGGGTTCAACGCTACGCGGTCAACTTGAGGCGATAACCCAGCAACTTCAGCGCGATGAACGCGAAGTACAAACGCTTTCTCAGGAAGAGCAAGCACTTACTCAAGAGTGGCAGACAGTCACCGCCAGCCTCAACGTGACGCTGCAACCGCAGGATGACATCGCCCCGTGGCTTGCCGCCCAGGAAGAGCACGAGCAGCAGCTTCACCAACTGAGTCTGCGTCATACCCTGCAAGCGCAAATCACCGCACACACAGAGCAGATTACTCAGCTCCAGCAGCATATTGACCAGCGTCAGGCAACGTTAACCGCCGAGCTGGCCCGTCATGGTCTGTCCCTTCCGACCGAGGCTGAAGTCGCCTCATGGCTGAGCGAACGGGCGAACGAAGCGCAAATGTGGCAGCAGCGCCAGAACGAACTGACTGAATTACAGGCTCGAATCGCCCAGCTTGCGCCGGTGCTGGAAACGCTGCCTGAAACCGATGCGCTTGGTGAAAACATTGAGAATCTGTCGCTGGAAAACTGGCGGCAGGTGCACGACGATTGCCTCTCTTTACAGGGGCAGTGGCAAACCTTACAGCAGCAGGAGGCGCAGGACGTTCAGCGCGCTGCAGAAATTCAGGCGCAGTTTGATACCGCATTGCAGGCCAGCATCTTTGCCGATCGCGACGCCTTTGTTGCCGCCCTGCTGGATGAAGAGACCTTTAACCGCCTTGAACAATTGAAGCAATCACTGGAAAGCCAGCGACAGCAGGCGCAAACGCTGCTTAATCAGGCGCAGCAGGCGCTGGCGACTCATCAACAACAGCTACCAACCGGGGTGGATCTCACGCTCACTGTGCAACATCTTCACGACGCGCTGGCGCAACTCACCCAGCAGCTACGGGAGAACACCACTCGTCAGGGCGAAATTCGCCAGCAGCTCAAGCAGGATGGTGAAAACCGCCAGCAGCAGCAGGCGCTGATGCTCGAGATTACGAAAGTCGCACAGCAGGTCGAAGACTGGGGCTATCTGAACGCGCTGATTGGCTCGAAAGAGGGAGATAAATTCCGCAAGTTTGCCCAGGGGCTGACGCTGGATAATCTGGTCTGGCTTGCCAACAACCAGTTGACCCGTCTGCACGGTCGCTATCTGTTGCAGCGCAAGGCCAGCGAAGCGCTGGAGCTGGAAGTGGTTGATACCTGGCAGGCCGATGCCGTGCGTGACACACGTACGCTTTCCGGCGGCGAGAGCTTCCTCGTGAGTCTGGCGCTGGCGCTGGCGTTGTCCGACCTGGTCAGCCACAAAACGCGAATTGACTCCTTGTTCCTCGACGAAGGTTTCGGCACGTTGGACAGCGAAACGCTGGATACCGCCCTGGATGCGCTCGATGCGCTCAACGCCACTGGCAAAACCATTGGTGTCATCAGCCACGTTGAAGCGATGAAAGAACGCATTCCGGTGCAGATCAAGGTCAAAAAAATCAACGGACTGGGCTACAGCAAACTCGATAAAATGTTTGCAGTTGATGCCTGATAGCATCTCAGCTCCTGGAGGCCGGATATGCGCCAGCGCTATCCGGCACGGCACATAGCACGATCGTGAATACACAAAGACGGATATGAAATGGCATTCCACTTCGCTTATCCGCAAGCTATCTCTATTGGCGGCGAACGTTCGCCGCTATGGCGCACATCGTGCGTCTTTCTTGTTGGCAGGTGGTATGAAAAAAGTCATTTTCTCTTTAGCTCTGGGGACATTTGGGCTGGGCATGGCCGAGTTTGGCATCATGGGTGTACTCACCGAGCTGGCGCGGGACGTGGGAATTTCCATCCCTGCCGCTGGCCATATGATTTCGTTTTACGCTTTTGGCGTGGTGCTGGGCGCACCTATTATTGCGCTCTTTTCCAACCGCTTCACGCCCTGAGACATTCGACAAGCTTTTTTATGGCTTCAGTAAGGGCGACTTTCGCGCTTCCAGTGCCAGCAAATACTTCGCTTCATCGTACTGGGTCTTGGTCTTCCAGCAGCGGTAAATGATCCTTATCCATTTGAAGGCCAGAGCCCGGATTGCAGACTGGTGAGATTTTCCTTTTTCTCGCAGTCCCCGATAATAAAGTCTGGCCCAGTATGATGAGTTAACCGTCTTGGCAGCCCATTCAACAAAGGTTTGCCGGACGAACTTGGCACACTGCCATCGCCAGTGAACCCAGGATTTCTGGCCACTTCGTTCTGTCACCGGTGCAATACCTGCGTAGTTTTGAATTTCTTCAGCGCTGTTAAACCGGTCACGGTTATCACCAAGTGCAGCAAGCATTCGTGGTCCCAAACACGGCCCCATGCCCGGAAGTGATTTGAACAGCCCCGAATCTGGCAATGTGTCAAACAGCGTTTCGATTCGTTCGTCATAGGTTTTGATGATTTCACTCACGACTTTAATTTGTGTCGCCAGTGCTGTTGCCATCAAAGCATTAGCCTCTATAACACTCGGGTCTGTCGTCAACGGAATGGCGTTATCAATACTCACAACACGCTGCTCGGTAAGGGCCATTGCGCGGCCACCTTTGGCATTGAGAAAGTTGCGGATCGTGTCTCGCCTGGCTCGTTTTAGTTGTTGCAGACTGGGCCATCGCATAATCAGTTCACACAATAGCAAGCTACCCCGATGTGAGAACCACTCCAGGGGCTGAGGATAATACTGTTTGAGTGTGTTGATTAGCCGGTTCACAAAACGGCGCTTATCTTCAACCAACTGACGACGCTGCTCAACCAGTTGCTGGAGTAACCGGATATCGGCATTGTCGGGTTCAATGGCTTTTATCTTTTGGGGATAACGCAGCATTAACTCTAATGCCAGCTCGGCATCCTGCGGGTCATCTTTAGCACCGCTGGGCGAGAAGGCTTGCCGGTAACGAGCCAGAGACAAAGCGTGGACGGGGAAAACGGTGATAAATGGATATTTCTGAAGAGCATACACCACGGGACCTTTCTTCAGCTCAACGGCGATAGCGATCCTGCCTTTTACCTTCTGGTGTAACTCGGTAAGCCAGACATCAAGCGCTTCCGGCGTATGTTCAATCACATGGAATGTGCGTTCACCGTTTTTAAACTGAACACAGACATCGTGCTTTTTATCTGCCCAGTCCAGACCAACGTGCGCAGCAAATTGATTAGTCTCAGTCATCACCAACTCCTTTTTATCGGGGATTGGTATGCATTCCACGCTCTTCGAAAGAAATATAGCCAGCAGTTATCTGCATGCCCTGAGTATTCGTTAGCGAACGTGGAGCACCTACTGGCTCGAAAGAAAAGCGGCGATCATCGCATGATTCTCGCTCAATATTCGTAACCAGTAAGCGCATACCCTGAATCACTTCAAAGTGTAATTCTCAGGGTGCGAATGACTATA